>DGAD01000055.1 GCA_002382805.1 Clostridiales bacterium UBA4039
GCTAATGCGACAGCCCCTTTTTTTGAGCTTAGGACTATATTAATTGTCGTTTCATACGTTCTTTTTCAGCCTCACCTCCATCATCTTCGTACCACATTGGATTGTGTATATCAATATAACATGGTTCACCATCTTTAAACTCATTGTGGTGCGGTGTTTCTATTTGCACTATTTGCTCTCCGACTTTTACCATATATCGGGTACAGTCTGTCATAAAAATTCTTTTTTCGATTTTACTTTTGAATCCGGTGGTTCGATTCAAGGATATTTCATTTGGTCGTGTGGCAAGAATCATTTTGTCATTGGCTTTACTCGGTAGCTGCATAGGTATTGCTTGGCGATAATCGCCTCTAGGATACACTTTGCCGTCTTTAAGTTCCACATTAATAAATGTAGATTGACCTAAAAAACTATGAACAAATCGATTTTTAGGATTATTGTATAGGTTTTCAGGTTTGCCCACTTGCATAATCTTACCCATGTCCATAACCATCATCCGATCAGATAATGCCATCGCTTCGGATTGATCATGGGTTACAAAAATGATGGTAAAATTAAACTTTTTCTGAAGTTCCTTAATCTCAAACCGCATGGATTCACGTAATTTTGGGTCTAAGTTTGAGAGAGGTTCATCTAAAAGCATGACTTTTGGGTTGGTCACAATCGCTCTAGCTAAAGCAATCCGTTGTTGTTGTCCTCCAGATAAATCAGAGGGATATACACGTTCCATTCCTGAAAGCTTTGTGTGCTTTAAAGCTTTGGAAACTCGCTCCTTAATTTCACTTTTATTCACCTTTTGTACCTTTAGAGGAAATGCCACATTGTCATATATGTTCATGTGAGGCCAAACTGCAAATGCTTGAAATACCATTCCTAGTCCTCGATCTTCTGGTGGAACGTATATTTTTTTCCGGTCATTAGACACTGTTTTTCCACAAAGTTCTATCTCACCTTCAGATAAGTCTTCAAACCCGGCAATCATCCGCAAAGTTGTTGTCTTTCCACAGCCTGATGGACCTAAGAAGGAAAAACATTCTCCTTCTTCAATCTCTAAGTTAAAGTTATCTACTGCTGTAATGGTTCCTAAGGTTTTTGTCGTAAAGTGTTTTGTCACGTTTTTTAGCACTATTTGACTCATGCTTATACCCCTTTCCTATCTTTTGTCACTTGGGTAACCACAACATTACAAACAATAATAATAAATATTGCAATGGAAGCTAATGCAGATGCCTGTGGTATCAACCCACTTTCTCGAAGTGAATATATTGCAACTCCTAATGTTCGGGTATAAGGCCCATATAGCAACAAGGATGTTGTTAACTCACGAATCGCTGGTAAGAAAATCAAGAAGAATCCTGAAACCATTGCCGGACGAATCAACGGCAAGGTAATATCGCGCAAGGATTCCAAATGGGTTGCTCCACATGATCTTGATGCTTCTTCTAGCGATGAATGAACTTGGCGCAAGGCTGCTGATGCACTTTTCATAGAGAAGGATAAATATCTTGCAATATAAGCAATCAAAATAATCCAAATCGTGTTATATAAGTTGATTTTCAAAGCTCCCGACCATGCTAAAATAACTCCGATGGCAAGAACGATTCCAGGAATTGAATACGGCAATACTGAAATCACTTCTAAGACTTCTTTTCCTTTTGGCTTAATCTTATTAATTACATATGCAATCATAACTCCTAGGAACATTGTTACAATTCCGGCTGTAACTGATAAGAATAAGGAGTTTTTGATCGAGTCTGTAACCATCTTGTTACCGACTAAGACATTGGTGTAGTTTCTAAAGGTAAAGTTCTCTGGTGTTAATGGTAATCCATATGCCTTTAACATACCGACAAGGAAAATCATAACCAACGGTACCACTACAATAAATATTAAGGTAATAATTGACAAAATCAGTAAGGGATATTTTGCCTTTCTTAATTTTATCAATGTTGGTCGCATACTCTTACCTTTGATAATGTCATAACTTCCTGAGCGTAGGACAAGTTTCTGCGCAATCAATGCTATAGCAACAACACCAATCAGAAGTATAGATAGGGCGGTTGCCTCTCGAACCCCTTGGAAGTCTCCGGCTGCACGACTAATCAAATCATAAATCTTCGTAGGTAAGGTGAAGATATTATTGGTGAAACCTAAAATCTGAGGTACCCCAAAGTGGGCTAAAGAACATATAAGAATAAGCAAGGCTCCTGCAGATATTGCCGGTCTAACCAAAGGCAACGTGATTTTACGAATAACATACCCTTGCTTTGCGCCTGCTATTCTTGCCGACTCTTCTAACGTTGGATCCATTCGTTCAAGCGCCGAGACAACTTGCATAAAAACAAATGGAAAATAATAGGATACTTCTACAAATATAATCCCCCATAAGGAGTTCATATTAAACGGTGCACTGGACAGGTTAAATGTACTCATCAACCATGTGTTCACATATCCGCCACGACCTGATAACATCAAATCCCATGCCATCGCACCAAAAAATGGTGGAAACATATAGGGAATGGTAAAAAGTCCTCGCATCAATCCTTTTAAGGGAACATCGGATCTTCCCAAAAGCCATGCATAAAAGATCCCCATAATTGTACCAAGAAGCGTTACCCAGAATCCAATTTGTATCGTATTCCACATCGCTCCTATGTTCTCTTCACGTCCAATGACTCGAACAAACATTGCTAAGTCAAGTTTTCCATCCAAAAACAAGGCATTCGCAAAAATCATTGATACCGGTATAACAACAATAATCACAAGGAGTAGTGCACTTACTATGGTCAGTACTCGATCCAAGCTAAACTTCTTTCCATCGATTCTAGCTAAGTCCGAGCCAACTTTTCTTTTACTCATGATCATCAGCTCCTCTCTCACTTGCATCGTAATAGCTTGGTGCTATAAATTCTAGTCCGACAACCTCTCCATCTAGATAAACTCGTGATTGTTTGACTTCTAAGGTACTGCGCTGAACACGCAACTTTTGATCTCCAAATTGTACAAAATAATTATAATGATTTCCTAAGAAAGTCGCATTGACAATAGTTCCTTTAAAGGGTGAATCATCATTAAATTTGATATTCATCGGACGAATTCCCATAACATTTTTCACGCCCGAAACAAAACCTTCGGGTGCTTTTTTGTCATATTTCAGACCATCATGGCATAAAAAATAAACTCCATCGTTTTTTTCAACCATTGGTATAAAATTACTGACCCCAATAAAGGAGTAGACAAATTTATTGACCGGTTGTTTGATGATCTCTTCGTCGATTCCAATCTGACAAATTTTCCCTTCATAATCCATGATAGCTATTTTATCGCAGACCTGCAAAGCGGCTTCTTGATCATGGGTTATATATATAATCGTCGTTCCAATTTCTTTTTGAATCATCTGTATTTCCACAAGCATCTCTTCACGTAATTTTGCATCCAAGTTTGTTATAGGCTCATCTAATATAATCACATCATCTGATGATACTATGGCGCGGGCAATAGCAACACGCTGCTGTTGCCCACCTGAAAGCTGAGCTGGCAAGTGTTTTTCATAGCTACTCATTCTTACTTGCGCTAAGGCATTTTTTGCTCGTTGGTATGCTTCTTTTTTAGGCACCTTTTTTTTCTTTAGCGGATACATAATGTTTTCAAGTACAGTAAGATGCGGCCATACGGCATAATCTTGAAAAACTACGCCCACTCTTCTTCGCTCAGGAGACATGTTGATTCGCTTTTTTGTGCTAAACACGCAGGTGTCACCAATATAAATTTCACCCTGTTCAGGCTTGATGAATCCACTAAGCAGTCGAATAAGCGTTGTTTTCCCACAACCTGAGGGACCTACAATACCCATAATTTGACCTTCTTCTACCGTGAGAGAAAAATTATTAAGTATCACATGTTCTCCATAGCGAAAGGTTATATTTTCAAATCGAATGTCTGCCATAATATCTCCTTCCTATTTAAAAATCTTGTCGAACTGTTCTAGAATGTTTTTGCTTTTTTCTGCTAATTCTTTGTCATCAACGGATAAACTTGCTGCTTCGATTTCAGGAATTGTCATTCCTTCACCTGAACTCATATCACTACGAACCGAATTCAAATTATTGTCCAGTAGGATTTGTTGCCCTTCTGTTGACAAAATATAATCATAAAGCAACTTTCCGTTAGCTTCATTAGCAGCACCTTCAATTAAGGCAATTGGACTTGTTATGGAGATAAGATTTTCTTCCGGATATTTAAATCCAATCGTTGCACCATCTTTAGCCAAGTTTTTTGACACATAGTCAAGGCATAGCCCTACTTTATAAGCACCCGCTGCGATTTTATTGTGGGTTGCTGTTGTTCCACTCTCAAGCTCAGCACCATGCTCTTTTAACTTCTCAAAAAATTCGAATCCATAATCTTCATGATTTAGCAATGCGCTAATCGCATAAAAAGATGTTCCTGATGAACCTGGGTCTGTAATGATAATTTGATCTTTCCATTCCGGTTTTAATAGATCATCCCATGTCTTTGGTGCTTCTTCAGGTGTGACAAGATTTGTATTATATCCAAAACCTGCTACAACAAGTCGAGCCCCTGTGTAATATCCTTCTGGATCTTTGAATTTTGCTCCGATATTTTCAGCTTCTGGAGATTCATATTGTGCCAAGATTCCTTTTTCCTTAAAAGAAATGTAGTTTCCAGGATCTCCTACCCAAATAACGTCAGCAGCTACTTGACCGGATTGATTTTCCGTGGCAATCTTCGTAACTACTTTTCCTGTACCTGCAAAATAGTAATCCATCTTAATATTAGGATACTTTGCTGTAAAACCATCTTTTAACGCTTTAAGTTGAGCTTCTTGCATAGATGAATACAACATGACTTCACCTGATGGTCCATTATCGCTTTCTGTTGCTTCACTCGACTCTGTACTTGCATCATTACTTTGTGTCGTATCCGTTCCTCCCCCTGCTGCATCCCCTGTTTCATTTCCATCGTCTTTACTGCAACCACTAAAAAGCATTACTACGAAAAGACTTAAAACTAATACTGTTGCTAAACTTCTTTTCTTCATTTTTAATACCTCCATATGTGCTCGTATTTTGCTTACGGTTAAAATCATAGACTGATTTTCATGATATTTATAGTTCAATTTGGTTGTTTTGGATATTTTTATCATTTTACATATTATCATTTTTAGGAAAATGTACTATAATCATATTATGAACTCCTGTATTTAGCAAGCGTGTTCAGAATAAAAAGAAAGGTAGTTCAACTATGAAAACAGTCAAAAAAAATCGTATACGATTAAATTCTATAGGTTATTCTTTGTCAACATGGTTAAGAAATATTTTTATCTTGGTCGTTGGATTATTATTAATCGTTATTCTTTTATCCAAAAATTATGAACAAGCCACTATCAATCTTGTCAGTTCACTTAATGAAGAGTTTTCAATACACGCTGACCAAATGTCAAAGCAGATTCAAGACTCTGTTATCAATTCTGCAATGCAAATTTATTATTCGCCTGCGGTCACTCGCCTGCGTACTTCTGAAAATGTTAGTAACTTTGAAAAAATACTTGGGATTCGTTCTATGAATGCAGGGATGGTAAGCAATGATCTTATCCATTCCGTCTATGTCTATAATGAAAGTAAAGATTATATCTATACGACTTATGAATCCGGTTCTTTTTATCGGCATGAGTTTTTTGATCACTCCGGTGTCCAGCTACTCACTTCACCAACAGACTATCCTAAGCTGACTCCCATCCCTAGAGATCTTCTATGGGGCGATGAACGTGAGACCGATCAGGTGTATTCTTTTTTAGTTCATGATCCATCGACCGACCAGTTAGGAACCTCAATGTTAATGAATATATATGCTGAAGCATATAACAATATCTTTTTTAGCCCTACAACAAAAGAAGAGGAATATATGCTTATCTTAAATTCCGATGAAGAAATCATCGCCTCCTCAGCTTTATATACCGACGTACTTCAAAAAATTGACACTCAAGTGCTTACAAATAGTTTAGACAACACCTCTACAAACGGATACTTCTTTAGTAAAGAACGTGGAGAAAAAACAATTTATTTTTACACTTATATGCCCGAATCAACCTGGTACTTTGTAAAGGTCATTCCTTATAAGCAATGTATGGTCGGGTTAAATAACATGCTCTATCATGCCATTATTATTGCGCTAATTCTCTTAGCATGTGGAATACTCATTGCCTATATATCTATGCGTCGATTTTATGACCCACTAAAAAAAATCCTGTCTTCCTTATCTGTAGCTGATGAGACAAACATTGATATTTCAACAGATATAATGGGTGACTTTGACCATTTTATCGCTACCCAAAAGCAAGCCAATGCCGGATATCAATCCCTCTTAAAAACTGAGGTGCTAAAGCATATGTTGCTCTCAACAAGCTCTGTTGAGCACCATTTAATGAATAAATTTTCTCAATATAATATTAACTTTATTCATGGTCGCAACTATTATATGATTTTATTTGAAGCTCCTTCTGATTTTACCTGCTCAATGAGCGCTTTTTGTGACGATCATTGGGAATTAATAAAAATAGCCGAAAACTCTCTTCTTATTTTACAACCGCATGCGGATGTAACCATCGAATCCGTATGTCATTATTTACTTGAACAAGGAATTGCACTCTGTCTGTATAGCCAAAAAACACAAGATATTTTGACTTTGAAAAAAAGTTATATCCGCTTATGCGAATTAAAGCAACTCCATGTGTTTTATCCTGATATGCATATGATGAGTGAAGCTTGGTTACTGCACAAAAAAAGCGACAATCTACATCAGGATGAACTGGAAACAGAACTTATCACCTCCATAAAATCATTGGATGCAGATAAAGCCATTAACATTTATTTCCAATTAATCAACCAATGTAAAAACTATCGCTTTTCATTGATTCTCTTTAATCTAAAGAGTCTATATTTAACTTTAAATTCCTACTATATCTCTTTGCTCTCGGATACATCCACAACGCCTATAACACCGGACATGGATACCTTTGAAAAAAAGATTCTTCATGCTACATCACAAACAGATATTGATTGCCTATTTATCGCCTTTATTGAGCAACTTATTGAATTAAAATTTCAAATCACTGAGAGTCAACGCATTCAAGTCAGTCAAAAAGTTAAAGCATATATTGAGTCAAACTATACCGATTATAACCTCACCCTTTCACTTATCGCCTCAACTTTTGACATTCCTTCCAATAAATTAAGCAAAGCATTTAAATATGTGGAAGGCGTTACTATTAATGATTACATCAATACATTGCGTATTGAACGTTCCAAAGAACTACTATCGACAACGCCTTGTACTATCAAAGAAATCACTAAACAAATCGGGATTGAAAACACACAGTATTTCTACACATTGTTTAAGAACAATACTGGTTTAACCCCTTCCTCATACCGTCAAGTATCAAGACTTGAAAGCTTATAGCATTGCTTCAAGTAATTTTCTTGTATATGCATGTTCAGGATTTTGAAGCACTTTATCCGTTGCCCCGAATTCAACAAATTCCCCTTGATACATTACGGCAATCTTATCGCACATATGTGCCACCACTTTTAAATCATGGGAGATAAAGATATAGGATAACTTTAATTCATCTTTTAACTGCGATAGAAGATTAAGAATCTGTCCCTGGACAGACACATCTAAAGCTGACACCGGCTCATCACATACAATAATTTTTGCTCGGGTTGCTATTGCCCGAGCAATGATTACCCGCTGATTTTGTCCACCACTTAATTGGTTTGGAAATTTGTCTTTTTCGCTATGTTTTAACCCAACAAGTGCAAGTAATCGCTCCACTTCACTATGCATCTTCTCTTCTTCTACAATCTTATGAATACGAAGCGGTTCCAATAGCAATTCTTCAACGGTCATTTTAGGGTCTAAGACTGCATTGGTATATTGAAAAATAATTTGAATATCCTTACGATATTCACGCATATCCCGTTCACGAATATTGGTAATATCCTCACCAAAAAGATATATTTTTCCATGGCTGGGTTCCAGGAGTTTTAGAAGCAAATTAGCAACCGTACTCTTTCCACATCCACTTTCTCCAATTAGTCCTATAGATTCTTCATTATTTAACTCAAAACTCACTTGATTGACCGCATGAATGATTTCTTTTTTCTTAAAAATACTGGATTGAATAACATAATGCTTAGAAAGATTTTCTACTTTTAAAATACTATTCAACTCGATCCCCCCTTTCATATAATCGGCACCGAACACTTCGTCCATCTATGCCAAGCATTCGCGGGATATCCTTTGTACAGCTTGGCATTCTTTTTTCACATCTTGAATAAAAAGGGCATTGGTTGCTAAATTCTTTGGGTGCTAAAGGCGCTCCCTCAAGAGAATAAACCGTCGCATCTCCAAAATCCAAAGAGTTTACACATTGAATTAATGCATCTGTATACGGATGCATCGGGTTTCGAAACACCTGTTCTAAGGGTCCCGCCTCCACTATTAATCCTCCATACATTATATGAATACGTTCACACAAATATTTAGCCACATCAAAATCATGTGTAATCAAGATAATCGACATCCCATATTTTTTATTAACTTTTCTTAACAAATCCAAAATTCTTTTTCTAAGCGATGCATCGATTGAGCTTGTCGGCTCATCTGCAATCAAAATATCAGGTCTTGCTAATATGCAAAGGGCAATCATGACCCGTTGATTTTGTCCACCGCTAAGTTGAAATGGATACATATTATACACTGTATCCGGTGTATCGATTCCCACCTCTTTTAACGCCTCACAAATCCGTTGATAGCTTCTTGGCTGTCCTTGGGCCTTTAGCATTCCTTCAAGTTGCTTTCCAATGCGTTTATAAGGGTTTAAAGCTTGAGATGGGTTTTGAAAAATATATGCAATACGTTTTCCACGAATAGGTCGGAGCTGCTTTTCATTAAGCCCCACCAAATCCTGCTCTTGAAAAAGAACATGTCCTGCATCAATCGTACTGATCGATTCATCATGTAACTTCAAAAATGAACTAACGGTCACCGATTTTCCACTTCCTGACTCACCTACAATACCTATGATTTCTCCTTGATATATATGTAAGTCGACACCACGAACCACTTGGAGTTTTCCCTGTTCTTGGTAAAATGAAACTTTTAAGTCGGTAACATCCAAAAGTTTTTCCCGCATCAAATCTCTCCTTATTAATAGTTGTTTTTATTAATGACTTCAACAATAATCTCGCCTAATTCATCTAGCGTTCTATCACCAGACGTCTTTGTCCCAATAATAATAGTCGCTATTCCTCGGTTCCAAAACATTGAATTTGCCGCTTGTGTATTTGTATAATAATGTTCAATTCCAATTTTATTTGATTTTAGCGGTACATGGTCAATATGTTTTTTATCGAAATCCTCTTCAAAAAGATGCCCCATGCTCCAAGCAAACTGCCGTGTTACAGGTGCCTGTTCCAGGCTAAGTTCTAACGTTGCATATTCTGGCTCTGTGATTCTTGTCAAATCAATGTATGCCTTCACTTTTTGAGGACTGTATGGAAAGTTATCTGTCATTGCATATATTCCATGGTATTTATCGCTAATTGTTCCATCCAAAAACATAAAAACAAATGAACGTCTACTCTTTTCCAACCCACACAGCTGCTCCATAAGTTCCAGATTAAACTGTAGAACTTCCTTGCCTCCATTGTTTATATAATTGTAGTTCAATCCGATGACAATAACTTCATCCTTAAGATATGGATCCTTTCCTTCATAAAAACCAAATACATCTACACCTTGCGAATCAATCTTCTTCGTATGTGCTGCTAAAGTAATAACGGCCCTAGGATTTTGTATCATGGTTTCATATGACTCTCTAGAAATCACTGCAACATACCCATTGTGACGTTTATTGACAAGCGTTTCTTCAAACTTAACCGTATGGGTATCTACAAGTAAAAAGCCTTTAATTGGAACCTCTTGTCCAATGGTTTCCATAAAATAATTCATCGATGCAGTATTGTAGTAAGCCGTGTCTATTACAATGAACTTATCCTTAAACACATAATAATCATCAATATTATATAAATCTTGTCTAGAAGCATCATACACTTCCCCTTGAACCATCTCTTGATCAAATGATAACACTGAAAAATCTGTTCCTGCCATAAACTCTGTTCTTTTAGTACCTATGTCCATGGACATGCTTTGGGATAAACGATGGTAGACTTCTTGGGTCTCATATACTCTTTGATAACTGTTGTCTTTAAGGGGAACTATACCCAGCTCTTGCATTTTATTTTCAATATGCTTTACTGTTGCTTGTGCTTCTGGGGTTCCCATAACCACTTGCTCATAATCTTTAACATGCTGACGGTGATAATCAAATGAAGATTCTTGGGCATATGTAGAAAAAATAACACCTGCTAATATGAGTACAACCGCTATCATCATTTTATATGCTTTCATCCCAAGCTTTTGCCTTTTTTTGATTTTTTGCAAATCCCAACTTAAGATTTTTCTAATCGTCGGGATAAAACGGGAATCTCTTTTTTGTACAATCTCTCGAAGCCCTTCTCCAAATAAGTTAAAACCCAACACACTAATAAAAAAAGCAAGGGCTGGAAAAAAAACTGTCCAAGGGGCAACAGTTAACATATTTCTTGACGTACTTAACATGCTTGCCCACTCTGGTTCAAAGCTTACGTTATAATATGAATATTGTCCCATACTTGAGTCTTTGATAATCTTAAGATTACCTATAAATACACTAAAGACACCTAGCTGCATCATCATCGACAGGTTTCTGGCAATTTCCATAAAAAACAATATAATAATCTCAGGAATCAGGTGAGGCAGGACATTTTCAGTCGCAATTTTACGACGAGGTTTGCCAATAGCAATCTCTCCACGAATAAATGGTTGTTGATTAATGGCTTCTACCCGCTCCATCAACAATTTTCCAAGCTTTGGCCATCCAACAAATGTAATAACTAAAACAAAGGCCAACATAGAGTACCCCTTACTAAGACTCACAAAAAAATCTAATTGTAAAATGATAATACTGATTAATAACGCAGGTATCGCCGAAAAAATAATGTTACCTTGTAAAATCATCGATTTAAAACTCTTATGGCCAAAACCTCCCATAATCGCCATAGGGATTGCAATAAAAAACTGTCCTAAAGACATGAAAATCCCAAGTAAAATCGTTAGCTTCGTTCCATAAACAATATAGCTAAAGATATCTCTTCCAAGATCATCACTTCCAAAAATATAATCTTTTGAAGGCGGATAAGGTGCTGATTCTACCATGAGTTGATTATCTTGAGTTGAAAATCGCATATGTTGAAGCGTATACGGACTTTTGGTTGCAATTTTATCCGGAAAAACCATAAGAATAAGAATACCTACAAGTATAATACCACCCAACAGTAATGGCCAATTTATTCTTTTCATTTTCTCCCCTCCCTTTTCAATGGATTAATGACTTTGGTCAACAAACCAATACCATAGACAAAACAACTATAGATAAGCCCCAGTGTAAGCGCCATTGGAACAAAGCGATAGACGTCATTACGCTTATATAGGTAGAGTAAATAATATACAATACCATTATAGTTAAACAGGTATTCCACAATGATCATATTGGAGAGGAGCATCGTCATAATTGTCGGCAAGGAATCTACAACTTTAAATATAACTGCAGGCAGCATTTCCGTCATATAGATTTTTATTTTCGAATATCCTAATGCTTTGGCAGCACGAACATATTCCTTATCCAGTTCATCAAGTATCGTTAAAAAAGTAATCCGCGATATATATACCGTAGGAATAATGGATAATGTAATCAATGGAAATATAAAATCTTTGAGGGGCAGACTTGTTGTCAACCCTTTAAAGTTTTTCGCAATATAGGTATACGTAATGACACCTAACAATACGATTAACACATCGGGAATTGAGAAGAAAACTAATGTTCCTAGGGATCTAATCCCCCCTTTTTTTGTTCGATACCCTTCATACATTCCTCGAAATATTCCAATAAATACGGAAAGCCCCAGTGAAGCACTAATGAGTTTAATGCTCAATACACTTGAGGTATATATGACATCAAATACATTGCCTACGGTATAACTTTGATGAACATCAAAATCAAACATTGTACGCAGATATAGGATGCTTTGTTTAAACGTTAAGTATAGCGAAAAATTACTTACCCATTCATGATTAATTACTTTAATATCTGTGTTTTGATGAATGTTGACTAAGAACGTCAGCATAAAACTAACTAAAAAGACAGGTATGATAATGGCAAGTATTTTTCTTAAAAGTACAAAAGTCAATCGATAATAGTGGGTTTCAATAGGCTGTCCCAAAATATTCTTAGACGGATAGCGTTTATACAAAAATTCAAGTCCCATATTAAAAAAAAGAATGCTTATTATAACCCAAAAAACGACCCATTCCGAATGAGATACATAGTCTATTGGGTTGTATTTGTAAATATCATGTTGAATATAATTAATGACCATTGTCATCGCACTCGATAATGTTTTTGGATTTATTTTTTCTATTGTATCTTCATATGTATTGGGCTGCTTGCTTGCGTCATGAACCATAATTGCAGGAACACCTTCATTGACAAACACGCCTGGAATAGTGCCGTTATAATTTCCCTGATTGACAAAGATATTAGCATCTGCTGCATAATTATACATTTTATCTTTTAGCATTTTGCTGACAATATTTTCCGAAAAAATTGTCAAGCCATCAATAGACTCTTGCCCAATAGCATCTAGATGGATTACTGTGGTCTTATCCAAGGGATAGATCGGATGTTCAATATAATATTTTGCACCTGCATTTTGTTGCAGTGATCCGTTAAATCCAATAAAGACAATAGTTTTATATGGTAAACTCTCTTGCATCGACAGTACCCGAGCAATCTCTAGCATGCCAGCCGCACCGGATGTATGGTTATTAGCCCCTGGGAAATATTGTCCCTCTACACCTGTCCCTAATCCATCTACCGTCGCCGTAAGCAATAAAATACGGTCCGTTTTCTTATTGCCTTCAAGCACACCAACAATATTTGCTGTCTCAACGATTGGATAATCAATTTGAATCTGTATTTTTACATCATTAATAATACTTGGGTTCGATTTATCTTTAGATAATTCGCCTCCGACAAGGTTTACAAGTTCTTGATAGCGCTCCAGAGATATATAGCCGACAAAAATAGTCTCCCCTGCCTTACCTTCCATACCAATGCTTTTTTGACGTTCATATTGATGATTACCGCCATACGCTGCCGTTTCTGAACAGCAAATAATACCTTGCCCTTCGTTTTTCTTTACATATTCAACCCATTTAGGGTTGATTACATCCGCTTCAATAACAACCACACGGTCTTTTATGAGTGCTGGGTCTACACGCAGCAAGTTGGTCCCTACCATAAGCAATTCTCCATCAAAATCAACACTACCTCCATCAAAAGAAGGTAGTGCGACATAGTCTTGATACATTATTAACTCTTGATATGTGTTTTTATCTTGGTTGGGAATAGTAAATACCGGGGTTGTATCAATATTTGGAACAATCATAGAAAAGGATTGGAAATAAGAACCTCCCTTTGCGCCTCCATTGATTCCATATGCTTGAAACTGATTTTTAATATAATTAAGCGCTCTTTCATTTTCTGTTGTGCCAGCCAAGCGCCCTTGATAGGTGTCTAACGTCAATTCTTCGATATGTTGTTGGGCGTTACTGGCATCTAAGCTTGTTGCATCAAATGTTTTTTGCATGACACTTTTAAAAACAAGAATGCTAACTAATGCTATAAATATAATAATGCTTATTGATTTCGTGTATTTTTTCTTGTGACGAATCTTAGTCATTTTCCCGCTCCCACGTTTAGTATTTATCCTTTACATAATTCCAATTATTCTTTTACATGATGGATGCATCATAAATCGATTGAATCGACTGATCAAGCATTGTGTTAAATACCTCATCACTTTGATCAACATTAAGCTCTTGTGTCAAAGCCCTTGAAAAACTAGCAATGAGCTTTGGATTGCGACGTAGCTTTTCATTAGCCACCTCTCGTGAATATCCTCCTGAAAGCGCCACCACCCGAACTACATTTGGATGTTCAATAACGTCTTTGTAAAAATCGTCTCGCTCCGGTAATGTAAGTTTTAACATGACTTGATACTTTGGATCCAAATGGGTCAAATGCTCCAACAACTCTTGCTTAAGCAGTTGTTCCCCATGTTGTTTGTCCTTCATATATATGTCAATTTCCGGCTCAACAATGGGTATAAATCCTGCATCCACTATAATTTTTGCCAATTCAAATTGTTGACTAACCAGTGCATGAATGCCTTGTTTATTGACTTCTTTTATCACTGAGCGCATCTTGGTTCCAAAGATATGGCGCTTTTTAGCCCGTTCTAACAACGCTTCTAAATCCGGTATCGGCTTCATCAGCATCACACCATCGGCTAATGGTGCCAAACCTTTATCCACTTTTAAAATTGGAACGATGCCTTTTTTTTGCCAAAGATAATCCGAAGTATAGTCATCATCAATTTTCATATCCATTGTCTTTTCAAAAATAATAGCAGCAAGAATTCTATCTTTGGTAAATGCAGGGCTTGTTATAATCCTGGAACGCATATCATGAACGAGCTGAAACATTGTGTCTGCATCTGAGTACGCTTCTTCCAAGATTCCATATGCGGCAAGTGCTTTCGGTGTACTTCCGCCACTTTGATCAAGGGCCGCTACAAAACCACTGCCTTTTTTCATTTGCTCAAATTGTACTATGTCCATCTTAACACCTCCATTTGTTCTTAAACAGTTACGTTTTTATTATACACCTTATTTGATAGAACTGCGAATACAAAAACATGGTTAGCATTGACGCTGTTACATGAATCTGATATAATGACCAGCACGATGCCCAAATATAGGCATTCTAGTAAAAAAATGTTAGGAGAATAAGTAATGGCAAATAACAGAGTAATTTGTACAACAAACAATGTAGAGTATCTTGATATACGAAAAGCAATGGTGCAAGGCGTTAGAACAGTTGAGGAACTTACTAAGCACACCGGTGTCTGTCTTGCTTGTGATGGATGTAAGAATGAAATCGAACCCATCCTCACTTCCGTATGCGGCTGTAAAGAGGTTTCACTGCAGGCTGTCATTGACGCAGTACATGGCGGAGCCGATACGGTTGAAAAAGTAGGGAAAATCACTGGTGCAGGAACAGGTGAAGACTGTGGTCGCTGCCAAATGTTAATTGCAAATGTCATTGAACTTGGCCGGTAATCTGATAAAATAGATAGCAAAAAAAATCACCACATCCATAAAGGATGTTGGTGATTTTTTATTTTTACCAATAAAGGTTCCAATCTGTTTGCAGTCGAATCAACGCTTCCATATAATAATAGTCTCCCCATGGATTGGATTCATCGACGTTACGGTCATTACACGGATTATGGGGTGATTTTCTAGCATAAACTCCATGAAGTAATACTGCGTTGGAGGTTTTAGGACTTTTTGCCGCATAGTTATCCATAAGTGACTTCATGATTTTTAAGGCCGCATCTTTATAATATGCAGCTTTTTCTTCATCTAAGTACTTTGCCATTTCAAGCATTCCACATACTGCAATAGCCGCAGCCGAACTATCTCTTGGCTCATCGGAGCCTTCTCCAAAAATAAAGTCCCAATAGGGTACTAAATCACTCGGCAAATGTTCTAAGAAATAATCGGTTATCTGGAAAAACCGTTCTTTGTATTCTTCATTATGGGTATATTGATAGCTAAGGGCTGTTCCATAGATTCCCCACGCCTGTCCTCTTGACCATGCTGATTCATTGCTATAGCCTTGACGGGTTTCTCCATATAGAGGTTTCCCTGTTCCTTTTTCAAAATAATACGTATGGTATGTTGAACAGTCTTGTCGCATAATCACTTTAAGTGAAGTGTTGATATGCTTTTTCGCCATGTCGGCATACGTATCATCTCCTAGAATATCTGATGCCCAATATAACAATGGTAAGTTAAGGAGGCAATCAATAATCAGACGATAGTTATCGTCTGCATTTACCTCACCCCAAGCTTGAATAAACTCACCCTTCTCTTGATATCGGCTCGCAAGATTTTTTGCTGCTAAAATTCCTGCCTGTTTTCCTTCTTCATTTCCGGTGAGCTTATATGCTGCGACACAAGATAAGCTATATAAAAAGCCCATATCATGATTATTGGTATCTACTTTTTTTTCAATACGTTCTAAAAAGCTTCGTACTTGAATAAGTGCTGCCTCTTTATATTTTTCTTCACCTGTTAATTCATAAGCAATCCACAATTGTCCCGTCCAAAAACCTGTTGTCCATGTTGTATTGTCATGAGGCTTATAAAAATCACCTTCACTTCCATTCGCCTTAAAGTGGTGTGTAAACTTATCCAAGTCATAGGAAATCTGTTCAATTGCTATTGTTGTCGCTTTTTCTAACTCTTGTTGCGTCGGCAACTTATATTGCTCCCATTTATTATTATCTATCATTATGTCTCCTTATTCTTTTCTAAAATCTACTTATCGACTTAATACGCAGCGTTGCACCTTATCATCCTCTATCGTTACAACCGTTACATTTCCGACAAATTGGATATCACATGCTTCAAACATATTAATACTTGATGCTGTCTCACCATGTGCAAAAAAGACAAGGTATTTTTTTCCGTGCTTTTCGATTTTTACGCATTCCAGCTGATGGGTATCAAAATGTGCCATATCACCAACCGACTTCACATCAACAGCTTCTATTTTTGCTCGAGTTGTCGCCTCTTGATTAATATCAATGACAAACGTACTTGCCATACGCAGGCGGTTGCTTTGACTGATTTTTGCCAATGTATGCGTATCCAATTGATTATAAAAAAATGAATGCGGTTGTTGTTCAAGTTCAATCGTGGGCTTTGATAAACACTGAATCTGAACAAAGTTCTTGGCGCTTTCATAAAAAACACTTTCCTGCGTTGCTGTGACTTGTCCCTTGGCACTAAAATGCAGCAACTGTGTAAACGGTTTTTCCTCTTGACTGATGACTTCATCACTCACAATATATATATCGGGTTTTATATAGACGATTTTACGATTTACAAACACACCTTGATCCAAGTATCCAAGATGACCGCCTTCAATAAACTCAATGGGTTGATTAAGGCGATGTGGGCGATGAATCGCTTGCGCTAGTTTTTCATACCCCCATGACCCCTTTGTCTCCATAAATGGCATATCATCAACAATAACCGTATTATGCGCAAAACAGCTCTTAAGTTGATGGCGAATCTCTTTATCCACGTAGGTATATCGTCCGCTGTCAATCAACACATCTTCCCCATGTGCAACTAAATCAATATGTAGTTTTTCACAATGTCCATGACCTCCACCAATCGATCCATTACTAAAGTGCAACAGGTGTCCATCCTCTTTCCAACTTGAGCGCATGTAATAATTCCCACTGCTTGCAAGTTCCGTTGAAATCTCTTCTGGCGCTTTTGTTCCTAACTGATCATAGGTGTAAATCGCCTCTTCGCCTAACTCCCAGGCATTCATAAAATCTAGACGTTTATATCCTGCAAACTTCAAAATTGGGTCATTAAACAACAATGCACTTTTACTTAATATGTCACGTAGGTCAAAACTATCACTATCACCTTGACAGAATTCTTCTCCATTAGGTTTCTTCCATTTCATATTAACATGGGCCATTTGATGGATGATACGACGTGAAGCTTCACTAAATTGAATGGTTTCATCCTTACTTTTTTCTATAACCGCTAGTAGACACACCAAGACTTCGTTATGATACATTGGCGATTGCTCCCAATGCACACCATCATTATAAACTTGAACTTTTAATGCCGTTTCTAGGCGTTCTATAGCTGTTTGCATATACTCTGTACGACCAAGGGCAAGACCACCAATATATAGACCCGCATTTTCAATTACACCCCAGTTGCTAATCACGCTAAAGGGACGTTCAACACCCATAATATAAGTACAGTGCAATTGAATACTCTCATAAAACATCTCTTGAAAACCTTCATCTATCAGATCACATCCAATAAAGTATCCATAAGCCTGCAACCAATAATTTAAGCGTAGCCCCGCTTCTATTGATCGCCATGTCGTCGCTTTTTTTGCTTCTGTCAACGGTTGACTCTCAATCCATTGCTCCATCTGATCTTTAAATGCATGGATATACTTTTTGTGTCCCGTCATTTGATAGGCTTGACCCAGGAAAATCCAGTATCGATGTCGATTCAGTGCAAAAATCCATTCCGGATCATCCGAGGGAATATGCTCCCAATCAATAGCACCTTTAAAACTTACAATTTCATGGGTTTGCTCCATGTCCCAATCCATATTAAAAATAAATTGCTGATTGCATATTAAATCCGCAGTCTCAAGCACCTTTTTTTTCATCTCCGGAAAATGTTCTGAGCAATACTCGCTTATTGTCTGCATATTGCCATCTATTCTATTGACAAACTTATCCATAAAAATCGTATCGTAATTCATAAAATCGTCCTTTCAGTCATGTTCTAACTAGGTTAAAGTATGGGTAATGCTATTGAAAATAAAGTCCCTTTTCCCGGCACACTTTCTGCTGTGATTTTCCCATCATGAGCAGTGACCACTTTGTAGCAAAAAGCAAGTCCTACGCCCCAATTATTCACAGAAGACTTTGTTGTGAAAAAAGGAGAAAATATTTTATTCATATGGTCTTCATCAATTCCACGTCCATTATCTTTTATCTCTATAATCCCCCATCGTCCTTGCTCGCGAATACGTATGGAGATCTCGCCATGCGTCTTATCCTCAATCGCTTCATAGGCATTAGCAATCATATTCACTAAAACTTCTGTAAATGCCTCTTCATCGATATATGCCATTGTCACCTGCTTATTTTTTTCATAGATCAGTTTAACATTACCATCCATACTATGAAAGCTATCCATGGCATTTTCTATAGGTTTTACCAACGGAATCAACTTTAGGTTCAAATGAATGTTTTTTAGCTGCTTATTTGCATTTTCAATACTTGCAAAGCAAAAGTCACATGACTCCATAATAAGCTTAGTGCTAATGATTGCCTCTTCATCTGCCTGACAATGTTTTGATAAGTACTGCGCTTCCGATCGTATCCCCTGAATATGGTTTTTGATAGCATGGGTAAACGTATTAACGCCAAGACTTGCCGTATCAATGCTTATACTTATATTCGCATGATCCCTTTTATAATAGCTTTCCATGGTATTATACTTGAGAATGTATATAATTAATAATATATAGGCTATCAAGAAGACAAAATAATACGTCGGATTATTTAATATCTCGATTTGAAAATTTGGAATCAAATAATTATAATATCCTTTTTTCATGGTGGCTTTAACCAAAACCATCGGATGCCAGCGAAACAAATAGAAGAACAACAAAATAATAGGTGTTATACACAATAAGTTAAATAAGGTATATATCTTAAGAAATTTTATCTTCGGATGTGTGATATAAAAATTGATTAAAATCCCAAGGGTTACCATACAATATAAACCATTGATTACTTGGAACATATTATTAAAATGCCCTAGCCAAAGATTGTAATCATCAAAATTCATAAGTGACTGGTTGCTAATATAAAGTTGTATATATTTTTGCACGAGAGGATCAAAAAGAAAAACTTGTAGGAGCGGCGACACTGCCAATAAGAGATATTTTCGATTGTTTTTTTTACTCTCTTTGCTCGTAAATGCAATTGCAAAGCAAATAGCACTGTAGTAAAACAACCCTACACCTACATTAATGCTTCGAATAAGAAGGTCGGGGCGAATATTCACTCGAACAATTAATAGGTTCCATATGTCCCTTGTGATATAAAATATATTGTTGATTTCACGCCAATAATAGTTTTGTTTGCTTAAATATAAGATTAAACTCGCAAGAGAAATGATCCATCCTCCAAAAATTCCCAATAAAAATCGCATCGATATACTTGATCTGTTCTTTAGGAAGGAGGCTAACAAAAAAATAAAAATGACAATGGATAAATATATAATCATACGTCTTTATCCTCTATATATCTTTGATAAGATCAAAAATCTTTAGCTTATTAATAATTTTTAGTACTTCCTTGTAATTGCTTTTATTGAATTTTTTTAAGATACTGTTTATCTGTTTTTTTATTGTATCTACTTCCACACACCTTAATGCAGCGACTTCTTTTCTCGTCTTATTCTCTGACAATAGCTGGAGAACTTTGAGTTCGCTTGGTGTAAGCTCTGAGATAATTTTGATTACGAACAATATACTTTGCTCGCTTTCTTTCATGCGTTGAAATTCATCCCGTATTTTTTCAGCAACCATTGGACGTATAGGCGATAGGTTTTTGTGTGCTGAGTAGATGGCATCTAAGATATTATCATCGGTGTCCGTTTTTAGGATATAATCTACGATGCCTGTTTGAAATGCGGCAAAAATAATATTATCATCTTTATGAACGGTCAGCATGATTATCTTAATATCTCCCAGTTTTTCATTGATTTGCTTTGCCGCTTCAATCCCTGCCATGTTATTTTCCATTTGGATGTCCATCAATATAATATCCGGGTGATGAATAGCAGCCATCATAACTGCCTCATACCCACTTCGTGCGGTTGCCACTAATTCTAAGTCCGGCTTTTCTTTGATGAGTCTTTCGAGTCTTCTAATATGTACTTCCAAATCATCTGCTATTAAAAGTTTAATTTTTTCCACAAATCTTTTCCTCCTTTTAATACGATCAATGATTCATCCATCTTATCATACTTTTTTTAGTCTAGCCAGTCTAAGATAGGCAAACGCACACATTACCCTTTAACTCCTGTAGCAGCGATTCCTTCTACAAAGAAATCCTGAGCTAATAGATAAACAATAATCGTTGGAATACTCGCACAAACGGCTGCTGCCATAAGCAAAGCATATGAAGAACTTAATTCTGTCTGTAGATTACGCATACCTAATTGCAATGTCTTCATGCGGTCACTATTAATATAGATAAGTGGACCTAAAAAGTCATTCCATCGATCGACAAACGTAAAAATTGTTAAGCTCGCTGCCGCTGCTTTACCTAATGGTAAAATAACTTGAGCATATATTCTAAATTCACTACATCCATCGATTCGCGCTGCTTCTGACAGTTCTTCCGGTATTCCCATAAAAAATTGTCGAAACAAAAAGACCCCAAACGGATTAAATGCTGCTGTTAATATAAGTGCTAGATGCGTATCCACAAGTCCTAGATTTCTAATAATCATAAACTGAGGTATCATAATTACTTGATAAGGTATCATCATCGTTGATAGATATCCTAAAAAAATCTTATCTCTTCCTGGAAATTCGATTTTTGAAAACGCATATGCCGCCAAAGAACATGTGAACAGTTGAATCACGGTTACCGAACCTGCTATTTTTATCGTATTAAGATAATACGTCATAAATGGCATTTCTGTCCATATCTTTTTATAATTTTCCCATTTTATCGTCTCCGGTATCCATTGAATGGGGAACGCAAAAACATCAATTTCTCTCTTTAAAGAAGCTGAAATCATCCATAAAAATGGCATAATCATTATTAACGAGATGGCTGCCAAAAAAACATATAACAATACTCTTTTTGTAATCTGCCATGCTTGTTCTTGTTTTACTTTTTTCATTGTATTATCTTTTACCATCGTTTTCAAATTTTTCACCTCTATGTTTTAGTAATTTACCCATTTCTTTTGTCCTCTAAATTGAATGATTGTGATTGTTACAATAATAATTGCAAGTACATAGGACATTGCTGATGCATACCCAAGATTATATTTTTGGAAAGCTTCCACATAAATGTTATATACCAAAACATTAGTCGAATGTCCCGGTCCGCCTCCAGTTAGCGCATAGATTTCTGTAAAGACTTTAAATGAATTAATCAAGGCAATAATCAATGTAAAAAACACGACGGGTGAGAGCATCGGCAAGGTTACATTCGTAAACTTCTCCCATGCATTTGCACCATCAATTTGTGCTGCTTCATACAGTTGCTTAGGAACGCCCTGTAGCCCAGCTAAAAATATAATCATATAGTATCCAATCATCTTCCAGATATACATAATAATCACTGAAGCCATGGCTGTACTTGTTGCTGACAACCATTTTGGCGGATTATCCACACCAATAGTCATCAAAAACTGATTAATCGGACCAAGTGTTGGATGATAGAGCAATTGCCATACGACCGCTACTGCGATAGCTGCTGTTATGTATGGTAGGAAAAAGGCCGCTCTTACAATCTTTATACCTTTGATTCCTTTGTTTAATAGTATAGCTACTGCAAGTGCAATAATTAAGGTCACCGGAACAGATACCAATGTAAATACCAATGTATTCCACATCGACACTCTAAAAATATCATCTGAAAATAGTTTGACAAAATTATCAATGCCGATAAACTCTAGTTCACCAAAGCCATCCCAACTTGTAAAACTTAATACAAATGACGCCACAATCGGAATAAATGTGAATATTGCAAATCCGATGATATTGGGGACCAAAAACAGATATCCTTTAATGGCATTTCTAACTTTTAAGTTCATTCTTTTTTTTCTCTTTTTCACAATTTTTCACCTTCTAGCTCGTATTCTCACTTCTTAACACAATTAATGTAGAATCTACTCTCGTAAAATAAAGTAGCTTACGTATCCTATTAGCTTGATACGTAAGCTAAGTTGATCTTACTTATTTACTTATTTAATTCTTCTTGAATTCTTTCTTTGATGACTTCAAATGTTTCTTCAACACTTCGTTCACCTACGAAAGTAAGTTCTGCTTCACGTCCATAGATTTCATCTTTAATAATTCCAACACCAGGAATACTTGGGTTTTCAAGATAAACTTTTGCTTCTGTAAAAATTTCGATATTTTCAGGACGTTGACTTCCGTCACCTACAAAAATATTTTGAATTTCATCATTTGAATACGCTGGAAGGTTTCCATGTTCAGCATATATCTTGGCACCTTGTTCACCCGATACATACTTAACAAATTCCCAAGCGGCTTCTTGCTTTTCGCTATTGATAGCTACACTGATTGGATTAGCTGTTCCATAAGTTGTATTTGGCTCTACACCTTCTGGATGAGGCATAGGAACGACATCCCAATCAAATGTTACTTCACCTTCTGCTTCTAAGTCTCTTAATTGTGCTACATGGAAGTCACCAATGATATTCATTGCTGTTTGACCTTTAGCAAATTCTGTTTTATAGTGTGCACTTGTCGCTTTCGCATTGGCAAAAGACATAATGGAACCATCCGCTTCAAGGTCCATTCTAAATTGAAGAGCTTCCATAAATGGTGTTAAGTCTTCATCGATAATGCTTGCACCTTTTTGAAGTCCTACACCATACCAAAGTTGTGGCCATGTATGGATATATGCACCAGCAACCGTATCTGTTGTCATTGTCTTAGCTAATTCTCTAAATGCATCCCATGTCATATCTTCACTTGGATAGTCGACTCCAGCTGCATCAAACAAGTCCTTGTTGTAATATAATACCGTTACAGTTTTTCTGTATGGAACTCCAAATAATTCGCCTTCAACTTTAAGTCCATCATAAAGTGGTCCATAAGGCGCTACATCTACATTGTCTTGTTTTACAAGTGGCTCAAGATTTAACAATTGCCCTTTACTTGCAAGGTCTGCATACTCTGCCGTATTTTTGTGTGTTATAACATCAATATCTGCTCCACCAGCTAATTGGATTGTTAACTTGTCTTTGTACTCTTCGGATGGAAATTCCATTAATTCCACTTTAATGTTTGGATTTTCTTCCTCAAAGGCAGCTTTGATTGCTGTTAATTCTTCTTTTTCATCGGTCCACATCGTCACATTAATAGTTACAGGTTCTTGTTCACTCTCTGTTGCATTGGATTCATCTGTTGTCTGTGTTGATTCTGTTGAATCGGTTGCTTCAGGTTTTTTCTCCTCTGAACCACATCCAGCAAGTAGTCCCATGCTGACTACCAGAATCATTAAACTTGCTAAAAACTTTTTCATTTTCACTTTTCCTCCCTAAATAAATGTATTAAATAGAGTTCATCTCTATACACACATTATAATCTTTAATGTAGGTTTAACTAAGTTGAAACTTTCTTACCCCTCTTTTTTGGCGATTTTACCATAATCCTATCTGTTTGATAGGTGAAGATAGCTTTATTGGGGGAATGAATCATTCCCCCTTTTTTTACTTTGACTCAAAAAGAGAAATTAATGTATCAAGGCGTTGTAAAACCATTGCCATTTCAGCTCTTGTGAGTTCTTTATTCGGACTCATTTTATCATCTGAAGTGCCTTGCAGCAATCCTGTCGCCACACAATATCCAATGGCTTCTTTATACGCAGATTGTTCTATATCGGTATACATCATAGGCGCTTCTTTCTGTGGAAGTTGTTCACCTGTTGCTTCAAATAATACTTGTGCTAATAATTCTCTTGAAATCGGCTGTCCCTCCAATTGCGCTAGCGCTTGAAGCGTTGTCTCTGAAAGTCGTGCGCCCATAGACATCATTGGATAATAAGCCCAATGCTCTTGATCATGGATATAACGCTCAAGCGTCTCCTTTGCCAGCGCATTTTTCACGCCACCTATATCATGAATGAGAAATACCCGGTCTAAAAACGTCATCGTATCTTCAGCTTTTAAAGGTTGGTCTGGATTAAATAGTTCAAGACTATAGCCTTTTACAATCCCTTTTTCTGAAAGGGCGCTAATGGCATCGTGCGCCCAATGTTCTTTTGGCATATCAGTAAATTCTTTGGCTTCTTCTTTTTGAAGCTTAAGCACTTCAATGGGAATGCCCAGCTCTTTTAAGAGACTTGGTTTTTTTTGTATTTCGATTAATTGCTTTCTTGTGAATTGACCCAATGTTGCTTCTTCTAACTTCTCAAGGGTAAGTGCATCTTCTAAAACCGTATAGGAAAACACTTCAACAAATTGTCGTTGTATGTTGTTGCGATGGCGTACATCAAGTTTTTTCCACGTCTGTTCTACCGTTTTACTTTTGTTTGTATTGGAATGACTCGAATTACCTGTATTACTTCCAGCTCCATCGCCTTCGCCCGTTTCCTTTTCAACAGTAATTTGACAGCTCGATTGTATTGTAGTATCTGCAACAGCTGTGACCGTTATGGTGACCTGTCCCTCACGCAGTGCGTGCACAAGTCCATCTGTTCCCACCGTTGCCACTTCTTCATCACTGCTTGACCATGTCATCGCTTTATTCGTTGCACTTTCCGGTAATACGGTCGCCTTTAATTGATGGTTCGTGTTTTCTTTAAGTGCTAGCATTTCATCAGATAATACGATGCTATCTACGTCTACCACGGGGGTCCTAGAAAATTCATGGGCACCTATATCTGCTTTTTCTCCTACGTATAGTTTTGTTCCATATATATCCTGCGTACCTGAGTCTTCAATGATGATTCCCCCATCAATTGCCGGAGAATTATCTTGAAGCTTAAAGTTGGCAATATTTGCATCCCAAATACTTTGTATCCAAGTATCCATCGTGATGCTCTCAGTCTCAGGGCTCACAAGCATTGGATTTTGAGTATTAAGGCCAACATATGGGTTTGGACTTCCCTCAAGCTCTAGAAGTGTTTGCGGATACATGATATTGTGGGACATATTTGGTGCTTCATAATTTCCTGACATTTCTGAAAACTTTTCAATTGTACCGTCTACATGGACGAGATTATTTTTGAAGAACATATTGGCGATTTTATCCTCTTGAATAAAATAAGGAAGTGTAATATGTTCACCTACATAAATCGTATTGTTGTAAATTTTAACACGGTCATTCATACAAAAAAAGATTTCATTTCCATTTCCATCATTTTGGCTAATATTATATCTAAAGACATTGCCAACACCTGCACTGGTCATTGTCAACAAAAATCCGCCTTTGTTATTATGGCTGTAATTATATTGATATATATTATTTGTGGTTCCAATATCAAAGTCAAATGCTTCGCCATCATTATATCCATGAATCCCATCATACACCTCGTTATATTGTATAATAACTCCATCGGTCTGGTATAACCACAAGCCGGCATAATTTCTTGATTTTGGACACGTACTGTGTCTTCGAACAATATTTTTTTCCGCAAGTCCCCCTGACGCAATCTCTGCAAGGACAATACCATCTCCATGAATGTCTTCTATGAGATTGTTTCTAAAGACAACATCGTAGTTTTTTATGCTCCCTGTATTGCTTCCATTTCTGTATGTCTTTGTACGAAGCCCTTCAATAGCCACATTTTTTATATGCGAGTCTTCTACGCGTATATCTTGAAATCCTGATGGAATGTCTGTTGCATTTCCTTTTTCATCCCGTGTATCCCCTAAAAAGATAATACCACCGGTTAATTTATCTCCATCACAATCTGTATTAACATCATGGAC
Source organism: Clostridiales bacterium UBA4039 (assembly GCA_002382805.1). GTDB lineage: Bacteria > Bacillota > Clostridia > Lachnospirales > Vallitaleaceae > UBA1351. The sequence continues at coordinate 26,590 of DGAD01000055.1, forward strand.
ATAGACATCGTTGATGTAAATGTGCTCCACATAGCCGTTACCACCTGCATACACCATGATTCCTGCACGATCTGCGCCGACTATATCAGCACCTTGGTTTGTCGTTTCTAAACCGTTAACCTCCCAGTAGGATACATTGTATAAATGTATCGCACCTTCTGCTGTCACATTATCTGTCTCTAGGTTGGAGATACCATTACCGTTAATAATAGGTCTGCTTGGATTTTCCCCATATGTGTCAACAATGATTGGTGCGTCCGCTGTACCTGAACCTTTCGGTTTAAACTGTCCATTCCAAACGCCTCCACGTTTAAATAAAATCCGAGTTCCTGGTTGAAATTGAATAGCATTTAGCTTATCTAATGATTTCCATGCGCTTTCTTCACTTAATCCATCTGCACCATCATCGCCATTGAAGCTATCTACATAATACGTCCCTGATTCTTGACTTTCAAGTCTTGTTAGCTTAAATTCTTTTTCAACAACATTTTCTTCTTGGTCAGTTGCAGTGATGCGAACTGTATTTTCTCCTATCATAAGTGGAATATCATATAGATGATCCCCTTTTGTTCGAATCTCTACGCCGTTGACATCCACTTTAAGATTAACCACCACCGTGCCATTAACACTTTTTGCTTTAATCAACACATCATAAAGTGTCTCATGTGTATGGACTGACCCTTGTTCAATTCCTGATACTTCTAATGTAGGTGCCGGCAAGCCCTCGACAAAGACGAATTTAGCAGCCTTGTCTATGTCCGTTTCCCTGCTTGCTAAAAACGATCCTTTTTGGTCATGTCCGTCTTTTACTTCTAGGGCAAAATAAAGCTTGTCAAGCTTTGCTCCTGATGCCAATTTTTGATTGATAAAGGGTGCAATATCTAAATTCATAACCGTTGCATGCCCTGTTCTTTGATAACTTACCGTTCCTGCTTTTTCTACGACTGCAGGTGCCGTATTCCAAGTTAATGCATACTCATCAAATTCCGGCACCTCATAGATATTAATCACTTCTGTTGTTCTGTCTGTTCCCATAAGTTCACGTGCGTAAAGTTGAATGTTGGCTTCTTTAACATAAGGTTCTTCATTGGCTGATACATCAAATGCCAGATATGTTCGTCGTTCCATATTGCCTGTGGCAGGCTTTTTTAATAATAGTCCACGAGAATCGTTATTGCCGATTTTATCCGGATTATGTTTTTCAATATATGTATCTGCTATAACCGGATATAGCATTGATTGAGAATATTCAACATGATAGGTCAAGGTTTCGGTTATATTGCCTGACACATCTTGTGCACTAATCTCAATGATATTGTTTCCACTATCTAGAATAATGGTATTCGTTCCATTGACGGCCTCTTGCACTGCATTATTAACCACTAAATTAATGCTTGGGTTGTCATCATAATTGTCTGCTACGTGTATGTCAAAAGTCAATTCTTTTTCAATCGCTTTGAGTCCGTCATATAAATCTGTCACTTTAAGTGTCGGTGCTAATTCGTCCTTATATTCACCCTGGTATATATTTAGATAGGGCGTATAAATGCCTCCATCTTTATATTGTGAAAAAAACTGGATACCCGCTTGATCATTTAGTGTTTTGGGGTATATAGCTAGTGCAAACTGCAGGTCAGGATTCTCAACGAGTTCATCTTTTAGTGATGTGATATCTATCTCTACCCACTGTCCTTCATCCTCTGCAAAAAATTCTTGTTCTCCAATAATATCACTGGTATTTAACGTCGGTGTATTGTTCCACGTCCAGTTTTCCTCACTAATGCTAGGTTTACTCGTTTTGTAGATTTGCATTATGTCTTGCTTACCACTTCCAAAATGTTCATGCAAATACATCGTGAGCTTTATCCCTGTTACCTGCTCCCAATCAACATCTGTCGGCATGTCAAACTCCATATATCCTCTTCTAGAATAGCTTTCATCTGCCGACCACTTTGCTTGAATAGCTTCTCTTGGAATGGTAGATGAACCTGTTGCCGCCGGAGTATCTGCATGTCTTCCTCCTCGAACGGTCGTCCCATAAAGTGCATTAGCGCGAATCGACCCTCCACTTTCAAGGTCAATTGCTGAAGAAGTTGTTGCTTGAGCCTGTACCGCTCTGACAAAGATTTCTTCGTTGTCTTGCTCCTCTTGTTCTGGTAACGCCGGCTCGGATAATATTTCCTCTTGTGCATATGTTCCAATACTCTGGAAGCTTAGCATTACCACTAAAAATAGAGCAAGATGTTTTTTAAACTGCTTCATTCCCTTTTCCTCCTTAAATAGTTTAGTCAGTTATTATAATGTACCTATAGAGTATAGTATGCTATTTACACAAAAATAAGGGGAAGATTTCCTTCCCCCTAGTAAAACCCGATATCTTTATGCGTAAAAACTATTGCATTTGGATATGATTATACTTTTTGAGATTGAAAGTAACAATTGCCTGGTCAACTTTATCTGCCACCATTTGTTCAAAGCGTTCCTCGAATATACGTTCTTCTATAAATATCTTAGCTTCTTCAAAAAGCACTGTATCGCCTTGTCTACGCTCTAAACAAACCAAAATATATTGTTCTCCATCAAGTGTAATCGGTTGACTCATCTCATTTGCATCTAGAAGATATGCTTCTTCTTTTAGGCGTTTTTCTAACGCTGACGTATTTTCATCTTTACTTTCATCTTTTCCGTATTTTATAATTTTGGTTGAAAGCGCTCCTTGCGTTACATATTTTTCTTCAATCTCACTTAACGTTATTCCTTGTTGTATATCTTCAATCAACAGTCGGACACTATCCTCTTGGTTCTTCACATCCGATTCTTCCACTGCTATTTGTAATACCTTTAAGTTATCTGGTGAATTATAGTATGTCCCAACATTTTCTTCATATTTTTCTCTCAATAGGTTTTCTTCTACAGGTGCAGCTGTCAACTTGAATCTTTCTTTTACTTTTAATAGAATCTTACTATGGTATAGCATATACTCTTGGAAAGCATCTAGCCTATACGCACCATAAGCGCTCTCTTCCCGTTGTATTTTCTTTTTTATCTCTTCATATGTGGAGCCGTTTAATACATTGTATTCTTCTGCGATTTTTTGTTCTACCTTTATTTGCACAAGTTTTTCCAAAGCATTCTTTTTTGCAACTTCCAAAGGCGTCTCATGATCAAAGACTGTATTCCAAAATCCTTCATCATAGTTCGCATCATATTTAGTACAAAAATAGTTCACCGTGAGTGCCTTTTCATCTTGTAAAAACATCTGGAACTCTTCTTCCTGTATCTGTACATCATTAATCGTTAAGGCCGCTTCGCTTTCACGAAGTTGTCCCATGAGCTTGACGAAAAATACTAAACCTACTATACAGACAACTATTGCAGCTTTCCATGTCAATTTAACTGTTTTCCCTCTTATTTGCACACTTTTCCTCCTAAGTTTAATTAAGAACTTTTTTAAGTTTTTGAATATATTTTTGTTCATGTGTTGTTATATATGTTTTGTTGACAAATCCATCCAGGCATTTATCTGTCAAAAGCTTCCAACTTTTGCTTTCCTTACCGGGTATAATGGGATAGAAGATAATATTACTGGTACTTGCCACCTTTGCATCCCCCAAAGTATCTCCGATGAGCAACATATTGTCTTCATCATATCCTAGTTTTTTTAATTGCTTAATATATCTAGTTTTATCATCATCATTTTGAGCGAAGAAAAAATATACCTCTTCATCGAGTCCTGACTTTTTCCATTCTGATTTTAAATCATACAACGCATTGGAAGATACCACAACAATATCTGCAAATGTTTTTATTTTTCTTAAACTTTTACTTACATGGGGAAAGGGCATCATTCCATAAATAAGTTCCTGAATACTTCTATCCGCCTCATGCGACCACAATAATGCACGTTCTATAACCGTATCACTGGTTTTATCAAAGGCTTCTTCAAGGCTTTTTAATGTCGGAAAGTTTTCTGCCATTATCCATGCTTTAAGATTTGCTGTGTCTGGTAAATTAAAATAGTATCTATTCAATTCTGGTCGCTTTTCCAAAGCTTCAAAGATTAAGTATAGTAGCATAAATCTATTTAATCCTCTATTTTTTGAATATAAACTCATCTTTTCCGCTTCTTCTCTTACGTATTTTGCTATCGGTTGAAGCTCAAAGCATTTAATCAATGTTGGAATTAAGCATTCTTTCCACTGAATCTCTAGAGTATTAAAAATAGAACCCTCTAAATTAATACATACTAAAAAATCTTTTTCTTTATTATATTGTTCTGTCATTTCCATAGGTTTTTCCAATCTATTCATCTATATATTTAATCCTCTCAAAGTACTTAAATACATATTACTTTATTTTTTTTGTCTTTCATAGTTGAATGTTTTGTTCCCATAGGACAAATAAAAGCCGCTGTCACCTCACTTGACTTTTATACTATAGTGTGTTAATGTGAAGTACAATGTCATAGTGTTAAGAAAAAGACAAGCAACGGTGGTGCCATGAGCTTTCGTCCTTTGTCCCATTAATTGGGGACAGAGGACTTTTATTCGTCGCTGCCATCAACATAAACTCAAAAAAATATTATTCAGGAGGCATTTTATGGACATTCAACAAGAGCAAAAATCAGGAGGGTTTCGCAGTCGCTGGGGATTTATATTAGCCTCTGTTGGTTCGGCTGTCGGAATGGCAAATGTATGGGGATTTCCCAATAAATTAGGAAGTAATGGCGGTGGCGCTTTTTTATTGTTATATCTTCTGTTTATTTTTATTTTTAGTTATGTAGGTCTACCTGCAGAATTTGCTATCGGACGACGTGCAAAGACAGGTACTTTGGGTTCCTATGAGAATGCATGGAGCACACGAAACGAAAAAGCCGGAAAAGCCGGTGGATTTCTTGGTTGGTTGCCGCTAGCAGGTTCTATGTGTATTGCCATAGGGTATGCTGTTATTTTAGCGTATGTATTAAAAGCATTATTTAACTCTTTAACCGGAACGTTAATGACTGTAAATACAGCAACATGGTTTGAGTCGTTTTCACTCACGACTTACTCCGTCATTCCATATCACATTGTTGTTGTCGTTATCACTCTACTTACGCTTTTTTTAGGTGCAAAAAGTATTGAAAAAACAAATAAATTGATGATGCCATTATTTTTTATTATCTTTTTGATTTTGGCCATTCGTGTTGCCATGCTCCCCAATGCTATAGAAGGTTATGCTTTTATGCTTATTCCACGCTGGGAAGCACTTAAAAATCCAATGGTTTGGATTGCAGCCATGGGACAGGCTTTCTTTTCCTTATCGATTACAGGAAGTGGTATGATTGTATATGGTGCATATTTAGGTGAGGAAGAAGATGTGGTCTCTATCTCTCGAAAAACAGCTATTTTTGATACTATCGCAGCACTTATAGCCGCTTTAGTTATTATCCCGGCATGTTTTTCTTATCAACTTGATGTAGGCGCAGGACCCGGACTACTTTTTGTAACGCTACCGACAATTTTACAAGATATTCCTATGGGACGTCTTTTTGCTATTATTTTATATGTTGCAATGATTTTTGCTGGAATCAGTTCGCTACAGAATATGTTTGAAGCTGTTGGCGAATCGCTACTTCATAAATATCCAAAACTTAGCCGTAAGGTCGTTCTTTTATTGATGTGTTTGGTCTGCCTAGGTATTGGTGTAAATATGGAAGCTATCTTCCAATGGGGTCCTTGGATGGATCTTATCTCAATATACATTATTCCCATTGGAGCAACATTAGGTGCTATCTCATGGTTTTGGATAATGAAAAAGGACGATCTACTTTTTGAAATTAACAAAGGGACTACTAAGCCTCAAGGAAACACTTGGTATTATATCGGCCGATATATCTATGTTCCTTTTGCGATTATTCTCTGTTGTGTTGCACTATTTATGAAAGTAGCCTTTTAGTACATCATTAAAAAATACATATCTAAACAAAATATTAAAACCGCAATCAGCCTTCTGGCTGTATTGCGGTTTTATGTTATATGCCCATGATACTTCTTGCCTCTTTTACTGATGCGACCTCTAGACCAAGAACATGTATGATTGCGATAAGCTTTTGAACTAATGCATGGTTATATTTCCTATTATTATATAATTATAACTTAATAACTCTTCGCATTAAAAAAAGGAATCTCAAATGAGATTCCTTAAGCTCCTAACCGGATTCGAACCGGTGACCTCATCCTTACCATGGATGCGCGCTACCTACTGTGCCATAGGAGCTTATTACCTACTGCCTTTACTATTATACACAATTATACATTTTTTTCAAGTAGTATTTTTTCAACTTTTTTCTTAATACGTTGTAAAGCATTGTCAATTGACTTAATCGGTCGCTTCATAATAGCCGCAACTTCAGTATAACTGGTCCCATCGATATATAACTGCAATACTTCTTTTTCAAAAGGACTTAATTTTTTTGTAAGTTCATATTCAATAATATGAAGATTTTCTCGTCCAATTAATAGTTCTTCCGGATCCGTTACTTTTTCGTTGGATACAGAATCAATTAATTCCGGACGGTCCTCTTCATCTTGATACGACGGTTTGTTCAAAGATACATATGTATTTAGCGGCATATGTTTTTGACGTGTTGCTGCTTTAACTGCAGTTATCATCTGTCTAGTAATACATAAATCTGCAAAGGAAAAAAAACTGGCTTCTTTATTCGGATTGTAGTCACGAATAGCCTTGAATAAGCCAATCATCCCTTCTTGTATAATGTCTTCTTTGCTTGCTCCCATTAAAAAATATGTTTTGGCTTTTTTTTCAACAAGTAACTTATACTTATTCATTAAAAAATCTATGGCTAAATCATTGTCTTGACGAATCTGCTCAACCAACTCTTCATCTACCATTGACTGAAACGCTTCTAACTGTTCTAACTGCTCCAAGTCATCGCCTCCACTCTAACCTTATCTATTATTCATTCATGTTTAACGTACAGTATAACATGTTACCCTCGGCGTTGTCTATATCCCTCATACATAAGAACGCCAGCTGCAACCGATGCATTCAAAGAAGAAATCTCACCTTGCATGGGAATTTGCGCAACAAAGTCACAATGCTCCCGTACTAATTTAGATAAGCCTTCCCCTTCACTTCCAATTACAATCGCAAGGGCTCCCTTCATATCTACATCATACATTATCTGTCCATCCATGTCTGCCCCAACAATCCACAGCCCTTTATCTTTAAGCTCTTGTATCGCTTGAGAGATATTGGTCACTTTACACACTGGGGTATATTCAATGGCTCCTGCACTTGTTTTTACTACGGTATCCGTCAAACCGACTGCACGCCGTTTGGGGATAATTACTCCATGTACTCCAACCACATTAGCCGTACGAATGATTGCACCTAAATTATGGGGATCTTCAATTCCATCAAGAATCATAACATATGGCGATTCCCCTTTTTTCTCAGCAATAGCAAGGATTTCATCAATAGATACGTAATCATAAGCTGCCACATAGGCAACGACGCCTTGATGCTTATGTGAGCTTACTCGAGCATCCAAACGTTCCTTGGATTCAAAATTAATAACAATCCCTTTTTTTCTAGCTTTTGCAATAATACTTTTTAAGGGACCTTCTTTACTGACCTGATCTTGTATAAAAAGTTTGTCAATGCTTCGATCAGCTTTTAAAGCCTCGTTAACTGCATTTCTTCCTTCAATAATGAGGGATGACGAATTGTTCTCTTGTTTATTCATTATGTTCCTTCTTCCTTCTTCTATATTTTTTTATCTTTGGCAAACCATTCTACTAGCTTATTGCCTCGCGGAATGAGTAAAAGTTCTTCTTCGGAGAATGCTTTTAACATAATCATGGCTGCCAAATAGACGATAATGCCAATAAACACACTCATCAATAAGGCTGCCGCATTGCTATGAAGCAAAAAATGTATGCCTAGATATCCCAGACACGTAAAGATTCCCATAATTGAAGATGCAATAAGAGGTTTTCCATACGTATGAAAAATGTTCGTTTTTATGTCCACACATTTTTTTATATTATAATAACTAAGAATTGTAATAAGCATATAGTAAATCACTGTAGCCAATGTGACACCGTATCCATTCATTCCTGTTTGAATAAAAAACACATTAAGAATCAATTTAACGAGGGCACTCACCAAGACAATGTTTAGTGCTGTATAGTACTTTGACAACCCCTGTAATATTCCTGTCATTGACTGTCCTAAAATCATGAACACCAATCCAACCGCCATAATCTGAAGATAACGATAACCTTCCGGTTCTTGATACACAAAGTTAAGAATCGGCTTGGCAAGAATTGCAATACCAAAAGTTGCCGGTAAAGCAAGTTTTACGGCAATCTCTATACCTTCAATAATTTTTTTCTTAAGCGCATCTTTTGTCTCTCGTGCATTCGTTGCAGATATGGTCGGTACGATGCTTATAATCAGGGATACACTTAAAACTAAGGGCACATTAATAATGGTCTGAATCTTACCGATAATTCCATTAATGTAGGTCCCTTCAGATAACCACTCACCCTCCATAAACACCTGTGTATTGAGAAGTTTGGGAAGTGTTGCCGCATCAATGGCCAACATAATGGATAAGGCTGCACTTGCTACCGTAATCGGAACAGCAATCATGGCAATCTTTTTAAACACCTTGCTAAAATGTTCATCTGAACTTTGTGTTCCTACCTTAAGCATAATGTCTTTGTGTTGTTTCAAATATGCCATGAGTAAGAAAAAAGCGGAAAACACAAACCCTAAGGACACACCTAATGCCGCACCACCAATGGCAACCGGAATATCATAGCCTTGTTCTAGGAGTATATACACTAAGCTGATTCCTATAATGACTTTGACGGTATTTTCAATGATTTGTGAAATCGCTGTCGGTGCCATCTGCTGCATTCCCTGCAAGTATCCACGAATAGCCCCTGCAATTGATATAAAAAAAGGTGCAATACCCATTCCCAAAAGTGCATATTGGCTTCCATCATCCCAATCCATAACTTGGCGTATTCCATCTCCTAAAAAGATTAATACTCCTGAAATCAACAAACCAATGGTGCCCGTTATAATTAAAGCATATCGAAAAATATCATGTGCTTTTCGATAGTTATTTTTTGCTATTTCTTCAGCCACTAACTTAGAAATCGAATTTGGAATACCTATCAATGAAGCCGCAGTTAACAAACTATATAGGCCATAAATATTTTGATAATACCCAAGACCAACTGTACCGGTAAAACGTTCGAGAGGCACTTTATAAAATGCACTAATGATTTTTGCAAAAATTCCGGCTAGTGTTAATATCAGTGTCCCTCTAATCAAAGTTGTTGATTGTTTACTCATGTTTAATCCCCTTGACTACACATTCTAGCAGTCGCTGATAGTTTTTTGTCATTGCTAAATATCCTAACAAACATTCAAATGCCGTTGCCATCTGATAGTCACTTCGTGTTGCATGTTTAGGGACTGACTGGCTCTTGGCATTTCGTCCCCATTTAACAATCCGTTGTTCCTCTTGGGAAAGGCTAGGCATAATGTGATTCAAAATCTTTGCCTGTTCAGATGCTTTTACATACTTTTTTGTTAATGCATGTAATTCATTAACTGAACGGTTTCCTTGCTGTACAATATAAAATTTTATCAAAAAATCATAAACTGAATCACCTAAGTAAGCTAATGTTAATGGTGAATATTGTTTGATGTCTATTGCATCAAAATCTTCTCCTGCTTGTTTTAAAAAGGTTTCAATAAACTTCTCCACACACACACCTCAATATGTTTATATACGTTTAAAGCGGACACCTTCACGTGTGTCTTCCAGAACAATTCCCTGTTCTTGAAGTTCATCCCGGATTTGATCAGCTAACGCAAAGTCTCTGTTTTTTCTTGCTTGTTGTCTTTTTTCAATAAGCGCTTCAATCTCTTCATCTAAGATGACTTGTTCACGCTTATAAGATACTCCTAGTATATCACAAAGTTGTACAAAACATTCATTAAAATTCTCTATAAAAATCAGGTTCGTTGATGTCTCTAATTCTGTATTAATATATTTGACCATATCAAACAGTGTTGATACTGCATCCGATGTATTAAAGTCATCGTCCATTGCACGCTCAAATTGTTGCATAAACTTGTCCAGAATTTTTTGCTCGTCCATGGATACTGGATGAGACTGCTCGTTTTTATTTTTAAGCAGTTGTGTTAATTCTTGAAGATGGTCATAACCTGTTTTAATTCGTTCAAGGCTTCGTCCTGCCGCATCCATAAGCATCTCGCTAAAGTTAATGGGACTGCGATAATGTGCACTTACAATAAAAAAGCGAATCACATCGTATGGCACTGTCTGTGCAATATCTCGAACAGTAAAAAAATTACCTTTAGACTTTGACATTTTTTCATTATTCACATTAATAAATCCATTATGCATCCAATATTTTGCAAACTCTACGCCGTTGGCACATTCACTTTGTGCAATCTCATTTTCATGGTGTGGGAAGACCAAGTCAGTACCACCCGCATGAATATCAATACGATCGCCTAAGTAACGCTTCGCCATAGCTGAACATTCAATGTGCCAACCTGGTCGTCCTTGACTCCATGGTGACTCCCAATATGGCTCATTGTCTTTTTTGGGTTTCCATAACACAAAGTCTGTTGGATTTTTCTTCCCTTCTTCAACAGCTATACGCTTCCCAGATTCTAAATCTTCAATATTCTTTTTCGATAATTTCCCATATCCACTGAATTTATTTGATTCAAAATATACTGTTCCATCGACTTCATAGGCTACCCCTTTATCAATAAGCGCTTGAATCATAGCAATAATACCTTCCATCTCTTGTGTTGCTTTTGGATGGTAAGTTGCAGGTTTAACGCCAAGACGGGATGTATCATGCTCGACTTCACTTATGTATTTGCTTGCGATTTCATCGGTAGTTAATTGTTCCTCAATTGCACGTTGAATAATCTTATCATCAATATCTGTATAGTTTTGCACATACGTTACATCATAGCCTTTATATTCAAGATAACGACGCACTACATCAAATATAATAAATGGTCGAGCGTTACCTATATGAATGTAATTATATACCGTTGGTCCACATACATACATTTTTACTTTTCCAGGTTCTAAGGGTTCAAACATTTCTTTTTGACGTGTTAGTGTATTATATATTTTCATCTTTATATCATTCCTTTTCATCTTTAGTTTAGTGACGGATTATCTGGACATAGTTGACACCTTTCATCTTCAAGTGCTTGTAGCATCTCAGCATCCAGCCCTCCACACTTCTTTTCAACATTTTCCAATCGAATAATCAACTTACATATTTCTTGACGTACAGGATCTGGAAGATGTACTTGATCTAGCGCATCTTGAGGATGCTTTGCTTTTGCTTCACCACGAACAACACGTCCCGGTATTCCCACAACGGTAGCATTTGGCGGTACTGCGCGTAACACTACAGACCCGGCGCCTATTTTTGCATCATCTCCAACCTCAAATGAACCAAGAACCTTGGCACCAGCACTAATCATTACATTGTTACCAATCGTCGGATGACGTTTTCCGTGTTCTTTTCCTGTTCCTCCAAGAGTAACTCCTTGATAAATAGTCACATCGTCTCCAATAATGGTCGTTTCTCCAATCACAACACCATGACCATGATCAATAAAAAGACCTTTTCCGATTTTTGCTCCCGGATGAATTTCAATCCCTGTCTTATGCAAAGCGCGTTGAGAAATCCATCGTGCAAGAACATAACGTTTATGCACATAAAACCAATGTGCCAGCCTATATCGAAGTATCGCATGAAAGCTTGGATATAAAAACACTTCCATCGTTTTTTTTATAGCAGGATCTCTTTCTTTTATAACATTGATTTCTTCTCTGATGTAACTAAAGATATTCATGTAAACCTCCTAGCTATAGTTGGACTATCCTATAGAAAATAAAAAAGTCTCTTATCAATGATAAGAGACGCTTATGCGTGGTTCCACTCTATTTAAAAGCTGTTAAAATTCAAACACCTTTCACTCTTTCTACGATAACGTGTAGACCTCCGACTATAACTACGTCTGCTTCGCTATAGTAGCTCCCGAATGCACTTGGGCAACACTTTTCTAGATAACTTCCACCACTGTTATCCTCTCTATAAGATTGGTTATTGCTTACTTTTTCGTTCATCGCTTTTTATCTTTTTCCTTATCAAATATAATATATAAATGGCTATCTGTCAATAGTTTATGTTACTGATTTGACCATAAAAACAGTTCACCATATTTCTTTTCGAGGCGCATTTTTATGTCTTTTCCTGACCCCATAAAATAAACCTCACGCATGATTTTTCCCCATTCACGCTTATGCGTTGAATTGACTTCCCATCGTATACGTGCAATCTCAGCTGAGACAGTACTTAATCCGTCAACCCCCAGTGCAATAAACAAAGGAATCAACAAAGGATTGGAAGCAATATCTCCAATAAAATCGATAGGTGTTCCTTCTCGATGGGCGCCTCTAACCATACTTTTTAGTAAACGTAAAAATCCAGGATGAAATTCGTCAAATAAATCATACGTCATCTCATTACTTGGATCAACCCCGGTTGTGTACTGTAGCAAATCATCAAGATCAACATATATAAACCCGAGTTCCTGGGCAAAAACATGGGTGATCAGAGCGACAGAAGGGGTTTCTAAAATCACGCCAAATGCAATGGCTTTATTATATTCTTCATGCTTAACATCAAGCTCTAGCATTGCTTCTTCAATAATTAATCGTATATCAAGAAGCTCATCAATCGATGCAATCATCGGGATTACAAAACGCACATCTCCAAACGCACTCGCTCTTAAGATGGCTTTAATTTGAGTCAATAAAATTTCACGGTGATTTAATGCCATCCGTGTTGAAAGCAATCCAAGGGACGGATTTTTTTCTTCTGGAAAATGAATATACGGCAAATCACTTGTTCCATGACAATCAAAGGTCCGAAAGCAAATTCGCTTACCTTTTGAAGCTTTAACTGCTTCTTGATAATATAAGAACTGTTCTTCTTCATCCGGCATCTGATGACGTCCTATAAAAATCGCTTCTGTGCGAAAAACACCAATATGCTCTGCTCCATGCTTTATAGCCTGTTCAACGTCTTCAATATTTGATGCAATCGCATTAAGCTTCATTCTATATCCATCTTTTGTCTGTGTCTTTGCCGTTACATATTGATCGTAATGCCCTTCATGACTCTCTTTTTTACGAATTTTATTTTGGACTAATCGGATGACTTCAGATGAAGGGCGAATAATAACTTCTCCCTTTTTCCCATCCATAATAATCTCATCTTCATCTTCTAGTTTCTTCAAAATATTTTTTGCTTGTACAATACAAGGAATCTCCCAGTTCTTAGCTAATGCTACACCAAAAGAATGCTGAGCGTCTTGTTCAAGAATAATCCCTAGAACATGACCTTGTTCTAATTCAATTAAGTCCGCTGCTGACAATGCATTCGCAACAATAATTTTGCCTTCATGCAATTCACCAAAAAAATGATGCCCTTCATAAGAAAGTTGATGAATCAATCCTTTTGTCACCTTTTTAATATATTCTGCCTTTTTCTTCAAAAAGTTATCATCAACACGATGATAGATAACGTCATATTTATTCTTTACTTCTTCCAAAATCCATTCCGCATTCACCTGTTGATCTCGAATCTGTTTTTTGACACTACTAATAATCACCGATTCTTTCAAAATTTCTAGGTGTTTTTGATACGTTTTGGCTTCTTCTTCACTCAAGATATTCATACTTTTTGTATAAATCTTTGCAAGATATTCTTGATAATTACGTACTGCATCTCCCAGGCGCTTAATCTCTTGGTCAACATTATCAATCGATTGTTTTAACACAGTCTTTGGATACTGCTTTTTTTTAACTATCTTGCCATATACGATGCCCTCTGATACGCCTACGCCTCGAATCATATAAAACTCCTCCCTCATAGAAGCAAATGATTGATTAGTCTAATGTTCCTCCCAAAATCCGAATTTGGTTTTCTGCCCAACCTCTCGTATTCGAACTTGGGTAATTTGCAAGGAGATATTTAAACTGTTCAATCGCATCTTCCGGTCGGTCTAAAAACTGATAACTACGTCCTAAGTAATAGACGGCATAGTGAGAGTATGTTGCATTCTTTGCATAACGGATAGAGACTTCCAGATGATCAACTGCTTCTTGGTATCTTCCACTATTATATGCCGAATACCCTGCATTATATTCTGTCCTAGCCACCTCTGGTAAAATAACTTCTGCCAATTGTGTATACAGATTATTTAATGTACCATCGGTGCTGTCATTAATATTCACATTTGATAAGGCTGCTGCTGCATTGGGCAGGTCATCTTGCAGATAGTAAGTCACACTCATCAGCATTTGCTGTACTTGTCCATCTTTTTGTGATAATTGTTCATTATCCGTAATCGCTTGTTCAAGCTCAGCTTCTAAGGTACGGATCGTTGCCTCGTTTTCACTTTTTTGGGCTTCAAGTGCCTTTGCCTCATTTTCACTTTTTACTAAATCCGTCTGATATTGTTCAATCTCATCATTTAACTGTCCGACACGTCCCGGCATTAATAGGAAGAAAACTAAAGCGGCACCAATAGCCAGTCCAAATACTAATGCCCCAAATTGCTGTACGGACTGATTGATTGCAATCTGACGTTTTAACTTTTTCTTGTTCTTTTTTATTTCTTCTTGAGGCTCGACAACAACCGCCTCTTCTTTGTTGTCATCAAATAATTCTTCATAATATTTACGTGCAGCATAGTTCGTCTTATCAATCAAAAGTACCTTGAGCAATATATTTTTCGCTCGACTAATCTCTTCTTCCTTAATATATAAAAGAGCTAACAGCGTATATGCTTTTACAAATTTAGGATTTAATGAAATCACCTTTTTTAATTGAATAATTGCTAAATCTCTTGAATTTTGATTAATATAGCCTAAAGCTTGATTATATTTTTTAATTGCAGAATTCAAACGATCCAGATTGATTTGATTATCTTGAATGACCTTGAGATAATTAGAAGCTACATTTAACTCTGGCTGAATATTTTGACTAATGACCCACTGACGCAGTGCCATTACCGTCTCACCTAATTCAAAATAAACCAATCCAAGTAAATTTCTTGCATCTACATTACGTTTATCATATTTAATACTACGGTTTAAACTTTCAACTGCACCGCTCAAATCTCGCATTTTTGATTTTTGAAGGCCTTCATTGTAGAGACTTTTAGATACTTCTTTAATGAGGCGAAATGAACGATACGTAATATTACATGAATCACAGTGTGATTTTTCATTTAATTTTTGTCCACATTTTGGGCATTGATTCAACATGTTTTTCATCCTTTTCTACGTAGTTTATTTTCTCTTTTCATTGCCGTTCATTTCTTTAATCATTTCTGTTAAAATATCAACGATATCTTTCGTCTGATATGAATATATCGCCTCTTCTGCCTCTTCAATTTCTAAACACGGTTTGAATTTTTTGATTTCCTCTTCAAAATTAATCATTAGCTTCCTCCTCTTGAAGTATTTTTCGTATATCACTCGTTAAGAACAAAGACCCTGTTGCTAATAAACGCAACGCACTTTGTTTATATAATCGTTCCTGTAAAAATTGTTGCAAATCCTCTACATAGTAAACCGAATCAGAGTATTGGCTGACTTCATCATACAGTTCTTGTTTTGATACTCCAATTCCCCCAGATAACTCCGCTAAATAAATGTTCTTAAACCATCCTGATTGTAAAAGCAGGCGAATAACCGCTTTATAATCCTTATGCTGCTTCATTCCCAATAACAAATCATAAGATTTAGATTCACTTAGCAATGCTATCGATTCTAATAATGTTGTTACTCCAAGTACATTGTGCGCACCATCAATATAGATTCCTTCCTGAATACGTTCAAATCTTCCTGGCCAAAAAAAACGATCTAACCCCGACTTGACAGAACTTTCATCTACCAAAAGAACATCTTGTAATACATGTATGCAAAGTAAAGCAATTAACGCATTGTTTATCTGATAATGTGCACTGGTATTTAGATGTAAGCGCTCATAATTATAATACTTGTTATGTACAGAAAAATCAATGCTTTTATCGCTAAAATCCATAATTTCATAGGCATTTGGCTGAATATTATAGACCAGTGCTTCTTTTTTTACCGCGATTTGTCGAATAACCTTCTCTGCCTCTTTATCAATCTTTCCTAAAACTAACCGCCCATTTTTTGGCAAAATACCGATTTTTTCTATAGCAATATCTGTTAACGTGTTTCCTAGTATATCCTGATGGTCTAAGCCAACAGATGTAATGACACTTAATTCTTTTTTCGGAAGGATATTCGTTGTATCTAATCGCCCTCCTATTCCCACCTCAATAACTAGCACTTTTGCTTTTTTCATATAAAAGCAATAAAGGGCAATGGAAAATACCCATTCAAAAAATGTCGGTTCAATGTCTTCTGTCTTAAGTCTTTCACAAATTTTTAGAACTGCCTGATATCCGTCATAAAATAGTTCTCCTGAGACATTGTTGTTATTGATTTGAATTCGTTCTGTAATGACATCAATATGTGGAGATGTAAACAATCCCGTACAATATCCTTGTTCTGTATATATTTCGCTGAGCATCTTACAGACGGATCCTTTCCCATTGGTTCCAGTGACATGTATGACATGCACTGAATTTAGATATTCTACAAGCGGTATTATTGTATTTAATTCCGTTATAATACGTTCAATATTTCGAAGGCCTACTTTTTTTCCATATAATGGAATAGCTTTCATTAATGTATCAAGTTGGTACAATTGTTCTTTATCCATTTTTGTCTCCATCAATCATTGTATTTGTTCATAATTTATTCATATTTTCATCCTTTTTTTGACTAACTATTATATTATAGTATAAACATAGAAAAAAACAAATCATTATCATAAGAAAGGAGCATGATATGATGAACGATAAATTTGAAAATATCGACCCAATTTACCAAAAGGAGGATAACCCCAATGAAAACAATGCAACCTCAGACAATCACTCACCCTATAGATCGTATCCACCTAGCTACAATTACACCCCACCACAAGATGTCGATTATAGAGAGACTCAAGAACCACCTTCAAGTCAAGAACCAAAAAAACGAAAACGTTCATTCCCTCGTTTTGTTGCTCTCTTTGTTGTATTTGTATTCTTGGGTGGAATCGTTTTTGGCGCGGGATACTCAACAGCCTTATACCTTGGAGATCAACTGACACCGCAACTTATACAGGCCCAAGCAAAAAAACTGAGCTTTGATGTTAACCAAATTGAACCTGTCGTAACGACAAATTCGACACTATATGAATCCGACAACATTGTATCTTCCATTGCTAAGACTGCCGGACCTTCGGTAGTAACCATCACAAGTACTTATCTTGTAAATCAAAACAGCTTTTTTAGCAATCGAACATTTGAAACAGAAGGTACTGGATCTGGAATTATCTATAAGCTTCGCGATGATGATTTACTTGTTATTACAAATCATCACGTCATCAAAGATGCCAAAGGTGTTGAAGTCACTTTTTCAGATAACACCCACTTACCTGGGGAAATTATAGGTTATGACTCACGACGCGACCTTGCAGTTGTCTCCGTTTCTTTGGATGATATTGATAAGTCTGAGCTTTCTGATATTACTGTAGCTACCTTTGGCGATTCTGAAGATTTGGAAGTAGGAGAACTTGCTGTAGCCATTGGTAATCCTCTAGGCAAAGAGTTTTCCAACACTGTAACGACAGGTGTCATTAGTGCTGTTAATCGTGAGATTGAGATCTCTGACTCTACGTTAACCCTTATCCAAACCGATGCAGCCATTAATCCAGGAAATAGCGGTGGTGCCCTTGTAAATTCCCGCGGTGAAGTCATTGGAATCAATACCGCTAAGTACGTTGATGAAAGTGTTGAAGGCATGGGCTTTTCCATTCCTGTACATATTGCACTTCCCGTTATTGATAGTATCATTGAAACCGGTTCAGGCGACGATGTAGCTTATGCCATGAGTGATGACAAACCATTTTTAGGTGTCCAAATCAGTGATATCAATGAACAGATTTATAGTGAGACAGGCATGCCATTTGGAATCTATGTCACCGAAGTCTATGAAAACAGTGCTGCTGCCAATGCCGGTATTGAAGCTGGTGATGTGATTTATTCAATTGATGGACAAAAACTCATGAATACAGACGATCTTTTTGATGCACTATCCGATAAGTCTGTTGGTGATACCATTAAAATCAGTGTATCTCGTGGTGATCAAGTCCTTAGCTTTGAAACAATCTTGACTCGTTATGGTGATGTGATTACAGAATAAAAAACAAAAAAGCCGCATATGCGGCTTTTTTTTATTTCAATTTTGATAGACGTTCATTGACTTGTGCCAATAGTCCTTCATATTTTTCTTGCTTTTCTTTTTCCCCTTGAACAACAGCTTCTGGGGCTTTACTTATAAATCCTTGATTACTCAGTTTTTTTACAATCCGTGCAACTTCAGATTCAAGCTTTTTCTTTTCCCCCTCCAAGCGTTTAATCTCTTGGTCAATATCAACAAGCTCATTAAATGGAATAAAGATATTTGCCCCCGGTATAATCACCGATACAAAGTCATCTTCAACACCTTGCTTATCTGCTTGAACAACGACTTCACTTGCAAAAGCTAGCGGTTCAAAGAATTTCGTTCCATCTCTAAAGATTTGTCGAACTTTTTCTTGATCACTCACAACGATTGCCTTTGCTGTTTTCTTTGGTGATACATTCATCTCTGCTCGAATGTTACGGATTTGATGGATTGCCTCTTTTAATAAAGAAATACTTTCTTCTTCATTTGGAAAATGATAAGCATCTTCAAATGTCGGCCATTCTGAAACCATAATTGATGCTTGAGTGTTCAAAACTGTTTGGTAGATTTCTTCTGTAATAAATGGCATGTATGGGTGTAAAAGTTTAAGTGCTTGTACAAGGACAGTTTTTAATGTCCACAATGCCGCTTGTCTTGTTTCATCTGCTTCGTTATATAATCGTGGTTTAACCATCTCAATATACCAGTCACAGAATTCTTCCCATACAAACTCGGTTAATTTTTCCACCGCAATTCCTAATTCATATTTTTCCATATTATCTGTAACGTCTTTAGCTAAATCATTGGCTTTTGATAAAATCCACCGATCAGCCTCTGTCAAACGACTAAGGTCAATTGTCTCAGGAATATTTTCTATATCATACATCATAATAAATCGAGATGCATTCCAAATTTTATTAGCAAAGTTTCTTGATGCCTCAACGCGTTCATAATAAAAACGCATATCATTTCCCGGTGAGTTTCCGGTAACTAAGCTAATACGAAGGGCATCAGATCCATATGCATTAATCACTTCAAGTGGATCTACTCCATTCCCTAGAGACTTACTCATCTTACGACCTTCGGAATCTCGAACCAGACCATGAATGAGCACTGTATTAAATGGTAATTTTCCAGTGAATTCAATTCCTGAAAAGACCATACGAATAACCCAGAAGAAAATAATGTCATATCCGGTAACTAACACATTGGTTGGATAGAAGTATTCAAGCTCAGCTGTATTTTCCGGCCATCCTAGGGTTGAAAACGGCCATAGCGCTGAACTAAACCAAGTATCTAATGAATCTTCATCTTGCCATACATTGGTACTTCCACATTTTGTGCATGTATGTACCGAGGATTTACTAATCATCGTCTCGCCACAGTCGTCACAATAATATGCTGGAATACGGTGTCCCCACCATAATTGACGCGAGATACACCAATCACGGATGTTTTCCAACCAATTTAGATATACTTTTCCATAACGTTCTGGCACAAATTTAAGCTCACCGGACTTTAAGGCTTGGATTGCCGGTTGTGCAAGTTCTTCCATACGTAAAAACCATTGAGATTTTAAAAGCGGCTCAATAACGGTATTACATCGGTCATGCATTCCAACATTATGTACATGGTCTTCTATTTCTACAAGATATCCCTCGTCTTTGAGCCGAGCCACAATCGCTTTTCTCGCATCATATCGATCCATGCCAGAATATTGTCCACCATTTTGATTGATGGTACCATCATCATTCATAATGTTGATTTGTTCTAAATCATGACGTGCTCCAACTTCATAGTCATTGGGGTCATGGGCTGGCGTAATTTTTACAACACCTGTTCCAAATTCTTGATCAACATAATGATCAGCAATAATTGGAATCTCGCGACCAACTAAAGGAAGAAGCACTGTCTTACCCACCAAATCAGCATACCGCTCATCGTCAGGATGAACCGCTACGGCCGTATCTCCTAGCATGGTCTCTGGCCGAGTCGTTGCCAAACGTAATCGGCGCTCTTCCCCTTTGACCGGATACTCCACATGATAAAAATGTCCATTTTTTTCGATATGTTCCACTTCAGCTTCTGAAATAGTAGTTTGACAGCTTGGACACCAGTTAATTAATTTGTCCCCTTTATAGATATAGCCCTTTTCATAATATTTTAGGAATACATCCAATACGGCTTCTGAACAACCTTCATCCAAAGTAAAACGTTCACGTTCCCAATCACATGATGCACCAAGTTTCTTTAATTGATCTACAATGGTACCGCCGTATTCTTCTTTCCACTTCCATGCTTCTTCCATAAATTTTTCTCGACCTAAAGATTCCTTGTCAACACCTTCTTTGGCCAACTTCTCAACAATCTTTACCTCTGTTGCAATGGCCGCATGGTCTGTTCCCGGTTGCCAAAGGGCTTCAAAACCTTGCATACGCTTAAAGCGAATCAATATATCTTGTAATGTATTATCAAGCGCATGTCCCATATGCAACTTTCCTGTAATATTGGGTGGTGGAATTACAATGGTGTACGGCTTTTTTTCTGGATTGGGTTGTGCATGAAAATAGCCTTGTTGTATCCATTCATCATAAATGCGTTGCTCCATTTTTTTTGGATCATAATTTTTTTCTAACTCTTTTGCCATATTGACCTCCACAATAGTATCTGTAAAATAAAAAAAGCCTTCTCGCAAAGGACGAAAAGACCGTGGTACCACCTTAATTTCTGATAATATATCAGACTCTTGTGTGAATAACGACACAAACCGGATAAACCTATCACCATAAGGTGGTTCTTAACTTATCTGCTCCGAAGCTACCTTCCGTTAATCAACTGCAGGAATCTTCCAGCCAATGGATTCCTTTCTCTGAGCCAAATCTTTTAACGTACTCTTCTTCATCAACGCATCTTACATTTGATTTTGTTTATAATCATAATGGATTTTATCTATTTTGTCAATAAATTCTCCAGAACCTCTTTTTCATGTTCTAGTTTTTGCAAATCTTTTTGTAATATTGCTCTTTTTTCTTGATGTTTTTCATATAGACGTTCAAGCCCTTTGGCAGTTGCAAAATATTCTGCATTTTTGGTTACAAACTCTATATCTTCGATTTGTAACTTATTAATCACGTCCTCGATATCGTGACTTAGATTTCGCATGGAGCGATGAATATGGTCATAATTTCTTTGCTGTTGCTGTGCATCTAAGTAATGTTCATAACGAAGTTCAAGAACTTCTGAGCTGTTTACTTGGTACTTTTCATATTCAAAATCAAGAAGTTGCTGATTACGAATATACTTTAATTTTGTTTTATTCAACAGCTTGACTGCACGTTCTTGTAGGAGCTGATTCTTCTTGATTTCATGGACACAGTAGCGTCTAAATACAAAACCCCATATAAATAAAAAGGATACTGTGACAATACTAATTAATGCTGGTAAAAACACATTCTCATTATAGACAACGACCAGTGTTGACAATACAATGCCTACGATCAGTGTAATAAAAACCAACGCCAGCATAAAATACTTTAAAAAAGAAAGGGCACGTCTTAAGTTTCCAAAATGAAAGAGTAAACTTTGCTTTTCTCCTTCTAAAATATCCAAATCTTTTTTTACCATGTTTTGATTTTCTTCATGTTCTTTTAATACATGTATCGCTTTGGCAATATCTTTTGATACCAAGCGAATGTGCGGATTCTCTCGATTTTTTGCCTGCGTATTTTTTGTTTCTGCTTCTTTTATGGCGACTTTGTATTCAGATAACTGACGGCACAAGTCATGCAAATAACTTTTCGTATCTTCATGGGCCATTTTTATTCGTTCTACGACAATAAACTGATTCATCTGCTGGTGATATTGTTGTGATAGTTCTTGTAATCTCACATCATTATCCCGTAGCATATCTTTTATTTTTTCATTCTTATAGGGGTCCTTTAAAAGTGTCTCCACATCCATCCCAAGCAATAGCTCTTCTTCATAAGGCTTAAATCTTGACTTGAGTTTTCCGATTTTTTGTATGATTTTTTTAAACATAAGCTCCTATTCCATTCTATAATATTACACCCTACTGTTTATCCAACGTATAAAATCGTATGGTGTATGCTTGTATTTCTTTTTTGATATAGCGTTCGTGCTGTTTCCATTCATGCACTAACGCTTCCAAATAATGTGTCTCTCTCTGAAAATCCGAACCGACTTCTGCCAGTTTTGCCATATGATAATACGCAAGTACACGTTCTTGATCAGAAAGTTGTTCCAATAGAATCCTATTTGCCGCTTCAACTGATGATATGATTTGATTCATGGAATAATACGCAAGCGATTGATACAACGCATAATCTGAATTATTATCCGTATACTCTATGACAAATGCATAGGATGAACAGTCTAAATGTGCGCCTAGCAATGCTTTTGTATAGACTTCCGGGTATTTTTCTTTTAGGTGCTTAATCATGACTTCTGCATATATATCTTTTCCAATACCAATCATATATGCCAGGTAGTAACGTAACCATTTCAACTGATTTTTTTCGTCTTTTAATTGTAAAAATGCCGTTATGCTATGTTCTGTCTCACCCATAAACTGATAATACCAAACCAGAAAATCAAATGCATCTTCATCCGGGTGATGAGCGATTTTGACAATATACTGATCAATATTTATTGTATCTTCCCATCCAAACACCAGCATACATTTGATATAGACATAGAGTACTTTGGGTGATTGATTGTTCTGATAGCCATGGATGATGCATTGTTGTCCTTCTTGTTCAAAACCATATCTTAAAAGTAAAATTCCCATATTAATCAGTGCTTCTTCATCTTTGTGAAGATATGCTTGCCAATATGCATTAAATCCATAATCGGATCGTTGGGTATCAAATAAATAATCACCGAGATAATGCCAGCGCTTAGCCTGTTGTTCTTCTATTTGCTCAGGATACACAAGGTCACTACCGGCTGGGTTATGTCGGCACAAATATACCCCCATATCTTACTCCTTCTCCACACGTACGAGCTGTGCAAGCTTATTAGCTATCGCATCAAGAATATCATAAAACGGTTCATCCATAGAATAATAGTGTCCATAGTCTCCTACTAAAGGTGTATAGGCTAAGAGACTATCCGGATCTTTTTTTGCAACAACATAACAGATAACGCCTGCATCATTCACCGTTTTTATAACGTCCTCCAAACCTCGACCATTGTGGGTAGGTATATGTGGCGGAGCATCCGTTATCACAATAAAAGCTTTGTATGCATTGGCTACAGGGCGTTTTTTTAGATACTCAACCCCAGTCTCTACCGCTTCAAGGGTTGACTCTGGAATATCACCGCCATAATTTCTCGGCAACTTCTTCACATTTTTCCGAAATCGTTCTATATCTTTTGTCCATTTGTATTTTTTAGGTTTTTCACGTTCCCCTAAGTCTCCATAGCCAATTAATCCCAACTGATAGTCAATGCCTTTTTGATGGAGCTGATTTGAAAATTCAATAGCTTTTTCTTTTACTCCGTCTATATACACATCCATACTGCTTGTTGTATCAATGATAAAAACAATGTCCATCCCTGTTATGTCCGGTGCAGTTTTTGCCAGCGAATGGTCAATAACCGGAGCACTCTTTGTTCGATCAAAAGCTTGACAGACTTGATGTCCGCTAATCTTGTCCACGACTTCTACTTCAAATAAATTATCTCGGTCAATTTGATAGGTAATGGATAACTGGCTGTCATCGGTAATATTTTCTAAAACGACAGACCCTATATACTTACTCGTCTGTTCATGTCCTTCTTCCCACTGAAAGCAGTCAATCGAAACCGCATGAGCTCCACGCGTCACTTTAAAGCCATCTTCCGTTGCAGTTGATGGAATCTCTGTTCCCATCTTAAGGATAGGAATAAGTGCTTTTTGTCCGGTTGCTTCATTTATAATTGCTCGCGTTCCTATATGCTGACGCATAATTTGTCCAATCTCAACGCTGCTATTTGGCAAATGCATCAGATAATTATAGATAGCCGCTCCCATTGCTACACTTTTTGCCGGATCTTTGGCACGGTAGGGTTCTTTTATATGCCCTGCAATAATACGCTTTACCATAGGCACAAGTGTTGATCCGCCAACTAAAATCACTTTATCAATCGTCTCCTTTGTCTCACCAGAACGTTCCAGCGCCAATTCAACCACGTCCATACTTCGCTCAATATATTCACGAATAAGCTCTTCAAACTGATCCCTTGTAATGTCAAAAGTTAATTGATATGGAATGCCATCAACAATAGTGATTGGATGAATATTGACACTCATTTTGTTTGCCTCAGATAGCCCTCGCTTTGCCCGTTCTGCTTCAATGCGTATTTTTTGCATCATTTGTTTTTGTTCAAGCTCTTCAAACTGACGGATGCTTACTCCATGTTGTTTTTCAAAAGCTTCTACCATCGCTTGTACTAACACTTCATCAAAATCATCGCCGCCCAGCTTCATATCACCTACATCCGCCAACTCTTGAAATGAATTGTTCCCATATATATCTTGGGCCACGGATAACACACAAGCATCAAATGTACCTCCGCCCAAATCATAAATCAGAATTTTTTGTACGTAACTTTGCTTATATCCATACTCAATAGCTGCCGCCAGCGGTTCACTTAACAGATGGACTATCTCAAATCCTGCAAGCATACCGGCTTTTTTAGTGGCATATATCTGGCGATCATTAAAATATGCCGGATGGGTTATAACCACTTCAACAATAGGCTCTCCTATTTGTTCTTGGGCTGCGTCTTTTATCTTTTTTAGGATTTCGCTACTAACTTCCTCTGGTAGTAGCTCGTATCCTCCCACAGTAATCGCTTCTTCTTGACCCATTTTACGCTTAACTGAAAAAATAGTCTCTTCCGAGTAAATCACCGCACTATTTTTAGCCTCTGTTCCAACCAATATCTCATCCTCAAGATAACAAACGACCGATGGCAGCACTTCTTGTGCACCGTCTGTTTTGACAACGTCCATTAAATCTGTCCGATCATCATAAAGCATTCCTACTGTATTGGTTGTTCCTAAATCAATCCCTAAAAATGCCATATTAACCTACCTTTCGCTTTGTACCACTGTTGTTTGATGTCGTTTTGGTATGAACATCTGCTTAAACCCTGAGGGGGAATAGTTTTGTCCATAACCTAAGTCTTCAACTTCTCCCTGAATTGTTCCTGTCTCTTCATCTATCGACAACGTTACTTTTATCTGTGTTTGACCACGAGGTCTACGTGGTAAGCCGGCAACTTCTACATCACCTATGACACTACATCCATCCACACCCTTATCCTTATGGATGCGCTCAAGTATTCGCACCGATAGATGTGTCATATCCTCTTGCGTCTCTCCATCAATGGTAAATATTTGGGCACGACGTGCTAATCGATATGGAGTCCCTCGACTAATCATTGTATAGAATGTTCTAACTGCATCCACTTCAATCTCAAAACCTATATCATGAGGTACGCACACTTCAAAATTCATATATTGTCGTCCTGTTGTAAGCTCCGTCTGCGTATGCACGCCCATTTTCATCGCTGCATAAATAGTTGCCCCCAAGGATATATCTAACGCGGGACGGTCTGTGACATAAATTTTTTCTTGATCTTGAAAAAGATGAATCATCATTTTTTTGACCCAAGGCATTTGAGAGGAACCACCTGTCAAAAGAATCCGATCAACATCTTCTGGCTTTATGGCTCCTTGATACGCTTCTTGTAATGTTTTTACAACAAACAGTTTCGTCTTATCTATAAAGGCTTGCCCAACCCTCTCTAAATCTTCTCGCGTCATACTCAGTACAAAAGGAGGTACACAAAATGCAAAGGGTACACGTACTTTTTGAGTGCCTGATAATCGTTCTTTTGTCTCACGAGCACGCATCTTTATTTCCGCATGATTTTCCTTGGAAAGCGTCTCTATTGGATGCCCTTTATCTCGAATACACTGCAAGAAATAGTCATACAAAAGCGCATCAAGAATATCTCCACCATGCTTAGCTTGTCCTCCTTCACTCAGCACTTTTAGTGTTTGCTCACGCGCACTTACCTGCTCAACACCAAACAACGTAATATCCAGCGTTCCACCGCCAAAATCAAAAACCATAACCTTCTCTCCTGAATTAAACGGATGGTGATAGCTATAGGTCAATGCCGCCGCTTTAGGTTCTTCAATTAGGCATATGAGTTCATCTTGAATCCCTGCAAGTTGACACGCACTAATCGTTGCCTTCTTTGCCGCATCGTCAAAATCATACGGTACGGAAACAACAATTCCGGCTATTGAACTTTTAGGGTTCATACTTTTAATTTGATTAAAAAGCGCACGTAGAACCATGGCTGATAATTCTTCTGGGGAAAATGATTGACTATTGAGCACGATGGGTTGATTGGTTCCCATAAAACTTTTAATCGACATTGCTGTTGCTTCTGGAAAAATGACATAGGTATTGAGCGCTTCTGTCCCAACAATCCACTCCTCATCTAACTCTTCTTTTCGATACTGAATAACACAAGGTAAGGGAATTTTTCCAAAACCATTACTCATATCTATCGGTTCAGGTGTATGCTTTTGTTGGTGCCAATAACTAATCACAGAGTGTGTCGTTCCCAAATCAATACCCAGTATATATAGATCTTCATCTAATCCTTGTTCTTCAATTATTTTTTTATACTGTTCAATACTCATAGTTCACCTCTTTGATCTGTCCTTCAATACTGATCTCCAACGTCATCGTTACATATGTTGTCGCATGCTTTGGATATATATATAAATTAAACAGATGGGACTCTTGCATATTATCATCATATTTTACAAAAGGGACACTTCGTTGATAATCGGTCAAAATTAGTTCAATAACATAACGCTTTTGATATATCTGTCCCGGTCGAATAAAAACAATACGTCGTCTATTTTGATCAATGATTCCATAGCCCCAATGTGTCTTTGTGCTCGTACACAAATCGCCGTTATGTGTATCTCGATAATTCAAGAATGCTTTAGCCCCTATAAAAAGCATATGTTCATCATATTGGTATCTTCCATCATCCATGAGTTTTTGCCAAAAAATCTCCTGGTTATATCCCCCACTAATGATGCTCTGGGTTAGTTCACTATTCAATGCTATTGTATTTTTTTGAACCCATTGTTCAAAAAACACAATAAACTCTGCATACGTAATCGTTATCTTTTTGGGAGGATAATAAATGGATGTATATAAATTCACATCTTGCTTCGATTGAACTTGACGATATAAAAGCATCTTCTGATCATTATATGTCTGCTCAATGCGCTGTAAATCAATCTCCTTATTATATATCTTTCTATGTGCAGCTTGAATCGTTTGAAGATAGAACTGATCAATCGCTTCAAGTGCCGTGGGTCTTTGTATTATTTCATCGACATATTCTTTCTCCAAATCGTCTTTTACAAAGTGAAAATGCATACTTTTTGTACTATTAAAATAGGTCAGCCATGCATCGTTAAGGCCTTGATCGTAACCATAACCTACAAGTGCTTGTTTTAAAGAAATCCATTGAATTTGTATGCTATTTTGCTCTGCTAATTTTTTTTGAACACTTTGACAGTGTTTTGCAGAAAATCCAGCGCCATTCATGAGAATAAGGGATGTTACTATATCTCCATGATATTGTTGCAAGATTTTATAAAGACAGTGCTGAATAAAATCAGCCGTCCATTCAGGGGTAAGCCCTGCCCAAACCGCATTCTCAAACGTATCTGCTTCTTCTCCACAAACGACTGCATCTTCATCTTCAATATACGCTATTTTAAGAGGGATCTGCATTGATCCATATCCACCGGTTAAGTCGATATATTCTAAGTTCTCCCCAAAATAATCACCAATAGCGAATGCGCTTTTGTTCTCGCCCAATTCCATCCATACTGTAGCCTTCATATCATCTCCTATTTTGCTGCGACAACACTTGCACGTGTGATAATACGATCTTGTATTGAAAAACCACTATTTTTAGTGCGTATAATCTGACCTTTGTTAAAGTCAGAGGATTCTTCAACAAGTATAACTTCATGTATCTTCCCATTGAATTTTTCTCCAGCTTGAGGATAAATTCTCTCGATTTGATACTTTTTTAAGTCCCCAATCATTTTGTCAAATAATTGACAGATTTGTATTCCAAAAGTCTGGACTAACTCCTGTTCGTCTTCCATAATACGAGTAATCGACTGCTCTATAATATCTTCAAAACTTTTGATTTCGAACAAGATATCTTTATTTAAATGTCTGATTTCACCTTCATAGGCTTCATCCATGGTCTGTAAAACCATTTTATCAAACCGTGCTTGAACCCGTTCAAAGTCCTTACTATCGCCTTGTATTGCTTCTTCTAAGTAATCCGCACATTTTTTTTCAAATTCTTTTCGAAATCCAAGCATCCTATTGGCCACGTCCAGCTGATTGGTTTTTCGCTCCATTTGAAAATCTTCGTTTTTTTCTTTGATGACATCATACTTAAGCATTAAAGTATCAATGACCCCTTTAATAATATTTTGATGATGCTCTGTTTGAACCTGATCATAGTCTGTCACTTGTATTTTAGCTAATGTAGTTCCCATGTGCTCAATTAATCGAAAGCAAATAAGCTCAAACGGATGGCTGATACGTTTAAAATCATTGATTGCTTTTGTACTGACTTTGACGAGTTCATCGTTGACATGCATTAAGAACAAATCAATCGTGTTTTGCTTATTCGCTTCAACACCATCCATCAATGTTGACAATTTGGAATTATTCATAATATTTTTTTCGATAATATTTTCAATGTTTTTTATTTTAAAATTGTATTCAACTTCATCGCATTGTTTAATCGATTGTTCACTCTCTTCTATCGCTTCACAAATGGACGTATAGGTATGGCGAAGTGGCCAAATAAATTGATGGGTCAGTGTCTCTAAAGGTTCTTGTGAATCATCTGAATCACTATTTGAGTCAATATTCGAGTCAATATTTAGGTCAATATGAATAAAACTTTCAAGTATATTTTTTTGCTCATGAAGGATTTTTATATACTCAATTAGATCTGACCGCTTTTCATAATTATTGATCTCTTTTGCATGGTTTTCTACGATGCTTTTTAGGTTATGTTGCATTCCCGAATACGCATCTAGAACAAATGCTTTTAAAATATTTTTGTAGTCATTATATGTACTTATGGGAAGTTTAAACTCTTTAATCGCCTCGTCACGTAAACTCTTTAGAGCTTCTTGTGATTTCAGCAAAACCAGCGATTCAATTAATGTACGTTCATATTCCAAAGGATTTTCACGTTCAGCAAAAAAAGATTCTCTCTGATCTTCCAATACATCATAAATCATTTTAATAATTTCAAGGCTTTCCATATCTTCAATATGGTCTAAGTTTTGTGTTAAATAGGTTGTATAACATGATTTTATCTCTTGTATGACATCGTATACTTTTTCCGTGTTTTTTAGCTGGTTAATATTTTCTATATAGAGTTTAACCTGAAGTAATATTCGTGATATCATTTGATCAAAAGCTACCTTAAGGACATCTATGCATCGATCTTCCATTTGATTATGGTTTAAGACATATTCTAATACAACTTTTTCAATTTGTTTTTCTTCAATAAATCTATACATACATTCCTCACTTTCCATACAATTCATCGACAGTCAGTACAGTTGAGATTCCTTCTGTATCTACAGACCAAGCTTCAACCATTAACATGTTGTCTTGATTTAATTTGAATTGAATACGGATTTTTTCTTCGCCTTTGGCTTTGGGTGGGATATTTCTTAGTGTTGTCCCTGTCAGGCGTCGCATACTTTGTTCATAGACAAACTTTCGCTTATTTTCATTGGGTTCTAAGTCTTCATATACAATAATAGCCATACTTGTTAATCCATCATAATTTGTCTCAAATGTGTAGGGTGCTTCAACAATGAGTCCGTCATCAGGTATCTCCATATCACGTTGTATAATCTCAAGATAACGTCTCCCAGCCATTTCAATCCCTAATGAATGAATTGTCTTTTCATAGACTTTGGGTCCTTTTGTTGAAGGAAGCATAATTTGATGACAATAATGCGCCGCACCTTGGGATATGCTTAATGCCGGGCTTATCTTTGACCGATAAGGCTCTTGCTGAAAATACGCTTGGATTTTTTCTTCTACAATAGGCAATGCTGATGAACCGCCAACCAAAAAAATATCGGTGATGTCCGCTGCTTCAATATGTCCGTTAACCAAACACTTTCTCACACTGTCCATAGTACGTTCTACAAGCGTATATACTGACACATCTTGCATGCGTTCAAATACATATGTCGAGTCATCTAGCTGATGCTTACGCTGATGGGCATAAAACATCTCCCGATTAATCTCAAACTGTATATTAACAGGCACGGGGGTTTGAATAAATGGTGCTAATACAACTTTTGCTTTTTGCGTTGTTGACAATTTTTCTTTAACTTGGTTTGCAACATGCTTCATGCGAATAATCGCCATTTTTTTGTCTTGAACCGCAAGTCCATCGTCTGTCTCAAAGTTATACAAATCAATGGTATGATGCGTTTGTTCTAAAAAATGTTCATAAATCAAATCCACCATGAGCTGGTCTATATCATTACCTCCCAAGTAATTGTCTCCATAGGTACTTAGAATGGAAATATTAGGTTCATCTTCCGCTTCTTCTTGGCGAATATCTAAGACGCATGCATCAAAGGTTCCGCCTCCAAAGTCATAAACCAGCACTTTTTTATTTTTTGAGGATGTTGTGGCATATTGTATTGCAGCTGCTGCAGGTTCTAATCGTAAATACACATTATCTTCATCAAACCCTGCCATTACTGCCGCTTTTTTCATCTTTCTCTTTTGTTTATCGGTTGAGTTGGCCGGAACAGTAATAACACAACCTGAAAAAACTCCGAAAATATTTAATGTATCTCGAATATACTCGTCTGCTTGGGATTTTAAATAGCCAAGAATCTCTGCAACAATCGTTTCCGGCAAGAAACTATAACGGTCTTTATCACAATAAATCTCAATGGGTTCATCCGACTCCAGCTTACGCTTAATGGATGTTACCGTACTTTCGGGGTAAATTACAGCGGACTCTTTCGCTTCTAGACCAAATATTCGGTCAAGCTCTCCTGTTACTGCATTTTTTTCAAATTGAATAACCGAAGGAAACACGGTGTATCCATCAATTTTTAGGGTATGGACTTCATCTTCATCATAATGGTATATACTCACAACAGAATTCGTCGTTCCAAAGTCAATGCCCATATATAACCCTTTATTAAGTTCTAAACTTAGGACTCCCACATTTACAACCTCCTTGTTTTAAATACGGAATATTTTTTTTGTGTTATTACAATGCTCTAGGTATTCGTCAATGAGACCATATGTCCCCTGTCCATCGCCCACTTCCATTGCATATACAATGAAATCCAACTGTTGCTTTGGAACTTGTTCATATACAATATCTGAAACAACAACAATCGTCTTATGCTCGGATATTTTTTTTGTAATATAATATTCCATATATTCTCCATAGAATACAAATATCGGATGTACAAACAATCCATAAGCTATATGCACCATATCTTGTACATGAAACACTTCATCTTCAGCATATCTACAATAAATTTTTATCTCATCAAAAGGCTCTCCATAATATTGTATACTAGTCTCCAATGTTTTTCCACTCTTTTTACATGCCCAAGGAATCAATATGTTGCGTTTTATAAGTTCGTCTCGACAAGGGTGTTCTGGAAATATTTTTAACAAGGCGAGCAATAACCCATTATCAGGATTTTGTTCATCCGCATAGCACCCTTGAAGAATCTGAGCCTCTTCTTGATTAACATGAACATCGTCAATAAGTATTTGTTGACAAATGTTTTGGCAAAGCAATGGGCGAACTAACCTTTGCTCTTTGAATGTCAAATGTGCATAAATCTGCATTAATTGTTCATGGGACCGGTTTTGAAGAATTCCTTCTAAAAACGCCGTTAACGACATCGTATTTTTCATGTTTGCCTTATATGTATCATTATCAAGGAAGATAGGCAAAGAAACCTTTGATTGTTCATACCACTGTCTAGCCGGAGCATATATCAAGAGGATGCCTTCTGGCTTAATATTTGATTCTATACGTTCATAAAGGGCCTTATTCTGCACTTGTGTTATGCTGTCAAGCGTCACTTGAATAAGATATTCTAAAACCGATTGGCCTGTTGACGTCGTATAAAGATATTGAATAAACGTATCATCCAGCATCGCTTCTAATATATCGAAGTGTTCATCAAACATATGTGCATCGATGTGTGCAAGAATCTGTGTAGCTGAATACATATATTCCGTCTCATGGGTCATCTCTCGAAGATAAACTATGAGTTCTTGATATATTCTCGAAAATCGGCTAAAATCAATTACTTGCGCTTCTATCATCTTTCGATATATATATCCTTTTGCTTTCGTCGATAAATCTTTTATAAAAGTCATGTAACGCAACAGGCCAAAGTCAATTGGCTCGCCCAGTTGCGCTGCTGTTTCCACATAAAATCGGTCCAGATTTTTTATATATCGCCCTTCACCTAAGCCTACTTTATAGTATTCTAAAGCAAGACCGTCATAACGCTGCTCCTCCATTGCTTTCTCACAGCATAAGTCCACCAAAGAAGGTGAAGGATATGTCTTATACAGTTGCATCAATAACCGACTTGATACATATTTGTTTTTACGTATCCACATCTTTTCCCGCCCCAAGAGGCGATGCGCCCATTGCTTCCCTAAGCATTTTTGGTTTAACGCCCATTGGATACACACTGCATAAAATTGATCATCCACCTCCACAAAAATCTCATGTTTGTTCAGGTAGTGCACTGCTTCAGCAAATAAAATTGCATATCTAGTTTTTTGTTTATATAACTGTCGATATATCAAATAACGATCAATTCCTTTTTCAAGGTAGCGGGTTTGAATTAATGTATTCAGACAATGACTGTCTTTTTTTATTTCATTCAATGTCAGATAGCGCTTACTGCTTTTCTTTTGTACTATCGTTTCAAAGACTAAAAAAATCGGATAGTATGGATTTTTTTGAAAATAGTCATCGTATTTTCGGATGTACCTGGCTTCTTGTTCATAAGAACGCATGTCCCCCATATCCACTAGTGCCCATAAATAAATTAAACGAAGATCAAAATCCAACTGATTAAAATTTAAGCAGCCTTTTATATGATTGGTAAAGCTAATCCATTCTTTTTTTGGCATTCTCTCTGTAAGAAGCATCAAAAACTGTCGCATGCATTGCACCCGAAGTTGCCGATGCATTTTACGATTTAGAACATTAATGGAGGTCTCATATAAGGGATAGGCTGTAATTATTGTTTTTATCTTCCGTTGTTGGGAAGGCGTATTTTCCCCATTCATATGAATCCGAAAAGCAATTTCTTCAAATGGTGTATCCTTAAAAACCACACGCCCAATAATCTTATCCCATGCCGTTTGCTGAATATACCATTCTTGAGTCCATATATCTTTTAGATAAAATTCCGTATTTTTTGGGTGAATCAAATCATGGTCCGATTCAATCATAATACTTTTCAGTTCACCCGCTCCATTAAATAATCGCAACTCTATAGCTTCCTCCAGGCTATAGGTCATCTTTTCAAAAAAAATAGCCACATCATTTGAATGCTGTGTTTTTGTAGACATATTAATAATCTTTGTCTGGTGTTGGATTGCTTCTGTCTGGGTCACCTCACCAAATCTATCTATACTTGTCTTGATTTGAAATTCAATGGTAGTGGCACCTCCTGGATAGTATAGGGTCACTTCTTCTTCATAACTATACCCAGGAAAAAGTTTTCCTCCATCAATTTCATATTGTATATAATTTGATGTCGGTTTTTTATCCACTTTCAGTTTTATAATTCCTTTTAACGTTCCCATGTATATCCATTGAAAAGATTCTAAATATGGACGCACGTAAAATTCACCATAAAAGATTTGACCATTGTTTATGACAATCTCATTTCTTTTTGGTTCTACTTGAAGTTCAAACTTGGGATGTTTTAATCCATAATTCGCAATGGCTAGCAAACATTCATCTTTTCTCATTCCACTCACATCCATACTAGATTTTTTTACCCTTTATCGTTATAATGATTATAGCATATTCACAAATTGTTTCCAAAGGAGAACCTTATGAAAGAACTGAATAATTTTCATGGTAGCGATGTTGAAAAAGTCGCAAAATTTTATCATCTCGATGAAAAATCTATTATAAATTTTAGCGGCAATGTTAATCCACTTGGTTTATCTGAGCAACTACAAGAGAAGCTCATTGCAAATATCGATTTAGTTACCAATTATCCTGATCCAGACTATCACACATTAAAGGCAAGCATCTCTCAGTATGCCTCAACGCAAAGCGAGTATGTTTTATTAGGTAATGGAACAACTGAACTCATTGCCCATTATATTGATTATGTCCACCCTAAAAAAGCATTGATTATTGGACCGACCTACTCCGAATACGAAAAAAAAATCAGCAGTTGTGATGCCGGTGTTGTCTACTA
Organism: Clostridiales bacterium UBA4039; assembly: GCA_002382805.1. GTDB lineage: Bacteria > Bacillota > Clostridia > Lachnospirales > Vallitaleaceae > UBA1351. The sequence continues at coordinate 61,689 of DGAD01000055.1, forward strand.
CCCTTTAACTGAATCCAATGATTTTAAGATAGATATTAAAACCATTATCACGATGTGTACCACTGATATTGATTTGGTTGTTTTGTGTAATCCGAATAATCCTACCGCTTCCTTGATAACGTCTAAAGAGCTTACTCCCTTATTTGACCATCTTAAAGCACTCGGATTACATATCTTGATTGATGAAACTTATATGGATTTTATTGCAAATGCGGATCATATAAGTGCTATCAATCTTGTAGAGCGCTACTCTAACTGTATTGTTCTTCGTAGCTTTTCAAAGTTTTTCTCTGCGCCTGGACTTCGACTAGGTTATGGCATTACTAGTGATTTTAAATGTCATGAATCGATGGAAAAACAACGCCACCATTGGGCAATCAATTCACTCGCTGCTTTTGCCGGCTCTGAATTAATGAAGGACAGCGCTTTTATTGAGCATACCCATCAATTCATTGAATCCGAGCGTATACGTGTTGGAACACTATTATCAACAATCAGCGCCTTAAAAGTTTTTCCAAATTATGGTAATTTCTTTTTTGTGAAAATTATTCATCCTCAATACACGACTCAAAAATTATTTGACCACCTTATTAAAAGGCATCTAATGATTCGTAACACCGCTTCTTTTCCATTTTTACATGGTGAGTATTTCCGTTTTTCACTTTCTACTCGAGCAAATAATGATTTGCTCATTGATGCTCTCCAAGATTTCTTTACTCAATAACTATACATGCAAAAAAGCTGTTATACTAACCTCAGTTAATATAACAGCTTTTCTTTTTATTTAATAGTCGTCACTACTCGTTTGATTTGTCATAATTGCAACACCCGAGCTAGCCCCAATACGATCTGCACCCGCTTCAATAACAGCCATAGCATCATTGTAATCTCTTACGCCTCCAGATGCTTTTACCTTTGCATGACCTGCCACGGCTTCTTTCATTAGACGAACATCTTCAACCGTTGCTCCACCTGTACTAAAGCCTGTAGATGTTTTGACAAAATCTGCCTTTGCTTTTACTGCCAAACGACATGCAATCTCTTTTTGTTCATCTGTTAATAAGCATGTCTCCAAAATAACTTTGACCGTTGCACCCGCCGCCGCCTCAACAACAGCCTTTATATCTTCATAGACTTCTTCTTCAAGTCCATCTTTTAAAGCACCTATATTAATAACCATATCAATTTCTTCGGCCCCATCCGCAATAGCCTGCTTTGTTTCAAAGGCTTTTACTTCTTTTGAAACCGCTCCTAGTGGAAAGCCAACAACTGTACAAACCTTGACGTCTGATCCTTCAAGTTCTTTTTTTACCAAGGCCGTATTGTACTGATTAACGCACACCGAAGCAAAATTATACTTTTTAGCTTCTTCACAAATTGTCTTGATTTGGTCTTTAGTTGTCTCCGGTTTTAAAATGGTATGGTCGATGTACTTTGCTAAATTCATAAATACCTCCTTAAAAATCTTATTAGTAAATGGCACTGTTTTGTTCTAATGCCCAAACTCTATTAATGCCTTCTTGCATAATGGCTGCTGATATAATTCCAAACTCTATAATCGCCAAAATCAAACATAAAATACTGTCATCTTTTCCAGGCAAGCCAGCTGCTGTTTGAGCTTTTGCAATACGTTGAGCATATTTGTAAAACCAATACCAACGATAGGGAAATAATAAAATACAAAGGACTAATTCTAATCCGCTATCCATATCTGCCTCACCTAAGTACCCATTAATATCTCGCATTGTAACATAAATCCAATAAAAATAATATATTCCGCATGTGATAATTGAATAAATCACAACAACTGCTGCACTTCTTTGTTGATACATAGACATCTCCTCTTTATCCTTTATTTTCTTTGTCCTTCCTTGTGCACACTGTCTTTAAAATGATCACCTCGTTCTTCAAAGTTTTTATAGCAATTGTAACTGCTTGCCGCAGGTGAAAGCAGGCAACTATATCCAACAGGCGTTAATGCATATGCCAGTTTTACGGCTTCATCCACTGTTTGCACCTGATGCCATCTGTGCAGTACATGTTCTTGGTCGACTTGCTTTGCCCACTGATAAATTTTGTGTCCGGTATCGGGTAAACAAACAATATGCAGTTGCTTAAATGTTAATAGTTTTTTTGTAAAATCAACATAGTCAATCCCTCGGTCAAACCCTCCGATAATCAGTGTTTTGAGTGTATCAATCGCTCCTATTGCTTGCAGTGTTGCTTCTGGGATAGTTGAAATTGAATCGTTATAAAATGTAATCCCTTGATAGGTTGCAACCTTTTCCAGACGATGTTCTAATCCTTTAAAGGTTCCTATTAATTTTAAGATATCTCTTGGCTTAACCCTTTGATAATCTAACTTTCCTTCTTGCTGTAAAAAGTGAATAATATTAATTACAACAAGGCTATTGAGTAAATTATGTTCTCCAATCAATTCTTTTTGAAACTCTTTGGTTCCATAACTTATCTTTTGATTATAGGCATCCGTGTAATAAATCTGGCTATCTTCCAGAAAAACTCCCGGATGGTTGAGCACATTATTTTTTTTATATCCAAAGGTTTCAACGCTTTGATTTTTGTCAAAATCCATCTGTGCAACTCGCTCACGTAACAGTTGATTGTTGGAACCATAGATACACAAATCATTTCCATGCTCCAAAGCAGACTGTGCCAAAAAAAGCTGAAGTTTCGAGTCTTGATACGCTCTATAACTTTCATAGTTATTCAAATGTTCTTCAAAGAGATTTAAGATTACGCGTATATGTGGTCCATGGTGCAAAAACTCAGTTTGAAATGATGACATCTCATAAACGTACATCTGTCCATCTTTGTGATTGACGAGACACTCAAGTGCCGGATAACCAATATTGCCTACAAGATTTACCTGAATCCCTAAACCGGATAATACATGGGCAATCAAGGAACTGGTCGTACTTTTGCCTTTGGTTCCTGTAACACCAATACTATATGCCCCCATATATTCCATAAAAAGATCTGCTTGAGATAAAATCTTATCTGATGCAATGGTCTTTAACAAAAAGCCTGGTAAACCTGGTGTCTTGAAAATCACATCATATGTATCGAGGTCTTTAAGATAATCTTCCTTTGGAAGAACAACTGTTATCTCATCTTGTAGCGTTGCCAAAAAACCTTTGGCTGTCGTTGGTTCTTGATCCATAATATATAATTCATAAGGCATAGACAGTTTTTTCAAAAGCCTATATGTACTTATTCCTTCTCTGCCAAAACCTACTATTATAATTTTTTTTTCAAAAAATCGTTTTTCTAATGCCTGTTTGATGTCGTTCCATTGTGTATTGTTATTCGCCACTATTTTCAAGTTCCTTTCTAAGGCGATTAAGATAGTGCAAGGGCACCCTATTGCCTTCTTCATAGTCTGTAGGTTGGTCTGAAAGTGCCGGTCCTTCTATATCAATATAATATTGAATTAATGGCGGGTAGGCTTTTTGAAGATGCTTCATCTTTTGAATATAAAGATTGAGGGCATGTCGAACTTCCCATATCGTTCCAACACACTCAAAAGGCTTGGTTTCTTTTATGCCGATAAGTTCGTCAAATATGTCTTTTAAGTCCATATCCGAAAAAAGTTCTTTCCCAAAATCATGCTCCAAACGTTCTATAGGAATATATGGACTCAAGATAATATAAACAAATAGACATTTTGCGCATAGACCACACCATTTGTTTTCTTTTTTTCCACGATTACAACTACGATATACAGAATGATATTGGGTATATTTTGAAAACAATTGTCCGATTTCAAGTTCATATAAAGGCCGTAACAAACTAAAATATTCAATATCTTGGGTCAAGTATTGATTGAGGTATGTCGCAAAGTCCTCTTCAAACTCAAAGCTTTTCGAATATTGATGATTAAATGTCGTTCCTATCACACTCGGTTCATTGGCACTGCGCTCATTCGATAACGGGATATATTTTTTTTCAGATAAAAGGGCTCCAAAAGCAGCTATAAAAGCTAGAATCGCCGAAAAGGGAACATGTCCATTCAGATAGCCTTGTTGGTTCATCTCAATTAATCGCGGGTCAAAGTACCGCTGCGCCTCTAGATATTCATGATAATGAGCGACCTCAATGCAATCATATGCGGCCTTTGGCGCACTCATGACAAAGGGAAGATTAATGGCATGTTCATCTTTTAATATCTCAAGCGTCACAACCGAGTCCTTGCCTCCACCAACAGGGATAAGGCTTCCTTGTGTATTAACATGTATTTGTTGATTCATCAGCGGCTGATCCATTGCACTAACAAATTGAACAAAATTATCTTCTGTAACATATTCTGTCATCTTATTTAGGTAGATAAACTCCCCTAATCCATGATAGAACAGTTTTTTCCACCATCGTTCTTGCTCTTTAGTTAGTTGTCCACAAGCGATATAGATTTCCTTCGGACATGCAAGCTTATAATAGTTAATTGTCTCGCTTAATCCAATATGAAAAATAAAATTAATATAGTTTTGAATTTGATTTTTTCGTAAATGTACATCGTTCGTTTCCACATAATAAGATACCCTATGTGTAAAGGGTATCTTCTGCGTATCGGATTCTAACTGATATGAATAAATCAATTCAATCTCTTCATCTTTGACACTATATTCATATGCCATATATGTAAATCGCTTAAATTGTTGTGATAACATTTTATAATCCATTTTATACCTTCTTTTCTCTATCTATTGCGTTCTTTGGAAAAGTTCTTTTGTATGATGCATCCGCTTAACAACCTCTTCGATATCTGCCTGCACCTCAATACCATTCACGCGTTTAATCAGCTGGTTTAATTCATCAATCATCAGTTGATAGACAATATTCATGTCTTCATCTTCTGTCATCCTATTGGTTAACAATGTCTGAGACAAATCCATTACTTTTTGCTTTAATAGAGTACTCTTTGCTGCAATAGGATTGTGATCTACTGCATGTACCAATTCATTTAATAAACAGTCGATTAACTTTTTATGCCGATGACTAAAAAAATCAAATAATAAGCTCATATCTCTTCGCCAAACAACAGCTGACCTCCTCTATCATTTAAATCTATTTTACCACAAATAAAAACAATCGAAAAGAACAAAAGAAGACACCTGTAAACTTTACAGATGCCTTAATTTTTTAAACATTAACATATACTCAACTTATTTTATACCATATATAGAATAGTATTCATCAATACGTTCTTTTATCTCATCGTCAATATAGATAACCCCATCAATAGGTCGGTTATATAGATACTCGATAACTTCTTCCATAGTCACGATGGCCTGAGCTTTTATTCCATATTCTTGTTCAAGCTCTTTTAAAGCACTGATTTCATTTTGTCCTTTTTCCATTCGATCTACGGATATGATTAATCCGATAACATCAACATCCGCTTGTGCCTTTAACAAAGGAATGGTCTCTCGAATCGATGTTCCTGCAGTTGTGACATCTTCAATCAACAATACTTTTTGTCCGTCTTTTAGCGGTCCACCCAAAAGCACTCCTGCATCGCCATGGTCCTTAATCTCTTTGCGGCTAGAACAGTATTGAACATTAGATCCATAGGATATGCTTAATGAAATTGCTGTTGCAACACTTAACGGAATACCTTTATATGCTGGTCCAAATAACACATCAAATTCCGAGCCGAAATTATCTTTTATTGCTTTTGCATAGTAGTCACCCAATCGGTTAAGTTGTCGTCCTGTTCGATAATTTCCTGTGTTAATAAAAAATGGAGTCTTACGACCACTTTTCGTTGTAAAGTCTCCAAACGTTAACACGCCTGATTCGACCATAAATTCTATAAAGTCCAGTTTGTATGCGTCCATTAAAATCTTTCCCTTCGTTTAAGTCTTACTCTATTATACCAACAATTTCATTAATGTCTAGTAAATTATATGATTTCATATAGTTTGTCATTCCATCAAGGACATTCATTGTCGCTCTTGGATCCAGCAAATTAGCGGTTCCAACAGCAATTGCACTGGCACCTGCCATCATAAATTCAATAGCATCTTCTCCGGTCATAATACCACCCAGTCCAATAATAGGAAGATTACACGCTTTGGATACTTGATATACCATTCGCACCGCTACAGGCTTGATGGCAGGACCTGAAAATCCGCCTACTTTTCTTGCGAGGGTCGGCTTACGTCGGTGAATATCAATCTGCATACCAATGAGGGTGTTGATTAGCGATAAGCCATCGGCACCTGCGCCTTCAACGGCTTTGGCAATCTCCGTTATATCGGTAACATTTGGACTTAATTTGACAATTAAGGGTTGTTTTGCCACTTTTTTTACTTCTGAGGTTACTAAGGCTGCCATCTTTGGATCCACACCAAAAGCGACCCCACCTTCTTTGACATTAGGGCACGATATATTCAATTCCAACATATCGACATCTGCATCGGACAACTTTTCAACCACGTCACAGTATTCTTGAATAGTTCTTCCGGCTAGATTGACAATAATCTTCGTGTCATATTGACGTAAAAACGGGATATCTTCTTTGATAAAAACGTCTACACCCGGATTTTGAAGGCCAACTGAATTTAACATACCTCCATAAGTTTCTGCAATCCTTGGGGCCGGATTCCCTTTCCAAGGTGTACTGGCAACACCTTTTACAATCACTCCACCCACTTGGTTTAAATCAACAACCTCTGCATATTCCCTACCCGAGTTAAATGTTCCCGATGCTGTAAACACTGGATTTTTAAATTTTATGCCGCAAAATTCCACACCTAAATTCATGAAAAAATCACCTTTCTATAGTCGAATATCGGACCATCCTTACATACTTTCATATATTCAAAATCTTCATCCTGCTTTATCGCAACGACACACCCTACACAACCTCCAAAGCCGCATCCCATGCGTTCTTCCAATGAGAACTCTCCTTGATAGTTTTGTCGGAGTCCAAAGGTTTGTAATCCTCTAAGCATAGGTGTCGGTCCACAGGCATATATATAATCAAAGGCTATATCCTTTTGTTCAAGTTCTTGTGCTTCCAGTAGACCAACCACATGACCGTGATAACCTTCTCGACCGGAATCAGTAGATACATAGACTTTGCCATAGGCACTAAATTCCTGGGCCAAATAGACATCATCTCGAAACCCAAGGATAATGGTTAAGTCCACCTTATCTTGATAGTTACGTTTTAAGGTCTTAGCCAGTTCAAGCAAGGGTGGTGTCCCTACACCACCGCCCACGATTAAAATTTTTGCTGCTTCCTCTTTTGCCTCCCAAGCATCTTCTAAGCTAAATCCGTGTCCAAGAGGTCCTAAGACATCGATGGTCTCACCTTCAGACATGTGAGAAAACAGACGTGTTCCACTGCCGACAACAGCATAAATCAAGCGCACCCAACCTGCTTGTTTATCCACCTCACAAATACTGATGGGACGAGGCAGAAGCTTCGATTGATCCTTACAATACAAGTTAACAAACTGCCCCGGTTTTGCCAATTGGGCAATCTCTGGTGCTTGAATCTGCATTTCATATATTGACGGTTGGAGCATCGTATTTTTAATAATGGTATATTTTTTTCGTTCTAACGGATTATAACACATTGTCTATTCCCCCATATTGTAGACAGCCATTTTACTTTCATCGATTTTTGCTGCCAAAATTTTCAACATTCCTTTTGCCGTATCTAATGATGTCAACACTGGTACACTGGCTTCAATGGCTGCGCGTCGAATCATAAACCCTTCCCGCTTGGCATCATTGGCTTTTGTTGGTGTATTAATAACCATCTGAATCATTCCGCTGCGAATTAAGTCTAAGACGTTAGGAACACCTTCACTGATTTTACGTGTTGTCTCCACTTCGATACCATTGGCGCGTAAAACTTTTGCCGTTCCTTCCGTTGCGACAAACTTAAAGCCAAGTTCAGCAAATCCTTTTGCAATCGGGACAAAGGCTTCTTGATCATAAGGCTTAACGGTTGCCATAATGGTTCCTTTTTCTTTGATAACACCCATTCCTGAACCTACAAACCCTTTATATAGTGCTTCTTCAACTGTTTTCCCAATCCCTAGCACTTCCCCTGTCGAGCGCATTTCAGGACCTAAGCTCACTTCAACATCCGGTAATTTTTGGGTGGAAAATACCGGTACTTTAATGGCAACAAAGTCTGCTTCTTTATATAAGCCGGTTCCATACTTCATATCAATCAGTTTTTCTCCAAGCATGGCCCGTGTCGCCAGTTCAATCATCGGTACGCCGGTCACCTTACTGATATAGGGCACTGTACGTGATGAGCGTGGATTTACTTCGATAATGAACAGCTCTCCTTCATACTCAATGTATTGAATGTTAATCATTCCTGATACTTTCAGGGCTTTCGCCACTTTTGTGGTATCGCTAACAATCTGATCGACAATTTTTTGGGAGATATTTTGTGGTGGATAGATGCTGATACTGTCTCCCGAGTGAACACCTGCTTTTTCAAGATGTTCCATAATTCCGGGAATTAACACACTTTCACCATCGCAGATTGCATCGACTTCTATTTCACGTCCAATGAGGTAACGGTCAATGAGGACCGGATTCTTATGATCGCGTTCAAAGGCTTGGATTAAGTAGCGACGAAGTTGCTTTTCATCATAGGTAATCTCCATCCCTTGACCACCTAATACATAGCTAGGACGAACAAGAACCGGATAGCCAAGTTTTTCGGCTTCGTCTAGCCCTTCCTCAAGCTTCCAGACAGCTTTCCCTTTAGGACGATTAATATTAAGTGCTTCCATTAGGGCATCAAACCGCTCCCGATCTTCAGCTTCATCAATCTGGTCCGGTTTGGTTCCTAAAATCGGCACTTGCATCTCATCTAAAAAGTTGGCTAGCTTAATCGCAGTCTGACCGCCAAACTGTAATATAACACCATCGGGCTTTTCTTTTTCGATAATGTTAAGGACATCTTCTTCCGTTAATGGTTCAAAGTATAGCTTATCTGCCGTATCAAAATCCGTACTCACAGTTTCCGGATTATTGTTGGCAATAATCGTCTCAATACCGGCTTTTTTCAAGGCAATTATGCTGTGTACTGAACAATAGTCAAACTCGATTCCCTGTCCGATACGTATGGGACCTGAACCGATAACCAACACTTTTTTCTTGTCCGAAACCTGTACTTCGTCAAATTCATCGTATGTTGAGTAATAGTATGGACTAATGGCTTCAAATTCGCCACCGCAGGTATCTACCATCTTAAAGACTGCTTGGATATTCAGTTCTTTTCTCTTTTTATAGATATCAATGGGCGAACACTGTACAAAGTCGGCAATTGCCTTGTCAGAAAATCCTTTTTTCTTAAGCATGCGTAATTGAACGACATCAAGATCTTCTAAAGAACTGTCTCTTAGTTGTTCCTCTAATTGAACGATACCGTCAATTTTTTCGATGAAGAAGGGATCCATTCCGGTAATCTTGCAAATCTTATCTTTTCGATAACCACGGCGAAGCATCTCGGCAAGGTCAAACAGACGCTCATCATCCGGCACTTGCACTCGTCGCTTCAGTTCGTCCATTGAACGATTTTCCGCTTTTTTATGGTATAAGGAATATTGTCCGATCTCTAGGGACCGTACCGCTTTTAAAAGGGCCGCTTCAAGATTATTCCCGATGGCCATGACTTCACCTGTCGCCATCATTTTTGTCCCCAATGTCTTCTTCGCTCGGCGGAACTTATCAAAAGGCCACTTAGGTATTTTTACAACACAATAGTCAAGCGTTGGTTCAAAGCAAGCTTGTGTCTTTTTCGTTACTGCATTTTGGATCTCATCTAGACGAAATCCTAAGGCCAACTTGGCACTGACTTTGGCAATCGGGTAACCGGTCGCCTTACTCGCTAGTGCTGAAGAACGGCTCACCCGAGGGTTTATCTCAATGACTGCGTATTCAAAGCTTTCCGGATGCAGTGCCAGCTGAACATTACATCCGCCAATGATACCGACTTCATTGATAATGTCTAGGGATGCTTTTCGAAGCAACTGATATTCAACATCTGACAGGGTTTGTGAAGGTGCTACAACAATACTATCTCCAGTATGGACACCAACCGGATCGATGTTTTCCATATTACACACCGTGATGGAGTTTCCTGCCGCATCACGCATAACTTCATACTCGACTTCTTTCCACCCTTTGATGGATTTTTCTAGAAGGACTTGTCCGACGCGGCTTAGCTGTAAGCCTGTAGCTAAGATTTGCTTAAGCTCTTCCTTATCTTCAGCGATTCCTCCGCCGGATCCTCCAAGCGTATAGGCCGGACGTACAACCACTGGATAGCCGATTTGATTGGCAAATTCAACACCATCTTCTAAACTGGTGACAATCTTACTTTCAATAACCGGTTGTCCAATACGTTCCATTAGCTTTTTAAAGTCGTCTCTGTCCTCTCCTTCTTTGATGGATTCAATGGAGGTTCCAATAACCCGTACATTATACTTTTCCAAAATACCTTTGTCATGAAGTTCAACCGCAATATTTAGTCCTGTTTGTCCGCCCATTCCGGCAATAACGCTGTCTGGTCTTTCTTCTTTAATCACCTTTTCTAAAAATTCAATAGTCAAGGGTTCAATATATATTTTATCTGCAACTTCTTTATCCGTCATAATCGTTGCAGGATTTGAGTTCACTAAAACAGTCGTCACACCTTCTTCTCGAAGTGCTTGACAAGCTTGGGTTCCTGAGTAGTCAAATTCTGCCGCTTGACCGATGATAATTGGTCCAGAACCGATAACAAGAACTTTTTTTATAGATAAATCTTTAGGCATGATGTTCTCCTTTCATAAGTGCAACAAATTCATCAAAGATTGGGTCGGTGTCATGAGGACCCGGACACGCTTCGGGATGAAACTGTATGGAATAGATTCGATTGCTGTGATCTTTCATTCCTTCAACCGTTTGATCATTGAGGTTGATATGGGTTACCTCAATGCCTTCTGGTAAAGTCTCGGCTTCTACAACATATCCGTGATTTTGCGATGTAATCATCACACGTCCTGTCTGAAGATCTTTAACCGGATGGTTAGCACCACGATGACCAAATTTAAGTTTTTTGGTGTTGGCACCCATCGCTAAAGCCAATATTTGATGACCTAGACAAATACCCGTCATTGGTTTTTTCCCAATGAGTTTTTTGACTTCTTTGATGCCTTCTTCTAAGTCTTTTGGATCGCCCGGTCCATTGGACAAAAAGATACCGTCCGGGTTCTCCTTAAGAATCTCCTCTGCTGTCGCACTTGCCGGAAAAATTGTCATTGCACACTGGCGACTTTGAAAAGAACGTACAATATTATTTTTCATACCGTAATCAATCATCGCTATATGAGGTCCTTCCCCCGGTATGTGTGTTACCTCTGGTCGGGTCACTTCTGCAACCGCCCTTGTATTATTAAAGCTTTCAATTTTACTTTTGATTTGACTTTCGGTCAGTTCACGAACAGCAATGATTCCTCGCATGGTTCCAACATTACGAATAATTTTTGTAAGCGCTCGTGTATCGATACCTTCAAGACCAATAATCTTATTTTTTCGCATATAGTCTTCCAGTTCAAATTCACATCGCCAGTTGCTAGGGTTCTTGCAGTTTTCTCGAACAATAAAGCCGCGAACTTTTACAGAGCCTGATTCGATATCATCAATATTGATGCCATAATTTCCAATTAATGGATAGGTCATGGTTACGATTTGCCCATAATAAGAAGGGTCGGTCAACACTTCCTGATAACCTGTCATCCCTGTATTAAAAACAACTTCTCCAATGGTTTCTTTCATATAGCCAAATGCTTTTCCATGAAATACCATGCCATTTTCTAAAATCAATTGTGCTTTCATATATTGTCCTTTCTTATATAACCCGGTTCAAATCATTTTTCATATCAATAACGGCTTGGCGCGATGCCTTTGCAAAATCAACAACCGAAAAATCCTTCTTGTATTTTGGATTATTGTAAGCTGCAATGATCCCGCGTGATGAGTTCACAATTGCCCCCAATCCGTCTTTATTAAAGCATCCAGCCAAATCTTCTGCTGTTGCACCTTGAGCTCCATATCCAGGAACCAAGAAGAAGGTATGCGGCATTTGTTTTCTTAATGCAATGCCTTGTTCTTTATGTGTCGCTCCCACAACCGCTCCAATTTTTGAAAATCCATAGTCGCCAATCATATCTTCTCCCCATTGGCTAACAAGTTGACCGACATACTCATACATATATTGGTCACCGACACGTAAATCCTGGATTTGACCACTGTTAGGATTTGATGTCTTAACCAAGAGGAAAAGTCCTTTGTTGCGATTTTTACATGCATCGAAGTAGGGTTCCACTGAGTCAATGCCTAAAAACGGATTCAAGGTGATAAAATCTTCCTTGTAGACTTCAAAGTGTTCTTCTTCAACTTGTACAAGCCCAATATGTCCTTGTGCGTAGGATGTAGCTGTTGAAGCAATATCACTCCGCTTAATATCTCCGATAATCACGAGACCTTTTGATTTTGCATATTCAATGGTTTCTATATACGCTGCAATCCCTTCAGCACCTAACTGTTCATACATGGCAACTTGAGGTTTGACGGCAGGAATCAGGTCATATACTTCATCGATAATGGCTTTATTAAACGCCAAATAGCTCTGTGCAGCTGCTTTTAATGTTTTTCCGTACTTATCATAGGCCTCTTCTTTAATATAGTTTGGTACTAAATCTAATCGTGGGTCCAGACCAACCACCGTTGGGTTATTCGTTTCTTTAATTTTTTGAATCATTTGATCAATCATAAGTGCCTCCTTAATCTCTATAAACTATTTTTCCATTGACAATTGTATATTTAATACGCCCATTGACTGTTTTGCCAATAAAAGGCGTGTTTTTGCTTTTGGATGCAATGTCTTCTTCTTTAAAAACATACTCTGCATCAGGATCAATAATGGTGACATCTGCAATACTTCCTGGGGAAAGTGTTCCTTTATCTATACCAAGTATTTTGGCCGGATTATATGTAATCTTTTTTACAAATTGGGTCGGTGTCAACCAACCTTTTTTGACTAATTCAGTAATGCTTAAGGGAATCATCGTTTCTAATCCAATGATTCCATTGGGAGCCTGTGCATAGGCTTGATTTTTCTCCTCTATATGATGCGGAGCATGATCGGTTGCTATAACACAAATAATATCCTCTTTGAGCGCCTGTTTGATGGCATCTACATCTTCTTGTGACCGAAGTGGCGGGTTCATTTTTGTATAAGTATCTATTCCATCTACTGCTTGATCTGTGAGTGTAAAATGATGAGGACACACTTCTGCCGATAGGTCTGTTCCTTTTTCTTTAGCCATGCGGATAAGTTCCACACTATTTTTTGTACTGACATGGCATAAGTGCAAACGGGCTTGAACCGCTTGTGCCAATTGAATATCCCTTGCTGTAATAATGTCTTCTGCTTCATTAGGTATTCCTATAAGACCAAGTTTGTCCGCTTGTTCTCCTGCATTCATCGCCCCACCTGCTAGGGCTTCATCTTCACAATGGGACATGATCGGAATCCCTAGTTCCTTGGCAATAATCATGGCCTCTTTTAACAACTTACTATTCATAACGCTGCGCCCATCTTCGCTGATGCCACAGATGCCTGCTTCATGCATTTCTTTGATGTCTGCCAAGACATCGCCTTGTTGGCCTTGGGTAATCGCCCCGATTTGAAGAACATTTACGATTGCTTCTTTTTTCGCCTTCGCATATACGAAGTCGACCATTGCTTTGTTGTCAATCACCGGCTTCGTATTTGGCATCGCACACACCGTTGTCACACCACCCTTTGCAGCACTAAGTGATCCGGTATGCATCGTTTCTTTGTATTCAAACCCCGGCTCTCGTAAATGCACATGTAAGTCTATCGCTCCAGGTATTACCCAACAACCTTTGGCATCAATCACCTCATGAGACACACTATTTTTTTCTACTTCTAGGTTCTTATCAACCTTTATGATTTTTTCATCTTCAATAAATACATCCATTACTGTATCAATATTGTTTGCCGGGTCAATAATACGTCCGTTTTTTATAAGCATCTTTTCTACCTCCTGAACGATTAAAAAGCAATAGAATCAACATACGTTGATACTATTGCTTTCATATATAATGGGAAAACTCCAAAGGAAGACATTGCATCTAAGAAAATAGATACTGCCTCTACTGTTTTTGTGCTTCCCATCTGTATTTTATTGTCGTTGTCTTTTTTCTTTTGCATACCATTTAGGGCATAACAAAAGCACGCACTGATGTCTCGCATCTGAATTCTCCCTTTCTGGTCTCTCTGTACCAAACTTAAAGGTTGTTATGCATACTTGCTTAATCTTTATCGTTTACATTCTTATCAATACTATCATATGTAATTTCAAAAGTCAAGCAAGTATCTTGGTTTTATTCTTCGATAGCGTCAAACAACATTTCTTGTGTATCTATATTCTCGTAGAATAGTGCATTGTATGAAATATAACTCATCATACGACGCGTAAACATATCCGAACTATTTTCTGTATATGCATACGCACGTACATCATCTGCATATAATCCTTCTTCAATCGCTTTTTCAATAGACGCATTCCATACAAAGTCGCCGTCTCGATCAGAATATCCAAGAGCTCTTAACACAAGTGTCGTATATTGAGCTTCTGTCATCTGAGCGCTGGCTCCATATAACGTATCTGATATACCATTAACTAATCCCATATGTTGAAGGTAGTTGATTGTATCTTCTGCCCATGCCGGAACATCTGAGAATCCAGATTCATAATTTGGGTTTTCTTTCGCAAAAGCTTTAATTTCATCTTCTAAACCAAGAAGTCTAGAATACATAATCGCTCCTTCTGTTCGTGTAAGCTCTCTATCAAGCTCTAATCCCAACTCTGTTCCTTTAAGATATCCCATTGCTTCTAATGCTTCTCCATGATAATCACGGCTTGTTAAGTCAAGGTCCAAAGACTCTTCTAACTCACGACGTAATGGGTTTTCACTTGGTGCTATCTCAACGCGAACTTCTAAAAATCCAAACTGACGCTCTGGAGCCTCAGCAAAAATTTCTTCTGTGAAATCCCAAGTATACACATCACCATCAACATCGTCTGCATTGTGATCAATCACTTCAAAATCTGTTTCAAAGGAATAGACAAATGCGCCTCCCATAGCTTTAAACATTGTTGACATATCATCCATCTCTTCATTAGCCACCTCTTCATTAACTTCACTAAGAGGAATTTCAAATCGATAAACGCCATCTCCTTGGTATGTCCAAGATAAATCTTCTGTTTGAGCAATTTCACTAAAAGCGATCAAAGCATCTTCAAACGTAATTGTATATTCTTCTCCAACAAACAACATATCATCTTTGTAATACTCTAGTGGAATCATCTCCATTTGAGCATTCATATCATCCATTTGTGTGCTGTCAAAATAATCTGATTCCATACCTGTTGTCTCTTCTTCACCCATAAGACTTTGGTTCACTGCCATTGCTACATTCATGCCGCCTGTTCCGTCTTGTTTTAGTGTAAATCCTAAGCGAACATCCATACATCCTGAAAACATCATCATTGCAACAAGTAGTCCAAAGACTGCTATTAATTTTTTTTGCATAATTTACCTCTTTCCTTTATTGTATTATCATCTCCACTTGTCATTATAATATGGATACGGCTAAAAATCTATAATTTTATTTTTATTTATCGCTTCAATTTTAAAGTTTTTTATTGGTCGAATTGTCCCGTTAAAAGTGATTGTTTTGTCCATCTGTATTTCCGCTGTAATGCTACGTATATTGCCCCATCCATCCACCACCAAGGTATAATCCACTATTATTTTTTGGGCCTGTATGGTGTGCACACTACTGCCAGTCACCACATAACCTCCAACCAGGCGCTGGTTAATTGTCATAAGTTTAAATTGGGGTTCATTCCATTGTTCAACCTCATCGAGTAAACTGTTCAGATCCAAGTTTTGAATTTCATC
This sequence comes from Clostridiales bacterium UBA4039, assembly GCA_002382805.1. Taxonomy (GTDB): domain Bacteria; phylum Bacillota; class Clostridia; order Lachnospirales; family Vallitaleaceae; genus UBA1351. The sequence continues at coordinate 77,727 of DGAD01000055.1, forward strand.
TTCTTGCTGTCCCAAATCCATTCTATAGACTTGTGGTATAACATCCCCCATCTGTATATATAATCCATTGTCTTGCACCATCCCATGGATATGGATAAGTTCTACTTCAAGTTGATCGGATGTGACCATCCCTTGGAATCTATGCTCATCATCTTGTTGAATCCACTCATAGCTTCCCTCCACCTGCATTCCTTCATAATCTAGAGTATAATCAATCTCTAACCCTTCATAAGATTGTATTGTACTGATTATATATCTTATTCGCTCTTCATCATCAAGCATCCATGGCAAGAATCCTATAAGATAAACCAACGTCATTGCTAACATTAAAAGTGACAATAAACCTATGCCTTTTTTCATGATACCATCACCTCACCGAATAAATATATGATAAAACTTAGGGTCATTGCCGGCATAAACGGTATTTGCGTATGTTTTCCCACCCGTCGACATGCAAATAGTACTACGCAAAAAACTCCATTTAAAACAAAGCTTGTAAATACAATGAGCATGGCTACCTCTACTCCTGTCCACAAAACAAGTAGGCCACACATAATCATATCTCCATATCCAATAACATGGTTAAGGTATCTTTTGACAATCCAAGTGCATAATACAATAGTAATGAATACTACAATATCCATCATCCTTATTGTTGTCCGTAAAACGCTATGATAAATGATAATAATTGGCGTCAATGCTATAATGGGAAGTATGCGTATTTGTCTGCTAAATATATCCGATATTAATTCAACAGTAATTAATGTAAATAAAATATACATCATTAAATCTTGAGAATCTATATATGAATCCACTATAACAAAACGCAAAACTGCTACTACCATATAAAATACAATAATATAGTATTTCTTAGTATTGTGACGCCCTTCTTTATCGATTTGTGCAAAGCTCACTAGAATACATAGTGCCGATAGAATAATCGACATTAGAAAAAAAATAGTCATTATCTCGCCCTCCCGATTAGAGTCTATCAGACTTAAAATCGTTCAGCAAGAGAAAATGACTGTTTGTGCATAATATAGGTCTAAGTCCTTATACTGTTACATAACCTGTGCGCCGTAATATGGGTATAACATAGGTAGCAGAATATGCCGCTAACATTACTAAAACCAAATCCTTAATCATATACGGAAACATAATAACAAAAACTTGAGAAAACGCTATCCTGGATTCACTGAACCATTGAAGTATCCAGTAAAAGTAAATATTTCCGATAAGATATGCCGCAGCATATCCGGCAAGTACAACACCCATTATTGATTGAAAGCGAATACTTCGCAGTTTTTCAATCCCGAGCCCTATAATAGATGCACAAACCATGAAACCAAGAATATATCCAAAGGTACTTTTAAAAATATACTGCACTCCGCCTCCAAGTGAAAACACCGGCATTCCCGCAAGTCCTATAAGGATATAAATAAACTGGGATAAAAATCCTTTTTTGGCTCCGAGTAAAATCCCCGCATATACTGCAAAAAATAATTGAAATGTTAACGGCACTCCAAAGGGTGTTGGAAAGCTTAACTTTGCCCCAACAACCATTAATGCAGTAAAAAGTCCTATCAAAAGCATATCTCGAGTTGTTAATTTCATATACGTTCCTCCTATAAATTATAGGTAGTGTCAAGTCTGACACT
>DGAD01000053.1 GCA_002382805.1 Clostridiales bacterium UBA4039
CTCTAATTCCGAGAGACTATAGGTTGTTAACTGCTAGTGTTCCCATAAGTTCTTTTGGCTCTTCAACTTTTCGAACATACATATCATAATTCACATCAAACTGTAACTCTCCATTAACCAGTTCATGACGCATCTTCGTTCCACGAAGTTTATCACCATTTGATAATGTGATAATGTCTAACGCTTCATAGAGATCTTGAGCCAACATTTGAATCTCTAAATTGTTTTGTGAACTCATCCCAAGATATTTGATTCTAAATGGATGATGTCCCAAAAATCTTGAACCTATTTTTTGACTTACACTCGGGTTTCCTATAGCAATTAAAAAACAAGGTTTCGTTAAACCTTGTTCTACACCCTCATCAACGTATACGTTGATTTTTGTTCCAAACTCTTGGTCGAGTTTTGCCACGATACCGTTTTGAATCATGCTTAACATATTAATCCCTCCATTTTCTCCTTCGCCATCTATTACCTCACCTCCTTTAAAAAATAAAATTGAACTTGTAGAGCAAAATAAAATAGGACCCGATATCGGATCCCATATTGTTATAATACGCTTTCAAGCTCTTTGCAATTTCTTACACTATTATCTTAGCATAGAAAAACGGACATAAAAGGACGACTTCTAAATTTGCACTAATTTGTTTAAAATTGCATTGTCCATTCTGCGACAATGGCGTTCACTATATTCAACACCACGTGCCACTTCATACCATCGCAGTTTTTTAAAATATCTTAGTTCGATGAGTTTGCGCTCAAGATCATCTAACATATCTATATTTTCTTCAACTCGGTTTTTTTTCATATATAAGTCGTGTAACTTTTGATTTACATATACAACCTGCGCTTCATATTTATCAATAATATTGCTTACAGCATCTGCCGTCGGATCAACAATCTTATTGCTTTTTTGTGTTTCTGATCCCCAATACACAATTGCTTTTGAAGTATCGCGTTCTGCCTTGACCAGATTACCCAAATCTTGGACCTCTGCCTGCAGCTTCTTGATGGTTCTACATATAAATCCATATTCAAACAATTCTTTTCGCATCTGCTCTACTGCTGTTTTTATATTATGCTCTGATCTTATGATCGTACTCGTCTTATCTTTTCTTTCCATAATTACGCCTCCCTATTCTTATTGCTTCTTACTTTATATAATCTATGTCTTTTACTCATCGTGTAAGTTCACACCTTTTTCTTACTTAATGCGTAAGTCGATAGTAACACCCTTTTCTTTGGATGTCAATACGTATTATGTAAGTTAAAACGATATATTTATTTTATATTGCATTTTACGTAAGTAGGTGCTATGATTATCTTTAGGAGGTGGCTCGATGGCTATTATAAATGAACGAATAAAAAATCGAAGATTGTCCTTACATATGACCCTTGCTGAAGTTGCTAATTATTTGGGCGTAAAGGAAGCTACTGCACAAAGATATGAAAGTGGAGAAATAAAAAATATCAAGCATGAGACAATCGTTGAATTGGCAAAGCTTTTTCAATGTCATCCAGCATATCTTATGGGATGGGATGATTCCCCCAGTGATGATATTCAAACAATTGCCGCTCATCATGATAGCGAAGATTGGAGCGATGAGGAATTAGAAGAGATAGAAGCCTTTAAAGCGTTTGTAAAAAGCAAACGCAAAAAATAAGATGAATTAGTATGAGGTTTTTTTATAGGGGTGAAAAAATGACTTATGAGGAATTGATGATCGACAGTGATATTGATGATATCTATGAATTGAATATGAGAACAAAAGGTCTCTATGCAGACGGCGTTATCGGCATTAGCAAGCACATAGAAACAACTACAGAAAAAGCTTGTATTTTAGCTGAAGAAATCGGTCACTACCATACATCACATGGTGATATTCTTGATCAAACGTCTATAGCAAATCGGAAGCAGGAATTACGTGCTAGAGCTTGGGGTTATGAAAAACTTATCCCACTGCATATGATTATTGAAGCACATAAAGCTCGTTGCCATGGTCGCTTAGAATTAGCCGAATATCTTGGAGTGACTGAGGAGTTTTTAATAGAGACTATTGAATATTACAAGCGTAAACTTGGCTTGTTTTATCGTATAGATAAAAAGTATATAATAACGTTTGAGCCATTGGGAGTGTTCGAACAATTTTGAAAGGGGTTCATATGAAAAAACAATGGTATCTTGAAACTTGGTTTATCGCACTCGTCTTCGCATTTAGTGCATTGGTCGTTCCTTTTATCTTGGGTTGGATCTTAGTCTATTTACAACACAAAAAAAACCAGAAGATAAGCGAGAGATTAACAACAATTGCCACTTCGCACAATGAATTGCAAGCGAAGTACAAAAAATTAAATAAGACGCATGAGGATCTTCAAATTTCTTCTGTTATTGAAGCTCAAGAAGCACTCAATGCAATTTTAACTGAAACAGAGAATGTTCGTAATCAATTTAATATATCTAAGATGGATTATGAGCAAAGCACCGAGGAACTCGCAAAGGTGACCAAAAAATTAGTTTCTGCAAAACGTGCTTTGAAAAAATCTAAAGAAATCCATAAATCAATAAGTTATGCCATCAAAAAATATATAAATCAAGATGTACAACATTTTGATGTCGTTATTCCAGCATCAGATCTTCTGGAAGCTGAACGATTGGCCCCTGGTGTTAGTATGCATCTTCATTCAATGGATATTAAGGAATTGCGAAAAGCATTTAATGAGAATAAGCGTTTAATCGAAAAAACACTTGCGGATTATGAGTCCAGATATACAACTAAGGCAAACAAGTCCATTTATTCGCTTATGGTCATTTCATTAAAAGCTGAACTGCAAAATGTACTTTCGAATTTGAAATATGGAAAGCTTGATGACTCTATTGATTTGATTAAGAGCATTACAGAAAAATATCAAGTTATTGCTGCTGAGGGTAATCAAAATATTGCCGGCACAATATCAAAGTTTATTGGTGAAATTGAATACTTCTTTATAAATGCTGTTAAGATTGAATACAATTATTATGTCAAGAAACAACAAGCCAAAGAAGAGCAAGCTGCCATTCGCCAACAGATGAAAGAAGAAGCAGCTGAACGTCGTGAACTTAAGAAACAAAAAGAACGCATCGAACAAGAAGAAGCCAAATATAACAACGAGTTATCTTCTTTAAAATCCCAAATGGAAAATGCGGATGATGCCGCTGCTGAATTATTAAAGTCCAGAATCTTAGAATTAGAAGCTCAATTATCTGATGTCCTTATCAAAAAAGAAGAAGTTTCCACACTACAGAACGGGAAAGCAGGAAACGTTTATATAATAAGTAACCTAGGATCATTTGGTGATAATATATTCAAAGTTGGAATGACCCGAAGAATTAATCCTGAGGAACGTGTCAACGAATTAGGTAGCGCTTCTGTTCCTTTCAAATTTGATGTACATAGCTTCATCTTTTCCAATGATGCAGTTGGACTCGAAAATAAACTGCATGAGAAGCTTCATAAAAAAAGAGTAAACAAAGCAAACTTACGCAAAGAGTTTTTCCAAGTTTCCATCGATGAGTTGGAAGAACTTGTATTAGAAGAAGATCCTACTGCTGAGTTTATTAAGACAATGGCCGCCGAAGAATATTATCAGTCATTATCCACTACTGAAGAAGATGAATCTGATTATGTCGAGTCAGATGATGACGACGATGATTACGATGATACAATGGATTACGATGAATATGATGTTGAGGATGATGTAGAAGATGTAGTTTATGCTTAAATAAATATTGATAAAATAAACTTAATATAAAAACTGCCCTGCGCCAACAGAGCGATCCTGATACACAATAACCAATTAGATTACACGTATACCTATATCCAACGAATATAGTATACTAAACGTAGCCCTTGTTAAACAAGGGCTTTTTTATGCCCGAAAACAGAGTGAACTATGGGATTCATCATAAACAGTGGTGAAATTTGTAATCCGATATGATTTAGCAGGTAGTAATAGGCAAAATTGTATGTAGAAATATATTTCCAGCTTTGCAAGCCGTCCTGACGCAAAAAGAACCTTGAAAGAGATTGAAGTGATATGTATCTGAAAGATGAACCATAATACCCTCTAAAAATATACTAAAGGTGAAAAAATGCATATTCTCCCAATGCCCAAACTGTCAAACCCTATTTGAAGCGATATTTGACCGTTTTAGCCCAGCAAATGGTTTTGAAGAGATACAATTATCAATATGATAGATTCTTAAACGTAAGAGACGATGGAGAGCTTATTTCAGAACGTCAAGCGAGAAAGCGATAGGTTATCAATATGAAACGTCTTATGGAAATTGATAGTAGCATCCCACCGATTACATCAGAAATATATACGCATCTTGATCTAAAAAAGAAGCTCGAAGCCCTCGAAAAACTCGAAGAATAAAACGTGTGTGCAATTTGTGTGCAATTTCGATAAAATCAGTTGCAATTCTTGCAGATAATTCCAGACACAAAAAAAGCCCCAAACCCTTGAAACCAAAAGCTTGAGACTCTTATAGTGCGGGTGAAGGGAGTCGAACCCCCACGCCGTAAAGCGCTAGATCCTAAGTCTAGTGCGTCTGCCAATTCCGCCACACCCGCATATTTAGTTGGCATAAATAGTATAAACTATTTATAATGAGGCACCCGGGACTCGAACCCGGGACACCTAGATTAAAAGTCTAGTGCTCTAGCCGACTGAGCTAGTGCCCCATAGCTGGGCATGCTGGATTCGAACCAGCGAATGCAGGAGTCAAAGTCCTGTGCCTTACCGCTTGGCGAATGCCCATCGTTACTTACTAATTACTATTATTAAGTAATTCATGTTACTTGTCAAACCTATAATTCATATTAAGTCATTTTATGACTTAGGGTGAGTAATGGGATTCGAACCCACGGCCTCTAGAGCCACAATCTAGCGCTCTAACCAACTGAGCTATACCCACCAGATTTAAATATTATTTGAAACAAACGTGCCTGAGGGGATTCGAACCCATGACACCTGGCTTAGAAGGCCAGTGCTCTATCCGACTGAGCTACAGGCACATACTTTTATCCATGTAGCTACGGATAAAAATAAGCGGGTGATGGGAATCGAACCCACGTATCCAGCTTGGAAGGCTGGTGTTCTACCATTGAACTACACCCGCATATGCAAGTCGGGGTGACAGGATTCGAACCTGCGGCCTCTTGAACCCAAATCAAGCGCTCTAGCCAAGCTGAGCCACACCCCGATTTTCATCGGTCACACTATCGGTTATTCTCATCGTAATTATTAAGTAATTTTTGATGTTTTCCGTAACTTCAAGCGCAAGTGATATTATACACACATTATATTCGCTTGTCAACACTTTTTACAAACTTTTTTTATAATCATTCAAAGTCCCGTGAATTCGCCCTTCTCCGTCGATTTCAATTATCCCGTAAGAAGGGAATTTTGAATTTCTTGGATTGGAAATACTTCCAGGATTCATAATTAATAAATCCTGTTTGTATCCCAAATGTGACATATGTGTATGTCCAAATAATGCAACATCGGCTTGATGATCTTTCGCTATTTTCTCTAAATGTGTCAAAGATGTTTTTACATGATAATGGTGACCATGGGTCAACAAAAATTTTTTATTTTTTATCTCTACAAGTAGTGTGTCATGAATATCTGGATGATATCCATCACAATTGCCGGATACAAAATGCACTGGAACGTCACAGATTGCTTTTATATCCATTGCATCTGCAACAAGGTCCCCTAAGTGCAAAATATGATTCAAATCGCTAATTCGACCGATTAAATCGATTACATTGCCAATATGATGATGTGTGTCACTAATTACCAAAATTTTATACATTCTTCGACTCCATTATGCATTCAAGTATAACGCTTTCATTTTTCTTAAAGCTTTTCCACGATGACTTAGTTGATTTTTCAACTCTGAAGGCATCTGAGACGTCGTCATTCCATGTTCAGGCACAAAAAATATAGGATCATAGCCAAAACCATTGTCCCCTTTGCTTTCATAGCCAATCTCGCCTTCTATCGTCTCTCGTACGACATGCGTTGTTCCATCGGGAAAGGCCACTGCGATTGCACAAACAAAACGGGCTGTTCGTTCATGACGAGGAACTTCTTTCATCCGATCTAGGATGATTGCATTTTTTTCTGAATATGGTGTATCTTTACCTAGATATCGTGCCGAATAAACTCCTGGCGCTTTATCGAAAAAATCGATTTCAAGTCCGGAGTCATCTGCCAAGACAATACACTTGCTGACTTGGCAAATCTCAGTGGCTTTTTTGAGTGCATTGGCCTCAAATGTATCGCCATCTTCAATTACATCAATGTCAATGCCAGCTTCTGACATTGACTGTACTTTATAAGGTACATCCGATAATATTTCACGAATTTCCTTCATTTTTCCTTCATTTTTGGTTGCAAAAATAAGACATTGCTCCATATTTATTTGCCCTCAGTTAGATATTTTTCAAGTGCTACCACTGCTTCTTCTTCATCTTCACCGTCTGCAATAATAAGAATTGATTCACCTTCTAAAACGCCTAATGACATCATTCCCATGATACTTTTTGCATTAACTTTTTTATTTTGTACGGATACATAGATATTGCTCTGGAATTGACTTGCTGCTTGTACGAACAACGCAACCGGTCTCGCTTCTAACCCTGATGCGATTTTTACTTCGATATTTTTTTCCTTCATGATAATTAATCCTCCCTTGCTTCTCTTAAACTTTCTGCATACTGACTGATTTTTCTTAATCGGTGGTTAACACCTGATTTTCCAACGGGCTGAGACAACATCTGTCCGAGTTCTTTTAAACTTGCTTCGCTATGATCTAGTCGCAGTAAAGCCAGCTCCTCAAGACCTTCTGACAGCGTATGTAAACCAACAGCTTCTTGAATATAATTTATATCTTCAATCTGCCGAACTGCGGCAGATACCGTTTTATTAAGATTGGCCGTTTCACAATTTACAATGCGATTCACATTGTTGCGCATCTCTTTCAAGATGCGTAAATTTTCCAGTTTCATTAACGCCACATGTGCCTCGATAACATTGAGAAACTCAACAATTTGAGCGCCCTCTTTTAAGTATACCACATAGTATTTTTTGCGAAGAACAATCTTGGCATCCATGTCAAAATGATTCATTAATTTGACCAGCTCTTTACTGTGGGACTGTCTAGCATCAACAATCTCTAGATGATATGTCTTATCCGGTTCGCTCATGGAACCCGCCGCTAAAAATGCACCTCGAATATATGATCTTCGACAACACGTCGAGGCAACAATTAATGGATCAATTCGATAGTTTATGCTATTATCTTCCAACAAGTGGCATGCTTGTAAAACTTTTGTCACTTCTTGCCGCTTCAAAATATATATGTTATAGACTCTCTTCTTCTTTAAATATCGGCTTTTGCGCGTAACGACTTCAACACTAATATTAAATGTTTTCTTTAATAATGTAAAGTACTTTCTTGCAACTGTTGCATTTTCTGTCTGCACCATGATTCCATAACGATTTCGCTCTATATCAAACTCTATCGTCCCGCTCATATTAATAATCGCGGCAATTTCTGCAATTCGACAATGCCTTGGCGAATCAATCAGTCGAGCAGTTTCTTCTTTTATCGTCGATGAAAAGGACACTTGTCTTCACCTCTTCCTATAATTCAATAATAATCTCGGCTAATTTTTCTGCATTATGACGGATATAACCACTCTCTTTAGAATACCATCCAATCTGATCTGTAATGACATTTCTATAGACATCTATATCAATATCATTGATTACCTTAATGGAATGCTCTTCCAAATAGCGCTTACGTACTTCTTCATCAAACTGCGAATCATCGGCAATAATATATTGTAACACATCTTTTCCTAGATATTTTTCGATGGCATCTACATGCATTTTTAGGGTATAACCATCGGTCTCTCCCGGCTGTGTCATGATATTACCTACGTAGACAATCGTTGCAAATGATTGCTTAATGGCATCCACAACACCGCTTACCAATAAATTCGGAATAATGCTTGTATATAAGCTTCCCGGTCCCAAAACAACCAAATCCGCTTTTAAAATCGCTTCAATGGCTTTTGGATAGGGTTGTACTTCTTGCGGAACCAATTCAACTCCCATAATACGTTTATAACTGCTTTTATTTGTATAAACAATCTCATGTTCTCCAATAACTGTTGTTCCATCTTCATAGGTAGCTTTTAATTGAATATCTTCCATCGAAACAGGAAGCACCTGCCCTTTTACCGCAAGAACTTCATTTGCTTTTTCAACCGCTTTTTCAAAGCTTCCATAAACTGACGTTAAGGCGGCTAAAAATAGATTTCCAAAATTATGATCTTTAAGCACCCCATCATGAAAACGGTATTGAAACACTTCTTTCATAATAGGTTCAGTTTCAGCTAAAGCTAATAGACAGTTACGAATATCACCTGGCGGCAACATATTCATCTCTTTTCTTAAGATTCCCGAATGTCCCCCGTTATCAGCTACCGTAACGATCGCTGTAAGTTCATCGGTATATTCTTTTAAGCCCCGAAGCATTGTTGATAGGCCGGTTCCGCCTCCAATGCATACAATCCTTTTATTTTTATACATAGCATCCTCTTACTTCCCTAAACGCGCATCTTTTTGAATATCTCGATGATAGACATTGACACTGTATTCATCTGCATCCAACCGTGCATAAAGCTCATTGGCTAACGTCACGGAACGGTGCTTGCCTCCGGTGCATCCTATTGCAATCACAAGTTGGTTTTTACCTTCTTGTACATAATGTGGGAGCAAAAACGAAATCATCTCCGTCAACTTGTTCATAAACACTTGTGCAGACTCCCATTTCATGACATACTCTTGTACTTCTTGATCGTTTCCACTTTTTGAGCGAAGCTCTTCCAGATAAAAAGGATTGGGAATAAAGCGCACATCAAAGACAAGGTCCGCATCTGAAGGAATTCCATATTTGAATCCAAAGGACAATACCGACACAATTAAGTTATCATAACTTTTTTCTTCTATAAATATTTTGTATATTTCATTTTTCAATTCTCGTGTCAGTAACGACGACGTATCGACAATATAATCTGCACGTCGTTTTGCTTCTTTTAACAGTTCGCGTTCCTGTGCAATCCCATCTTCTATGCGTCCAATACTTACTAAGGGATGACGGCGACGCGTTTCTTTAAACCGCTTAACTAAGACGTCATCAGAGGATTCTAAAAAAACCATGTTAATCTCATAGTCAGCAGCTTTTAATTTATCAATTTCTTCAAACAACACATTGAAAAATTCTCCACCACGAACATCAATCCCTAGTGCCACATTATTGATACCCGAGTCTGGGCTAAAGCAGATATCAGCGAACTTTCCGATGAGTGTAGGCGGTAAGTTATCCACACAAAAATATCCTAGATCTTCAAGATTTTTTAATACGGTGCTTTTTCCTGCACCCGACATACCTGTTATAATTGAAAATTGCATCTTATCTCCTTAATTCACCGCTCACCAATAACTTTGACTTCTCGTTCCAACGTTACCTGAAACTTCGCATAGACAACCGTTTGAATATGTTCAATGAGCGCCAATACGTCTGAGCAGGTCGCCTCACCTACATTAATAATAAATCCACAATGTTTTTCTGACACCATCGCATCTCCAACCCGGTATCCCGCAAGACCGGAGTCCATAATAAGCTTTCCTGCAAAATATCCCTCCGGACGTTTAAATGTGCTTCCCGCACTTGGAAATTCTAATGGCTGTTTTTCTTTGCGACGTTTGTTCAGTTCAAACATAATCCGTCGAATCTCTGTTTGATCTCCTTTTTGAAGTTCTATCACAACGTCTAGGGCAATCATGTGCCGATCTTGCAACATGCTGTGGCGATACGCAAACGCTAGCTCATCATGTGTAAATTCAAATAGGTTCCCCTCCATGTCTACTGCTGTGACCCGGCGCACAACTTGCTCCATCTCGCCTCCGTAGGCGCCTGCATTCATAAAGACAGCTCCACCTAGGGTTCCTGGAATCCCTGAGGCAAACTCAAGCCCTGTTAAGCTGGCACGCGCTGCTGCATTGGCCACTTGACTAAGTCTAGCACCCGCTTGAGCTATTATCCTTGTCTGATCGACCGTTATTGTATTAAATGATTTGTATAGTTGAATCACTACACCACGAAAGCCTTCATCTGTAACCAAAAGGTTGCTTCCATTGCCAAGGATAAATAGAGGCATCTCTTCTTGTTTACAAAGCTTAATTATACGACTAACCTGCATGTTGGTTTTTGGAAAGATCAAGTAATCTGCAGGTCCTCCTATCTTAAATGATGTATATTCTTTTAAAGGTTCATCACATAATACCTGATCTTTTGATATTATGTCATACACCTTATTTAAAAATCCTTGCTTTTTTGTTAGCGGCATACGCTTCTCCATTCTGTAATGCTCTTGTATTTACTCTAAGAAAATTTCTTTGTCCTCTAATTATATCATGGACCTTCTAAAAAAGGTATATAAAAGGACCGAACAGAATCTGAACGGCCCTAGGAGTCATAGCTTATTTCAATGCTTCAGGATTCACTTTTACAGGATACTCTTTTTTCAATTCGTCCACTGCCTTAAAGTATACATCCGCTTGCTTTGCTTGTGCCAACTGCCCTTGAATTGCATCTTTTACTTGCTCAAGAGGTTGAACCGCTGCTGGGATTACTGCATCGACAATCAATAAATGGAATCCAAATTGTGTTTGTACTGGTCCTACAAGCTCTCCGATAGTTGCATCAAATGCCGCATCTTCAAATTCTTTGACCATTTGGCCACGTCCAAATTCTCCAAGCTCACCACCACGTTCTTTTGAAGGACATGTTGAGTGCTCTTTTGCTGCATCTTCAAAGCTTTTTCCGTCTTCGATTTCTTGTTTAACTTCAAGTGCTTTTTCTTCTGTATCTACAAGGATATGCTTTGCACTCGCTTTTTCTGTTTCTGTATATTGGTCTCTATTTTCATCATAATGTGTACTAATCTCATCATCAGAAACCTCAATGCCTTCAAACAATTTATTTACAGCATAGCGTTGTAATAAAGTTCTTGCTGTATCTTCTAAGATTTTTTGAAAGTTTTCTTCTGCGTCAAGACCATTTTTCTTTGCGTCTAAGTATAAAAGTTCACCTGCAATCATTTCATCAAGTAAACGTACGCGTCCTTCTTCACCAGCAACACTTGCTGCATGCTCTTGAGGAATATTTCTTAAAATATTGATCATTTGCTCTTTTGTGATTTCCACATCACCAACTGTAGCTAATACAACTTTTTCCATTTTGTCTCCTAACATAAATTTATTTTAGTTTTCATTCTATAGTATTACATATTTTACTTGTTTTCGCAACAGTCGAAACGGATTTTATCCCTTGCTTACTTGTAGCATTATAAGCGTTGGTGTATAATGGATTTTATCGTAAAATTGTTTGCAAAAATCTAGTGTAGAGAAGGAGATATGCATTATGGAAATCAGCAAAAAGCTCTTTGGAAAAACTCAAGCCGGCGATGATGTGATGGAGTATACACTCACGAATGAAGCAGGTGCCAGTGTATCCATTTTAAACCTAGGGGGAATCATCCGAAGTATCAACGTACCTGATCAAGACGGTGTCTTTAAAAATGTTGCCATTAGCTATGATGATGTTCAAAAGTATGAAACTTATGATGGATATATTGGCGCTATGATTGGTCGTGTCGGCGGGCGGATTTCCGGCGCTTCCTTTGACATTGACGACACCACATATACTTTAGCCAAAAACGATGGTAACAACAACTTACATGGAGGTCTTAATGCTTTTGACAAGCAAATATGGGAAGTCAGCGAATACTGCAGTCAGGAAAAAGCCAGTATTACCTTACATCATATGAGTCCCGATATGACCGAGGGCTTTCCAGGCAATCTAGATTGTACCGTCAGTTATTCTTTTGATAATACCAACGCCCTCACCCTTCAATACACGTGTACAACTGATAAAAAAACCTTTGTTAACATGACTAATCACTGCTATTTCAACCTAAGTGGAGACTATTCAACAACGATTCATGACCATGAATTAGAAATTCAAGCAACCCGATATACTCCAGTAAATGAAGAGACTATCGCTACTTGTCTTAGCCCTGTAGAAGGTACGGTCTTTGATTTTCGTGTAGCAAAACCTATTGGTAAAAATATCAATGACGATGTAGAGCAAATTCGTATCGCCGGTGGATACGATCACGCTTTTGAGCTTAATCAGCCATCAAGCGCCCCTTTAATCGTTGCCAAAGACCCAAAAACAGGTCGCATCATGGAAGTCACCACAGATGCTGCATGTGTCGTTTTCTATTCTGGAAATTATATTGATAATACCTTTATTGCCAGCGATAATATTCCCCTTCAAAAGCAAGCAGCCTTTTGCCTAGAAACCCAGTATTACCCGGATGCTCTTAATGCACCATTTGTTGAAAGCCGCTTTCTAGAACCGGGACAAATATATCGAACAAAGACAACCTATCGATTTAAAAACAACTAAAATCATATATTACTTAATGTGTCGATGGGTGAATTTTTTTATACCTTGTGCATAGTCACCTGCAATTTGCCCATGCCCATAAAGTTTGTACTTATAGATTAATAGCCCATCAAGTCCAACTGGACCCCTTGCATGTATTTTGTTGGTACTAATCCCAACCTCCGCACCAAATCCATATCTAAACCCATCACTAAATCGTGTTGAACAATTGTGAAAAACATTTCCTGAATCAACCAGCATCATAAATGTTTTTGCTTTGTCTTTGTTTTGTGTCACAATCGTCTCTGTATGTCCCGAACCATAAGTATTAATATGTTCTATTGCATCTTCCATACTATCAACAATTCGAATCGAAATTTCATAATCTAGATATTCTGTTTTCCAGTCTTGTTCTGTTGCCGGTTCACAGTCAATAATCATCTGTGTTTTTTCACACCCATGGATGCGAACATTAAAGGGTGCATATGCTGCAGCTAATTTAGGCAAAAACTCTTTGGCGATGCCTCGATGCACTAATAGTGTTTCCATGGCATTACATACAGCCACATACTGGGTTTTTGAATCTAGCGCAACATCAACAGCCATCTGTATATCCGCATCCCGATGAATATATCCATGGCAGATGCCATCGGCATGGCCTAGAACCGGAATCCTTGAATTTTCGATAATATATCGCACAAATGCGTTGGAGCCTCTTGGAATAATCAAGTCAATATATTCATCAAGACCTAGCATTTTAGACACTTCTGCTCGGGATTCAATATTATGAATCCATGCACTAGGAATCCCCGCTTCATCCGTTGCCTGAATAATAAGTTCGGTCAAAACCTTATTCGTTCTTTTTGCTTCACTTCCACCCTTTAGCATAACTGCATTGCCACTTTTTAAACAAAGGCTTGCAATCTGAACAAGGGCATCCGGGCGCGACTCGAAGATAACACCTATCAGACCAATAGGGCAACTTTCTTTAACCAACATCAACCCATGATCAAGTTCAGTTTTTAACAATTCTTGTCCCACAGGGTCCTCTAGTTTGATTAAACTGTGTATTCCTTCCACCACTTCTTCAATCTTTGCATCATCAAAACGCAGTCTTTTCAGTAACGGCGCTTCTAAATGTTCTGCTTCGCTTTGTTCTAAGTCTAATTGGTTTGCCGTTATAATCATCTTCTTGTTGGCCACCAATACTTCAGCAATATTTTTCAAAGCCTTATTCTTTAGTTTCGTTGATGATGCCGCTAATTTAATTGATGCCTTTTTCGCTTGTGCCGCAGCTTCTAACATGCTCATATCATACCTCCAGTAAAAAAAGTTAAACAAAAAGCAGTACATCATGTACTGCTTTATCTCTTAGTCACGCACATCTTTCTATACTTCTGAATCCATATCATTAAGAATCGATTCATATTCATCTACTTTTTTAGATAAGAACTCTGCCAGTCCAACAAATTCACATCCAAAATGATATCCCTGGTCAATCTTTTCTTTACGGATAATTTTAATGACACAATAGAAAAAACGTACTTCATCAAATTGAATCTTTGCGTTAAAGTAGTAATCTAATGGCAATTCATCTTTGCACAAAAAGCCGATACCACGTTTTGAAATATCGACGACTTCAATCGATTCATTTATGTCGCTAATAATTTCATTATCTTGTCTAAAGAGTTTGTCAATATCAATGATTAACTTAATTGGCAAACGTTTATACTTTCTGCGTTCTTTCATCTATTCACCTTCTCCGTCTCATATTCTTACACCTTCATTATAATACAAAACATATGAAGAAACAAGCAAGTTATATTCGCTTAAACAGATTACGATACGCCATAAGTTTTGTGCGATCTTTAAATATATCTTGAATATCCTCTTGATCTAATAATTTACTGTCATGAATGCCTTTTAGCAATTTTTCATAGATTTCTTGATACGATTGACCATCTTCATCTAGTGTAAGTCCATGAACATATACTTTGTCTTTACGCGCTATCTTAAAGGGTTCCCTAAGCTCTTCAAACACCCGTCGAACCTTGTTTTCTACTTCAACCAGAAGATTTTTGGGAGTAAACGGACACAACATCATGTATGTGTTTGCATCATCTTCTATATAAATCATATCCGTCTCTCGTAGATGTTCTTTTAGTTTTCCAGAAAAAATATCCTTGTGTTCATCAGACATCTCCGGTGGAGAAATCATAATAAACGACAAGGGATAATTACCTCGTGTTGCTCGGTTTATCTCAACCCGCACTGCATCTTGTAGGTTCTCAGGATGAACTGGATGAGTTTTACTTTCCGGCGCCATCTTATTAATAAGTGCAATCATCTTGCGCTTCATGGATTCCGGTTCAATCGGATGGGTTAACACATCATCAATCTGTATTTTTTGGCTTTCATCAATAAACTCTATTGAGTACCTTGGATAAATAGCAAGGATTTTCCAGCCTTTGTCCTTAATCGCTTTAACGCGTTCATATTCTTCTTGTGTGACATTGCCTGTAAACTCATAAATAAATATACGATTGCCTTGTGTATATAATTGCAACTTAAAGCTCAATTCTTCTTCTTCAAAGCATTCCATAAACTGGACTTGTAAATGTGTCAGCAAACTAATCAAGTTTCTTTTTATTTGATAATCTCGTACAAACAATAAGACTTTTCCATTCATTGTATCACCTACTTTAAAGGTTATTTATATAGTCTATATCGACACATATATGTCTCTTCATAACCTTAGGATAACAGGGTGTTATGCAAGGAACGGATTCATTCGCTTTTCATCGCCAATTGTTGTCGTATCTCCATGCCCAGGATATACTACTGTCTCATCAGCAAGGGTTAGTAGACGCTTTTTCACATATTCCCGCAAGTCTGTATCCGGTCCATTATAGTATCCAGATGTACCAATTGTTCGGTAAAAAAGGGTATCTCCTGATACAACAAAGCCGTGCTCCTTATTATAAAAGCACACACTATAGCTTGTATGTCCCGGAACCACAATTAAATCAAATGCTATAAACCCTACGTTCAATGATTGTTTGTCTTTTAAATCTATATCAATATCAAAAAACTGTTTTTCATGCTGTTTTTTAGCCCCTGCTTCCATTTCTTCTTTTTCTAAACCATGCATACACACCTGTGGTGCTTGGCCTTGTTCCTTTAATGCTTCTACTAAAAAATTCACTCCGCCTACATGGTCAAAGTGTCCATGTGTAATAAGAATATGCGTAATGACTAAGTTTTCAGCTTCAATAGTATCAAGAACTTTAGCGCTTTTTGCACCCGGATCAATAATAATACCATGGTGTGTCGCTTCATCCCATATGATCATACAATTGGTTTGCAAAAAACTCACTTCTATGTTTTTTATTTTCATCTTTTCCTCCATTACTTCTTATGCACTCTCTATAGGTCTATATAAAACGCTCCGCACTATAGACCGCCGTCGCTCCATCTCCACATGCTGTGATGACTTGTCGCAAGGATTTTTGGCGTAAGTCGCCTGCTGCAAAAACACCTTCAACATTAGTCATGCAGTTTTCTCCTGTGGCTATATAGCCCCCTTGATCCATATCGACTTTTCCACGTAAAAATTCAGTATTAGGGTTACTTCCTACCGCTATAAATACACCATCTGCATCGATTGAGCGCACTTCACCGGTTTTTTTATTGACTACTTCTGCTCGACTCACAAATTGGTCCCCTTCGATCTTGGTCAACTCGCTGTCCCAGATAATTTCAACATTTTCAAGTTCAAATAGTTTTTCTTGCAACACTTTTACTGCACGTAATTCATCGCGGCGATGTACAAGATAGACTTTTTCGCACATACGCGCCAGATAGATAGCGTCTTCTACAGCTACGTCACCGCCCCCGACAACCATCGTCGTCTTGTTGCGATAGAAAGCACCGTCACAGGTGGCACAGTAGGAGACTCCACGTCCTGAAAAAGTCTCTTCCCCTTCAACCCCAAGTTTTTTCCACGTTGCTCCCATGGCAAAAATTACCGTCTTGGCATGGTAGGTATTTGTTGATGTTTTTATTATTTTTATCGTTGCATCTAACTCAACGTCTTGAACATCTTCTGTTTGAATCTCAATACCAAAGTTTGTTACATGTTCTTGCATCATCGTTGTAAGTTCAAATCCTGATGCTGTCTTGATTCCCGGATAATTTTCGATTTCATATGTATTTGTAATTTGTCCTCCAGGAAACGCTTTTTCTAAAATAACAAACTTCATCTGTGCTCGGCTCGCATAAATAGCCGCTGTCATCCCGGCTGGTCCTGCTCCGATAATGACTAAATCTAATACTTCATTCATAATTAACCTCCGCTTTAACATTCGTAGTCACTTTGCTCTTTATTATATCATATTCATAAGATTGTGCGTATTAAAATCATTTTTTTCGTGCGATTAAGAACAATTATCATTATCCGGTAAAAACCTCTTGACGTGTATACAGTATACATATATAATATAATCATAAACATGAATAACCTTTTAAAAGGTTTTTTCATTTGATATTATATTTTTAAGAGAGCATAAAGGAGGAATTCTTAATGAATGCTGCATGGAATGATTTTAACAAAGGAAGTTGGACAACAAGTATCAATGTTCGTGACTTTATTTTAAGAAACTTCACGCCATACTTAGATGACGATGCATTTTTAGAGACAGCTACAGAAGATACTACAAAACTATGGAATCAAGTCAGTAAGCTAATGCTTGAAGAACGCGACAAAGGAATTTTAGATGCTGAAACTAAAGTTCCCTCATCAATTACTTCACATGGACCTGGATATTTGGACAAATCCATCGAAAAAATTGTTGGTTTTCAAACAGACGCTCCACTAAAACGTGGAATTATGCCATTTGGTGGTATTCGTGTTGTTGAAAATGCCCTAGATTCATATGGATATGAGCTTGATCCAAATACAAAAGAGATCTTCACACGTTATCGTAAAACACATAATGATGGTGTTTTTGATGCCTATACAGAGGATATGCGAAGTGCACGCCGAAGTGGTGTTATTACTGGACTTCCTGACGCATACGGCCGTGGACGTATTATCGGTGACTATCGCCGTGTTGCTCTATATGGTGTTGATCGACTTATCGAAGAAAAATTATCCTCAAAAAAACAACTTGAAATGGATTACATGGAAGAAAATGTGATTATTCTTCGTGAAGAATTGTCTGAACAAGTAAAAGCACTTAAAGAGCTTAAGCAAATGGCAGAAAGCTATGGATATGATATCAGCCTTCCAGCTACAACAGCTCAAGAAGCTATCCAATGGACATATTTTGGTTATCTTGCTGCTATTAAAGAACAAGATGGTGCTGCAATGAGTCTTGGACGTGTTTCGACATTCTTAGATATTTATATTCAACGCGACATTGATCGTGGACTCTTAACAGAAAAAGATGCTCAAGAACTTATTGATCATTTTGTTATTAAACTTCGTATGGTGCGATTCCTTAGAACGCCTTCATACAATGACTTATTCTCCGGAGACCCAACTTGGGTTACTGAGTCAATCGGTGGTGTAGCTATTGACGGACGCCCACTGGTTACAAAAACAAGCTACCGTGTATTGCATACATTATATACACTCGGACCAGCTCCAGAACCAAACTTAACTGTGCTTTGGTCTGAACAATTGCCGGAAGCTTTCAAACGTTTCGTGGCAAAAGTATCCATCGACACCTCATCCATCCAATATGAAAACGATGATCTTATGCGTCCAATCTACGGGGATGACTATGGTATCGCATGCTGTGTATCTGCAATGCCTATCGGAAAGCAAATGCAGTTCTTTGGCGCACGTGCCAACTTGGCAAAAGCATTATTATACGCTATCAATGGCGGTGTTGACGAAAAAAGCGGAACACAAGTTGCTCCAATGTTTGCACCTATTACTTCTGATGTACTTGAGTATGACGAAGTTATGGCAAAATTCGACCAAATTCTTGATTGGTTGTCTCAACTTTACATCAATACCTTAAACATCATTCATTACATGCACGATAAATACGCTTATGAGAAGCTTCAAATGGCTCTTCATGATCGTGACGTTCTAAGAACATCTGCATGTGGTATCGCCGGACTCTCAGTTGTTGCCGATTCATTATCTGCAATCAAGCATTCAACTGTAAAAGTTATCCGTAATGATGAAGGTCTTGCTGTTGACTACCAAGTTGAACCTAACAGTTATCCTGCATATGGAAACAATGATGATAGTGTTGACCTTATCGCTACAGATATCGTTGAGCGTTTTATGAATAAGCTACGTAAGCACAAGACTTATCGTGATTCCGTTCCAACAATGAGTATCTTGACTATTACTTCAAACGTCGTTTATGGTAAGAAAACAGGTTCAACTCCAGATGGACGTAAAGCAGGCGATCCTTTTGCTCCTGGCGCTAACCCAATGCACGGACGTGACCACAACGGTGCTATTGCATCTATGGCTTCTGTTGCAAAAATACCATTTGAACACGCTGAAGATGGTATCAGTTACACATTCTCTATTGTTCCAAAAGCACTTGGAAAAGATTTAGATATGCGTGTAACCAACCTTGTCGGAATGCTTGACGGATATTTCCATGACGGCGGTCATCATATCAACGTTAACGTCTTTGACAAAGAAACTTTAATTGACGCTATGGATCATCCTGAGCAATATCCTCAGTTGACAATCCGTGTATCTGGATATGCTGTTAACTTTGTCAAATTAACTCGTGAGCAACAACTTGACGTTATTAATCGTACTTTCCACGAACGTGCTTAGTTTATAGATTCAAATAAGGAGGTAAAACAATGGCAAAAATCCATTCCATCGAAACTTGCGGAACCGTTGACGGCCCCGGCATTCGCTTCGTTGTATTCACTCAAGGATGCCCATTACGTTGTAAATATTGTCATAACCCTGATACTTGGATTATGAAAGACGGAAAAGACACCTCCATAGATCACTTAGTTGAAGAAGCTTTAAAATATAAATCTTACATGAATTATTCTGGTGGCGGTGTTACCGTCACCGGGGGAGAACCCCTTTTACAACTTGATTTTGTCAAAGAGTTCTTCATGCGCTTAAAAAAACACGGTATTCATACCGCCATTGATACATCCGGTTATATTTTTAATGATCAAGTCAAAGAAATTCTTAACCTGACCGACCTTGTATTATTAGATATTAAACACTTTGATCCTGAAAAATATAAAAATCTGACCGGTGTTGAGTTGGCACCTACTTTAAAGTTTTTAGACTACCTGCGCGAAAAAAATATTTCTACATGGGTGCGTTATGTTCTTGTCCCTGATCTAACCGATCAAGAAGAAGCAATCACAGGCTTGTCCAAACACTTAAGCAATTATCCTAACATTGATCGAATCGAGCTTCTGCCATTCCATCAAATGGGTGGATACAAGTGGAAAGAGCTTGGACTAGACTATACATTAAAAGATACTCCTGAACCAAGTGCCGCTCTCATGCAACGAACATATGATATTTTTAAAACACATAATAAACACGTTGTTATGAACGAATAAATACAGATTAAGACTATTAAAAATTTCATCTTGTATTTATTGTTTATATGGTATAAAATGAGACTGTTAACAGATTAAGTAGGAGGTGTAACGGATGGCTTACATTATTAATGACGATTGTATTTCATGTGGTGCTTGTGAATCAGAATGCCCAACTGGTGCTATTTCAGAAGGCGATTCTATTTACGTAATCAACGCTGACGAATGTATCGATTGCGGCGCTTGTGCAGACGTATGTCCTGTAGATGCTCCTCAACCAGAATAATACATAACGATTAAAAAAGAGCTTTTGCTTTCGCAATAGCTCTTTTTTGTTGAATATTTATATCACTCTCTTCTGTTTTAAGCCTTATAGCCTCGATTAGGTTTAGAATCAACCGACTCATTAAGTGCCGCTTTACCATAAGTCAATCCTGCATAGACCTTTTGTCCATTGGCAATAACCGGCTCTTGTTCATCGCTTTCTACTTGCTTCCATCCATCTAAAAGGATACGGATAATTGTCACCGCTTCCTCTAAAGGTTCTTTTAGATCATGGACCTGTGCATCCAAAAAAAGTTTATTCACATAGATATAAAGCGACAGCAACTCTTTTGATATTGCATATTCAAAATTTAACCCTTCACTTAACTCTCTTAGAAGTTTTTGCGCCATATGCATAGCCTTTTCAAAGCGAAGGTTATTATCACTATCTAGCCCTTCAAGAGCCTCTTCAATCTCTGATAAAAGCATTTCATAATTAATAACTAAAAGCTCTTTACGACTGGCATTAACAATACGGGTTTGATATTCATTAACAAGTTCCTTGTTCATTTAATCACCTATCCTTGTAGAAGCTGTAACAATGATTGTGGCCTCTGATTTGCCTGTGCCAGCATAGATGTTCCGGCTTGCTGAATAATATTTTGTTGAGTAAACTGAGCCATTTCATATGCCATATCTGCATCTTGGATTCTTGACATAGACGCTGTCATATTCTCACCGGCGGACTGCAGGTTTGCAATCGTATGTTCCAAACGATTTTGGTAGGCCCCCAGTTTAGCTCGCACACTTGAAACTGTGGTTATCGCTTCATCTGCAATCGTTATTGCTTCTTGAGCCCCTTCAACTGTCGCTAAGTTCATCTCCGTTAATCGCAATGTCTTAGGTGACAACTCTTGGATACGAATCTCCATAAATTGTCCTTCGTTAGCACCAATTTGAAGGTTTAATGGTCCTGTCTCAAGAATATTGATTGTCGTTGTTCCTAACGCACCCGCTCCTGCTATACGTAATTCAAAGTTACCCGATGCTTTAAATACGACTTCATTCCCAGACGCTTCAACCGTCATATCCGCAGGGAATCCTGTCGGTGTCGTCACGACTATATCCGTCCCATTTGTAACCGTCAGATTTGGAGCATCTACGCCTAATCCTGCGAGTAAATCACTTGTCCCAGTGATTTCAAGGTCATAGTCCACGCCAAATTTATCATGGGTAAAAGTCAAGCTTTCACCATTTGCAAACGGTGTATTCGATGATGTTAATGTGACACCAACACGTTCACACGCATCTCTCACTTTTCCAAAAACTTCATCGGCTGTGTCGCCTACATGAATTTCAACTTGCTCTCCATTAACATTAATCACGCCACCAATACTTGCTTTACCATCACCATCAAAGAAACCTGCGGCAACGCCACTACCCACTGCTTCTGTTTGGGTTGCTGCCTGTGTCACTTCAAAAGCATATTCACCAGGAGTCACCGTATCACTCATGGACACGATATTGCCTACGGTTTCGTCTTCTGAAAATGTACGACGGTCAACGCTTCCATTTAATAATTTCATTTCATTAAATTCTGTATCATCCGAGATTCGTTGAATCTCATTTTGTAACTCATTGACTTCATTTTGCACCGCTTCTCGATCGGACGCATCATAAGTACCATTAGAAACTTGAACCGCCAATTCCCTTATTCTTTGTAGCATCGCATGCACTTCATTTAATGCACCTTCTGCCGTCTGTATTAATGATATGCCATCCATGGCATTTCGATTCGCTTGTTCCAATCCTCTTACTTGCGTGTCCATCTTTTGAGTGATTGCCAAACCTGCGGCATCATCGGCTGCTCGATTGATTCGAAGACCTGATGAAAGACGTTCTAATGTTGTGTCTAATTTACTATTGGACCGATTCAATTGATTTAAAGCTCGAAGCGCCGGTATATTATGGTTAATTCTCATAAGTACACACCTTTCTGATTGAAAATATTATCTCTTCTCTACCTTTATCGGATGATTTCGTAAAAAAATTAATCTTTTTGACGAATTTTCTCGATGTTTACCTCTTGTTGCATTGGAGATGCTGTTGCCTCTTGTTCTTTTTCAAACCCAAGTTCTTGATCCATCTTACCAATAAGCTCTATCATTTTTTCTGCTAATGTTTTAATGCCTTCATCTCTTGCCATTATATCACCTTCTCAAAACGACTCTCTTGATATCGACGTATAGGTTGGTTTCGTTTTGTCTGTTCCCCATTGAATCTCATAGGTTTAGGTACCTCAAAAGAGGCATAGGTGATGGTTCGAATTGACATATCCAGCTCCAAAAGAGCGTGACGAATCTCTTCTTCATACTCTTGCATCTTTTGATTACCACTGTCTGTTGTTGCAAACATGGTCACCTCTGGTACATCTGAAAAGCGTATACGAATATTCGCCGTCCCCATATGCTCTGTCGTAAGCTGCATATATATGGACGAGGATGCCTCTTGATTGCCTTGACGACGCTCTTGTTCAAAATAATACACATTCATTTGTTGTATTTGTTGATTAATCATCACCGGAATCGTATGATAGCTCTCATCCTCTAAAAGCTTTTCTTCTAGTCCCCCATACGCTTCAATCTCTTGCGTCACATCAGAAAAAGATCGTGCACGACCTTCCCCGTCGTTTTTTTCAACCAGTCTCTCTAACGCTTTTTCCAAAAAATCTTCCTTGATTTGCTCTAATTGCTTGTAAATATCTCGACGTCCGTTTTCTTCGCCTGTCTGCTGTTCAAGACTGTTCATATATGATTGAAAAAGCGGATCAATCCATGTATTATCTACATCACTTTCCTGAGCAATTGCCACCATCTCTTCAAACAGCATTTTAAACATAAATGGATCTTTTTCCACTTGTTCTAATACCGTAATCTCATCAATGGTCAAATGCATAATTTTATCCATCGACTGCATACCATCCGTTTGTGTTAGTCCATCTAACTTTAACAGTATCTGATCGATTTTATCATAATCCAAAGCTTGTACTTTATCACGTATTTCTTGCAAAGTGCTCTCGACTTCATCTTCAGGACTAGATGGATGTTCCAAAAATGCTTGAAGCTCCATATCCTTCTCATAGTATCCGGTCACAATTTGTTCCATAATTGAAGGTCCTTCTTGCTTAATCGTTTCCAAAAATCCGGTCGCATCATCGATGGTAACATCCATTTTTCCTTCTTGATGCTGGGTTTGACGAATATACTTAGACGCTTCAAAGAGGTTTTCTAGATTTACAGGCAATGTATGTTCCAATAAAAAACCAACCGCTGCATTGTGGGTCGACGAAATCGTATGCATGAGTCGATAAACTCCAATAACCGATTCCTTCGTTGCCTCTGGAACATCTTCTGCTTTTAAAAGTTGATGTAGCTCTTTAATCATTTGATCTACAGGATTAATTCGCGTCGTATTTGTTTTATTATTCACCGCTTGTGTCAACGTAGTTATTGGCATGTTCATTATATTTTTTCCTTCTTTTAAAAAGGATACTATATGCTGGGGCATCATATTTTTTTGAAGTTCTTGCAACGGTAAGTCAATCAGTTTTATTTTCTGGATATTCTCACGTGTTATCTCCATATTATTACGTCCTAAAATCTCCACAGCACGCTGATTATAAAGCGTTGTCTCTAACTCCAAATCTTTTAATATGGCATCCACATTTGAAAACGCCTTCTCGATTCGGTCTCCCAAATCCGGTCGAACCTGTGTACGAAGTGTATCATATCGCTCTGTACCTGCTTTTGCTCTGGCAAGCAATGTATTAATCGATATTTGGTTGGTTGGCAAGGCTTGGGACGCATCGGCAATCAGTTGCGTTGTCGCTCCATTAATACGCGCCATATTCGACTGCCATAACGTCCATACCTGTTGTGGCGATTGTGTCATTACCTGGGTTTGTTCCAAACCTTCTGTTGCCTCTTGTGATTGTATGTCATCACTTGGAATATGCTCTGCTGCTATTTGCTGGGTCGCACTACGTAGTGAGTCTAATGGCGTTGTTCGAATATTAATCCCTTGAAGACTTAATCGCAGCGCCGCCTTAAAGGTCATCTGATATCGTAAGATATTTAGATTTTCAATTTCTCTATCCAGGCTTTCTTCAATGTCTTGTACATTTGTTATCGCCTCATTAGGTTGAAGTTCTTGGTCCAAACGGATATTGATAATATTATCAAGTGTTGCCGCTTTATTGCGCGCTAATACATGTTGTAAATCCTTGGTTGTAATCGTTTGGATCTCTTCGAGTGTTTGTTCGATTTCTTGGCGCGACATAATTGTATCCACGCTTTCCCCTTTAGAGATACTATAATTTTCAAGCTTTGCATTGTTTTCATACTGATATAATGCCATCTTTAGAACATCTTCTCCTTGATGTTCTTGGTTCAAAAATCCAAGGACATCCAAACTGCGTTGGTCTAAGGCACCTCCACGCATTACCAGCTCCTTTGTCATTGCCTGAAGTTCCTGTGCATTTTGGGTTGGTATCTTGGAAATCATCTGATGTGCACTACTTTTTATACTTTCATAATCGGCTTCTGTCATAACATACTCCGGTAGTTGCTCACCTCCTGAGTATAAGCTTTTATACATTTCTGAGATTGTCGCTGCTTTATTGCCCAACAAAAACTTAACCACATCTGGTGTATCCATTTGCTTGACTTTATCCACTTTATCTCCAAATTTTTTTATCTTATCCACATTAGCTTTCGTAAAGTCCCCACCTGTATGTTGATGATGCATTTTTAAAAACTGATTTAACATGGGAACACTCATTTTTGTCAAATCGTATCCTTCTTTTAAAAGTGCCATATATTCTTTTTCTGATAACGATGTCTCAATTTGCTTTACCTGCTCTGCAAAATCTTGAGCATAATTTTTTTGGGTCATAGCCTCCGTATCTTCCATACGTTTTTCTTCTTGAAGCATCGTCTGTTTTGTGCTTCCTACTTGAAGCGTATCTTTGGTCGGGTCGTGATTTTGGCTACTTTTATTTGCTGTTTCCAGCTTTTCTACAGATACTTTTAAGATGTCTTTTGTTGCTTCGACTACTTTTAACGCTATTGTCTCGCCTACCTGAAATTCTTGGGATGCATTTTTCATCTGCAGGAGCATTTCCTGTGAATTTGACTGATGATCAATGCTTATCTTCATTTCTTGATCATCCATGTGGATAATCTCACCATAAAAGAGATCCCCTGTTGATAATTGAAGGGAGCTCATATTTTTTCCTTGATTTAATATATTTTCAATGGGTTTTCCATTCATCGACTGAATCATCATATTCGTTGCCATTGTATCATCTCCATTCTCTACTATCTACATCGGCAAAACTGCACAAAAAAATAACCGAAATACCTTCGGTTATTTTATAATCCTCTTTAGAGTGTCTTGCGCCCTTCAAGTGCACGCAATAAAGTAATTTCATCCACATATTCTAAATCGCCGCCTACAGGCACTCCATTAGCAATTCGGCTAACTTTTACTTCAAGGGGTTTAAGAATTTTGCTGATATAGACAGCTGTCGCTTCCCCTTCCACCGTTGAGTTGGTCGCCAAAATTACTTCTTGAATCTCTTGTGCACCTATACGCGTCACCAATTCTTTGATGCGGATATCATTAGGTCCAATGCCAAGCATGGGAGATATTGCTCCGTGAAGCACATGATATAATCCCGTATATTGCTTTGTACGTTCATAGGCTACCAAGTCTTTTGACTCTTCAACCACCATAATTGTCGAGCCATCGCGTTTTTCACTTCGGCATATCGGACACAATGCATCGTCCGTAATGGTACAACATTTTTCACAATAACGGGTATTTTTTTTAGCTTCAACAATCGCCTTTGAAAAACGCTCTGCCGCTTCTTCTGGCTGGTTAACCATATAAAAAGCCAGACGCTGCGCCGTCTTTGCTCCAATACCTGGAAGCTTTGAGAACTCCTCAATCAACTTTCGTATATGTGTTCCATAATAATCCATGATTACATCATACCATTAGGCAGACCTAAGCCTCCTGTTAATTTGGACATTTCCTTATTCACAGTTTCATCTGCTGTTTTAATTGCTTGATTAACCGCTGCTACAATAAGGTCCTCTAACATTTCAACATCATCTGGATCGACTGCTTCCGGATCAATTGTAACGGTCTTGAGTTCTTTTTTACCTGTGACAATGGCTTTAACAACGCCACCACCAACAACCGCTTCAAATTCCTGGCTATCCAACTCTTCTTGCATTGTTGCCATTTTTTGTTGCATCTTTTGTGCTTGCTTCATCAAATTATTCATATTTCCTGGCATACCGCCACCTGGGAAACCGCCTCTTTTTGCCATAATAATTCCTCCTTATATCTACTGAATCTCAACATCAAAGTTGATTTTATTACGTATCTTATGAATTGCTCGTTCAATATCTTCAAAGTTTCCTTCACTGGATGCACTATATTCTGTTTCTTCAATGACATTCAGTTCAAACCGCTTTTTATATAAAGACTCAAGTACATCTATTATTTTACTCAAATATTGCTCTTCTGACAAGGTATTTTTCTGGACACTATTCTTACACACAAGGGTTAGTTTTTGGTCATTCATATAAAAGGGCAATACTTCCTTTAAGGTTGCTTTTAATAATCCGGTTGTACTTGTAACCACTTTTGCCCATCCCTTAATCGCCACTTGAATGTCCTCAGGAAATGCATCCGTATTAATCTCGACTTGTTGTTTAACCTGCTGAGGCTGTTGTTGATATTCTCCTTGTGTGTGGGCTCCCATATCACTCGGATGCATCTGTGCATAGCGCTCTGCATTAAGCATTCCGGCATGTATCTGTTGCTCTACGGTATGGAGTCTTGATAACACTGCCTCTTGCTCTGTGTTTAATTCTGGCTGACATAGCTTAATTAATTCAATTTCAATCAATGTTCGCTTTCCCGTCATGTATTTTATCTGTGATTCTAGATTCGAAAACGATTTAATAAGATGTATAATTAGATTTTCCTCTACCTGATCACTTTGTTTTTTTAAGGCATCATAGACGTCATCTGATACATCCAATAATTCTTTGGAATCTGCAATGGTATTGACCACAAGCAGATTTCTTAAGTACGCAATTTCGTCCAGTAAAAACTGGCTCAAATCACGTCCCTGCATGACGATGCGTTCAATAACCTCCATTGCCGTCTTTGTGCTTCGCAAAATAATACCTTCTGTAAGCTCATAAAACACGTCCGTGTCCACAGCTCCAAGCACATCCAATACTTTATCTAAAGTAATCTCTTCTCCTAAATAAAACGCAATACATTGGTCCAATACACTAAGACCGTCACGCATGGAACCATCGGCCACTTTTGCAATATAATGAATCGCACGATCTGTCGCTTCAATCGCCTCTTCTTCTAGATAATGTTTTAGTGTTGCTGCAATGGTTTCTGTAGATATCCGTTTAAAGTCATATCGTTGACATCTGGATAAAATTGTTGCGGGTATTTTATGAGGTTCTGTTGTTGCCAAGATAAACTTCACATGTTCCGGTGGCTCTTCTAGCGTTTTTAACAGCGCATTAAAGGCACCTGCACTTAGCATATGCACCTCATCAATAATGTAGACTTTGTATTTTCCTTCTGTCGGGGTATAGCGCACTTCTTCACGTATTTCACGAATATTGTCTACTCCATTATTACTTGCCGCATCAATCTCTATGACATTCATATTTTGATGATGAAGCATATGTTGACATGTCGGACAAGAATTACATGGACTTCCCTGTATAGGATTTTCACAGTTAACGGCACGTGCAAAGATTTTTGCTGTTGATGTCTTTCCGGTTCCTCTTGTTCCACAAAAAAGATAAGCATGGGACGTACGCCCTGCTTCGACTTGATTTGTCAACGTTCTAACAATATGATTTTGGCCTACAAGATCATCAAAATGATCCGGTCGCCATTTACGATATAGAGCTTGGTAACTCATAAAATATCCCTCACTTTTATATCAAAACAAGTTTCATTAAATAGCATACCACTTTTAACAAAACTTGTAAAAGGCAAAATTAAATCCGTGCGCTGCCCTTCGCCAATCACCCATAAGCGTTACTCATATAGTTAGCTCTGATCAGGCACCCTTACGGCACACAGGAGGTTCT
The DNA here is from genome assembly GCA_002382805.1 of Clostridiales bacterium UBA4039. Taxonomy (GTDB): domain Bacteria; phylum Bacillota; class Clostridia; order Lachnospirales; family Vallitaleaceae; genus UBA1351. Next base: position 28,597 of record DGAD01000053.1, read on the forward strand.
GCTTAGTGCTGCTTCCGTCAAGACCTGACACGGTTCACAGATTCCTGTTGCGTAAGACCCAACCGTCAACACCACTTTTACGAGGCAGCCTTACAAAATGAAAGTCTCAGTTTAGCATCACCCCTGCTGTAGCGGATTGCAGGTACAGGGCACCGCTATCTCCCCGGCTGCACGGAAACTTTATCTCATATATAATTACCATACTTAGTATCCCATTGATTCATAAGTACAGCAATACTTAGTATATAACCTTTTGACATCAATGTCAATATTTTTTAGTCGATTTTAAGAAACTGCTTGGTAGAGCTTCTCTACGACTTGCGTTGGATGTATCCCTTCAAGAAGAGATATTGATACATCTTCGCGGGCTTGATCATATTGTGCAAATATATTTAACGCTTCTTGAACTTTAGAATACACTTTCCAATAACCAATCACCATCGGTTCTTCATTTTTACCACTGGCAAAGCACTTGACATCTTCAATGGGGTAGCCTAAAAACACACCTATTTCATGAGGGCATGACTTCATAAAACGTTGTCTAAGGCACTTAAGAGAACTTTTGATATCCTGTGGACTGGCATATCCACAGGATTGTAAAAAGCAATGACAACTCGTCTCTTTTAAATTCTTCCCTAGCCGTTTTGAATGGTAAAATAAGACCACGACATGTTTTTCATCACGCGATAACTCACAGAAATTTAATGGAATATACTTTTTAATCTCTTTTCGATATTGATTCCATAATTGAAGAACATTTCTTCTTCGATTCTGTTTAAAGCTAATAAGTGATGCAACCTTTCCTCCAAAGAGTGTTGGTGCGCTATGAAATAAAATTTTGCATAGTAGGTATTCCAAGTCATCATAACTCTCCATTGTATAGTATGAATCGACCACTAATTGATTGCGCATCAGCATTCCTTTCTTCGCTTTATTGGGATATTTTTCTTCCGATATCTGTACATGTTTCCAGTTCCTGTGTTCCCGGTGTTTCATTAATAATCACACTTTCAGCAATCAAATGTCCTTGATAGCTTTCCATTCGCGCTTCCCAATCACGCATCCATTCTCCGTCTCCCCATCCATACGAACCAAAAAGCAAGATTTTTTTATTGGCAATGACCTCTTGAATCGAATCTACAAAGGGCTCCATTTCATCTTCTTCCAAGACTTCAGCTCCCATCGAAGGGCACCCAAGCACGACCAGCTCGGCCTCTTTAACCTGATCTAGTGTTGCTTGCTCAACACGTATACACTGGGCACTGGAATCGTTTTCTAGTATCCCTTTATGCAAAGCCTCTGCCATCATCTCTGTATTACCTGTTCCACTCCAATATATAATCACTGTTTTCATTGTTATATCATCCTTTCTAATTCTTCCAAAACTGCTTTGAGTGCATTTTGACTACTTGTATGACATTTAATAATAGGTACATTGTTTTTCTTCGCCGCTTCTGATGCATGCTTTACCATTTTATGCGATACTGTATTTGTAAAGACGATAATCCCATCGGGATTTCCTATACGCTTTGTAAATTCCGTCTTCATTTGTGTCATGATTTTTATTTTATGTCCAAACTCTTTTGATAAAACCTTATATTGACGATGCATTCGATCATGTCCGCCAACTAAAACAATACTCATAGTAACGCTCCTCTCTTTGATATCGATTCTCATTATCAATATCTATTATTATACCGTTTTTTCTTTTTTTGTCAATAGTTTAACTAAAAAGGTCCTTGACGCTTTCTACTAAGTGTTAAAGCGGAAAGCTAAAGTAGGCCTTGTAGAGATTAAAAAAAGAGTGGATTGATAACACATACTGTTGTTATCAACCCACTCTTTACATTATCGTTAAAAGTATTGTATATTTTTTATAGCTCAGATGCAGCCTCTTCATCAATAATTAGTGTAATATCTTGATGCATCTGAAGAATTGATGCCGGAAGTTCTGGCGTTACTGGTCCTTTGACCATAGCTCTTATCGCCTCTGCCTTGTTTTTACCACTTGCTAACAGAACAATCTTCTTCGCATGCATGATACTTCCTACACCCATACTTAAAGCTTGTTTTGGCACTTCATCAATGTGCTCGAAAAATCTTGCATTATCTTGAATGGTTTTTTCATTCAAGTCCACTAAATGTGTCCCCACTGCAAAGTGCTCATCCGGTTCATTAAAGCCAATATGTCCATTTGTTCCGATTCCAAGGATTTGCAAATCAACATTCCCTGCTGCTTCTAATGCACGGTCATATGCACGACAGCTTGCTTCAACATCTTTATTTAACCCATCCGGTATGTTTCTGTTGTTTTCTTGGATGTTAACATGTTGGAAAAAATGCTCTCGCATATAGTGGGCATAGCTTTGATCATTATCTGCAGATATCGGATAATACTCATCAAGGTTAAATGCAACCACATCTTTAAAATCCACTTCATCGTTACGATACTTTTTTGCCAATTCTTGATACATACCTTCTGGTGTTGAACCTGTTGCTAAGCCTAATACACTATTTCTCTTAACAAGTACTTGCGCTTCAACTAGCTTTGCTGCTTTTTGACTCATTTCTTCATAGTTTTTCACTTTGATGATCTTCATGTTGTTCATATCAATTGTTTTCATATTCTGTTGTCCCCTTTACGATTGTTTTCTTAATTTCAAATTGTTCATTCATAATGACTATATCTGCTTGTTTATCTTCTTCTAGTGAGCCGATTACATTCTCTAATCCAAGGTATTTTGCTTGGTTTAATGTAACAACCGGTATAATCTCCTCAAGACGTTGCGTAACATTATCATGGAAATTTTTTAAGCCGTCATTCAGCTTAAGAACACTTCCGGCAATCGTTCCTGAATCCAATAAGCATTTACCGTCACTTACTGTTACTTTTTGTCCGCCAAGCTCATACTCACCATCCGTCAAGCCACCTGCCTGCATACAGTCTGTAACCAGCAGTATCTTTTGTAGACCTTTTGCCTTTACAAAAAGAGGAAAAATCCCTTCATGTACATGGAACTTATCTGCAATAAGTTCTGTATAGCAATCCGATGTCAATGCAGCCGTTACAACTCCTGGTTTTCGGTGATGCATTCCTGTCATCGCATTAAAAGTATGTGTTGTTGCACAGGCTCCACATTCAAAAGCTTCCATCGCTTGTTCATATGTCGCACTTGTATGCCCTAAGGAAAAATTGATTGTGTTATGGTATTTTTTTATAAAGTCTAGACTGTCTTCTACTTCTGGCGCAATCGTTACGACTTTAATCATTTCTAAATACGGTTTAATCAGATCTTCTTCTGGTCGAATAATATATTCTTCTGGTTGAGCACCTTTTTTTGCCGGATTGATAAATGGACCTTCCAAGTGTACTCCAACAACTGTTGCACCATAGGTTGTCGCTTCCTGTTCTTTCATTATATCGCGCACAGCCTCTAGCGCCTGTGTAATTTTGGGCTTAGACATCGTCATCGTTGTCGCTAAAAAGGACGTCACTCCATTTTCGACAAGTCCTTTTTTCATCGCATTAAGGGATGCCACTGTTCCATCCATAACATCAACCCCTTGATATCCATGAATATGTACATCAATAAATCCCGGAACAATGAAGTCACCTTTTGCATCAATCTCTTCATCAATATGTTGTTTTATATCCTCATATGCACTTTGGGACAAAACACTTTCAATCTTATCTGAATACAAGAGAACTTTTTCACTTTGAAATTTTCCTTCATAGTATAGCTTTCCATTTTTTATCGCCTTCATGTTACACCTCCATTAGTAAACTTTATTAACTTATAGGGTATGCATTAACTTACTGCTCAATACTTCGTTCTATTCCCACAAGTACTGCACCTTTGATTGAAGCATGATTCGTCATTGATCGATAGATGTTGGTCTCAATCGGTGTCATTCGGTTCACACGTTCTTGTAAGTCAAGTATCATCGTATCTTTTAAATCAAAAACATGTCCGGTCAAGACAACTTTTTGTATATCTAAAACCAATGCAACATTTGTAATGGCCACCGCAAATTCTTCAAGAATTTCATCATATAAGTCCATCAACTGAGAGTCTGTTTGGACAGCCAAGTGTTTTTGAATGGTACTAAAGGATTCCTGTCGTCTTGTTAGCTCCTGAAAACGTTGGATAATTGCAGGTAAGCCTACCCGCTCTTCAAGAGTATAGTATTGTCCGTCTTGTTGTTTTTTCGGAAGAATAAAGCCTATTTCCCCTGCTGCATTACGTTCACCTTCATATAAACGATGATTGAGTATTATGCCAATCCCAACACCTATATGTGCACTTAGCAAATATAAGTTTGCTTCATCTTGAAGTACTCCATAACGCTTTTCTGCAACAGCAGCTAAATTAATATCATTTTTAACAAAAATAGTATTAAAGTTCTTCGCCCGTAAAAACTTTTTCACTTCATGCAATAAAACTTCCTTATCTTGAACATTTGTTAAATAGTAGCCATCATTTTGCCCGACAACACCTGGATAAGATATCACTACCTGTGCGATCTTTGTCAGATCAATATTCACACTTTTTGCCTGTTCAAAATAAATCCTTAAATAATTATGAACGTGTTCAGGATCATAAACCTCTTCAACTGAGACACTTTGGTCAAGCAGCCATTGTCCACGTAAATTGGCTACAACCAAATGAAAATTGTCTTTTGCCAAATCAATTGCCAGGACATATTGGTAATTCGGATTCACATCAATCAGAATTCCTTTTTTACCTACAGCGGTTTTTTCTTTGCCCACTTCAATAATACGTTTTGTTTGAAGCAGTTCCGCTACATTTTTTGACACGGTAGGCTTCGATGACTCAAGCGCCTTAGAAAGTTCAGCTCGAGTCATCGGTCCATTTTCAAAAAGAAGCGAAAAAATCATCTTTTGATTATCACGTTTTACATCTGTTTGTGTGCTTCCTTTATACACCATGTCAACTCCTAAAACATCCGCCAATTACATAAGTAAAGTTTATTAACTTAAATATATCATGGGATATTTCTCTTGTCAATCCTCTTTTATCTATCAATGACTTCTATAAGAATCTCATCATTGGATCGTTGTATCCATTCATCCGGAATGAACAATGTCTCCATTTGCATATATGGGTCAACATTACCTTTATGTACTTCTCCATTCATTTTGAACTCTCGGTTTGTTGCTTCTTCTTTGGCTTTTCCCGAGTACTTAAGATGAATTTTCTTTCCTAGATAATTAATCTTAAATGATAGTTTATCAAAATATTGATAGCGGCTTGGCTGAATTTTTAGCCCACCTAAGGTTGGCTCGAATCCATATACAAAGCGCACCAATAATTTGAAAAGTACGTTCGAACTTCCTGTTTGCCAATCTTGCATTGATTCTCCATCAATATGGAACTCCTCATTATCTCCATAGGAGTTTGGAACGACAAATGGAGACACTGAAACTGTATCATGTGTAAACGGAAGCAGCTTTTCAAGCTGATCCCAAGCTTGCTTTCCTTCTCCAATCGCAAACAAACTCATCGCACCAAACATACTCGCGTGAATATAGGTTGCGCCATTTTCCGCAGTTCCTTTTGGAAGATTTGGTATTCGTCCAACACCTTTAACGCCTTTTTCAAAATACGGTTCAAATGTTTTATAGCCATATTTTGAGTCTAAACGTTCATACGCTTTTAAAATATATTCTCGATGCTTTGGATAATTCGCATCAATTTTCATGAACTCTGAAAGAATCCAAAACGCCTGACTTGTCAAACCATCACGCGCCACTCCATCAGGATCATTGCGACTACCTACTAGATATGATTTTTGGTCGCCCCAACCATGGATAATGTGGTCGCCATCGATTGCATGCGCAAGCAATCCTTCAATAATTTCTTCTTTTGCCTTCTGATAGCCTTCTTCTCGTTCGTTCAAAATCTCATACAAATGGCTATATTCTGGTTTATCCTTAAGATATCCCATTATTTCCAGCATTTCACAGAGATTTTGATACACTTGTAACGTTGCCATAACAGAGACGCCTGTTCCATACTCTTTGTTCGGGTCTTGGCTTCTTCCCAGTCCATCAAGCGCATCATTCCAGTCGCCATATAGAGCTAAGACACATTTTGTATGTTCATGGTCACGATTTTCAAGAAGATACTCCATAATACGCACCAAGTGCATAAGTACAGATTCTTTGACATCGTTCTTTTTAGCTATGTGCTTATGTACATCAACAAAATCATAGTACCCACATTGCTCGTTTAAGAGCGACCAATCATTAGTAAATCTCAGATAGGTCATAATCGTTGAAATAACCCATACACCTTGGTCAATAAATGGACGTAAATCCATTGCCGGCAAACTGTTCTCATGCTCCGGCAAAGAATATTGACGGGGAAGCTGTCCTGTTAGACTTGTAAAATCAAGTGCTTCCAACATTTTATTTTTTGCTTTTTCCGGCTCATAGTATAGATACCCTTCAAGCGCCTGGAAAATATCACGAATTCCAATCAAAGAAAAATGTGATAATTGTATATACCCTTTAATCTCAGAACAAAATGTTACTTGTTCTTTTAAATGATGTAAAAAGCCATTCATAATTGCCGAATTAATATCTCTACCACCATCAACTTGTGCTAAGAACTGCTCTTTTACTTCTGATGGTTTTTCTTGCACTTGAGTGTGTGTCAATGCAGCAAACTCTTCATCTGTTCGCGCATAACGCATCTCCACATGATATTCAATCGTATCCTCAAGACGGTATGTTATAAAATCTCCACAAATTCCTGTTTCAGTAAATGACGTTGCATGAACATTATCTGCCAACGCTTCCTCTTGAAACACTTTCGCCGTATGCAAGGAAGATCTCGCCCCGCCAACGTACTGATAACGCGATGTCGTATGACTTGCACTTAATACCTTTTCAGGTTTATCTACATCGGTATAAATAACTCCATAGTTCGTTGCCATTGAATCCCGATCACGCTCTTCATATGTCTCAATATTAAAATAACCTAATTGTTGATCTTCATGATAACGTACTTGTCTAAACCATCGGTCTGTTGAATTTTCAACCAATGCATTTTTCAAAAAAGGATTGAAGTAAGCACTCGAAAAAACAGTCAACGGCTGTCCCGTTTTGTTCATCAATATCAACTTATAATAAATTTTTCGACCTTTAACATAAGTAATTAATGCCGTTGTCAGCTTATCCGTATCTGTAATATAATATGTCTTATCTTTACTAAATACGGTAAAGCGAACAAGCTCTTGAGGCTCTTGTTGCATAATGGGAACTGACAAACAAGAGAACTTGTGGTTTTCACCTTGTATGCCTGCAAAAAAAGCAATTTTTGGTTCTGCACCTTCACTTGCACGTAAAAAAGGAGAAAATAACCCTTCATTACAATGGATATAGCCAGATCCATAGGTCCAATAGTTAAATCCGTCCGCTCCATATGGATATCTTGTATCACCTGTATCTGTTGGCAACATCATTATATCTCTATCAATAAAATACCCCCCCGGAATCTTACCTTCACAAAGCACACTGTCGCCTGACATAATTTCATGATACATACGTAAATACTTTTCTACATTTTTTTTCATTATGGATCACCTACCTTTAAACACTTTTTCAAATACAGCTTCAAACGTGCTCTCGATAATGCCCCCTGTCTTAATGACAATATCCGCATACTCACTTAGATGTTCTGCATCCATCGGACTTCTTGAAGCAATTGCAATAATAGGTTTATTTGGACAATATTTACGGATTTCTTTTAAAACCTCTAGCTGACGGGTAAAACGATATGCATTAACTGTACTAAATACAATAACATCTGAGATAATTCCCACATCTGCTAAACTAATGATCTCTTCATCCGTTGGATTCCAAGGCATAATTGCCTCTTTGATTTCTTGATGTCCTGTGACTCTATTTAATATGTCTTTTAGTGATATATCATACAGATTCGTGGCATCACTCATTACAAGTCGTGCCGGATTCCCAAAAACAATCCCCACTTTTTTTCCTTGGATATCTACAGGAAGCTCCTCCTGTGTTCCTTTGTAAAGAATAATACCTTTTTGCGCAATATCTTTTGATAATTTTTTCCCTTGTGCCGCATCAATTTCTTTGATCTTATGCTCCGGCTTTGCTTGTTCACGGGTTAAGGCTTCTTTTGCCTTTAATATACGATATACCGAATCATTGATTCGTTCTTCACTAATCTCGCCATTTTCAACACATGTATACACATAATCAACAAACCAATCACATGCACATGTGGATATAATAAGGTCTGAACCTGCATTAATGGCTAATTTGATAGATTCTTTTTCTCCATATTCATTAAGAATCGCTTTCATCACTAAATCATCGGTCACCACTAATCCTTTGAAACCAAGTTGTTCTCGTAGATAGCCTACAACCTTAGGTGATAACGACGCAGGTAGTTCTGGATCCATAGCTTCAAAAATCCCATGGTGTGTCATAATACAACTCAAACCATTTTCAATCGCTTGTTTAAACGGTAAAATTTCAACCGTCTCCAAGCGCTGCATTGGCTCCGGGTTTCTATCTACCTGAAAATGTGTATCAACTTCTGTAATACGCATTCCTGGGAAATGTTTTCCACAGGCAAATATCGCTTCTTCTTGCATTCCTTCTATATAAGCTGTTCCCATATCCGCAACCACTTGTGGCTCTGTTGAATATCTGCGGTTATCGACAATGCTCACACCATTTTTCGCATCATAATCTACATCTAAAACCGGTGCATAGCATAGATTAATTCCGGCGTAGCGTAATTCTCTCGCAACATAACGTCCTTGTTGATATGCCAAGGTTTTATCATTAGCAAAACCTAACGTCATATTACCTGGAAAAATTGTTGTTTCGTTAAAGATTGCTGTAAGTTGTCCTCCTTCTTGGTCAATGGTTAGCCAAAACGGAATTTGATGTTTGCTCTCAGTAACATGGCTGTTGATTTCTTCAGTCATTTTCTTTAACTGACTTAGACTCTTGACATTGTTGCCAGAAAAAAAAATGAATCCGCCCAATTGGTCCTTACGATTCATTTCAACAAATTTTTCCGGCATCTTGTCATATCCTTGATAGTATTGAAGAAACATCTGAGCAATTTTTTCTTTCAATGTCATTTTTTCAAATACTTGATCTGCAATAAACATATATGCCTCCTATATCTCCAAAAACTCCTTCATTTTTTGTATGTATGTATTTGCTATGTCTGCACTTGAATCTTCTGCAAAGATTCGAAGCAACGGCTCTGTTCCTGAGAATCTGGCAATAATCCAGCCACCATCTTCAAAGTATACTTTAACACCATCATCATAGCTAATATGATCAATCACTTTCCCAAAGTCAGGCACGCTTTTTTCTTCATATAATAAGTTTAGCAAGCGCTCTTTTTCCTTTGGATGAAACTCTAGATTAGCCTCTGTCATCTCAAAAGATCCATAAGTATCTTCAATAACTTTAAGCATTTCGCCTAGACGTTTTCCTGTCACAGAAATCATCTCTACAAGTAAACCTGCAGCAAAAATTCCATCTTTTCCATTGACATGCCCTTTTAGAGTTAAACCACCACTACTTTCTCCACCAATGATAGCATCAGTTTCTTGCATTTTAGCAGAGACATATTTAAATCCTACTGGAACTTCATAACATTCTTGTCCATGTTTTTTGGCAATGGCATCCAGTAGATGCGTCGTTGCGATATTACGTACGACGCCACCTTCCCAATGTTTATACTCAAGAAGGTAATTATAGAGTAAGGCCATAATCTTATTAGGATGAATAAACTCTCCCGTTTCGTCAATAATACCTAAACGGTCTGCATCTCCATCGGTTCCAATACCAAGGTCATATTTTTTTTCAACTACAAAATCACTTAATCGCGTTAATGTTTGAGCACTTGGTGATGGCAATCGTCCACCAAACATAGTGTCATGTCGGTCATGAATGACATCTACATCACAACGTGCGGACATTAAAATGGTCTGTAATGATGTTTTTGACACACCAAACATTGGATCAAGAAGAATCTTCAAATGTTTGTTACGAATCGCTTCAACATTAAGCATACTAAGAATCGTATCTATATAATCATTAAACGGACTGATTAATTGTATTTTTCCTTCACTAAGCCCCTCTTCATAGATGAGCGTTTTTACCTCTTCTTTATTAATATTGTTAGCTTTCATTTCGATACGGTCTGTAACCGTTACATCTGAGTCACGTCCTTCACGAACAAAGACTTTTATCCCATTATATTCTGCTGGGTTATGACTCGCTGTTACCGCCATTCCGTATGCACATTCATATTTTTCAACGGCATACATAATAATTGGGGTTGGCGCCTCTGTATCAACTAACCATACACGAATATCGTTTCCTGCAAAGACTTCACTAAGCCAATGCGCTGCTCGTCTTGATAAAAACCGTCGATCATAGCCGATAACGATACCCGGTGCTGCCACCTCTTCATCTTTCATCATCTCTACAACAGCTTGTGCAATGCGAATAACATTTTCACGTGTGAACTCATCACCTATGATGGCTCTCCAGCCACCTGTTCCAAATTTAATCATGTTCTCACCTAGCCTTTCACTGCTCCGGAGGTCATACCTTCGATAATAAATTGTTGTGCAAAGATATATACAGTTACAATTGGAACAACGATAATTGCAATAACCGCTGCCATTAACCCGTAATCCGTTCCATATTGTGAACTAATGTCCGTAAGCAATACGTTAATCGGCATTTTGTCACGTGTACGAAGAATAATAAGTGCCGAGAACAAATCATTGTATGACCATAAGAAAACGAATATTCCTACAGCTGCTAATGATGGTTTTGTAATCGGTAGTACTATTTTTTTGAAAACCTGATATGCTGAACATCCTTCTATAAATGCTGCTTCTTCCATCTCAATCGGAATCGTTGTCATATATGCTGCCAACGTTGAAATTGTAAAGGCTAAGTTTCCAGCAATCTGTGGAAGGATAAGCCCCAAATAGTTATTAAACAAATTCATTTTCAACAAAATTCCAAATACAGGTACGATTGTTGCAAAGATAGGAATCATCAGTGATGATATAACCAACCCTTGTATAACCATCTTGCTTTTAAATCGAAAACGTGCCAATGTATATGCTGCTAAAGATCCAAACAGTAATACAAAAAACACAACCGTTACAGAAATAATAAGGGAGTTTGCATACCCTTGAAGTATATTGTTTTCAAGTGCTGTTTGATAGTTCTCTAAAAAAAAGCGTTGGGGAAGCGAAAATGAATTCATAACAATCTCTTGTGTATCTTTGAATGAGTTGATTATAACCCAAACGAGTGGATAGATTGTTGTCAACGCCCAAAAAGCTAGAACGATATACATAATTTTTGACAAAATTCTACTTTTCTTCATGTTAATCCTCTTTTCTCTTAATACGTAAATTCTTCCTGTCTAAATATTCGATTCACTATGAATGAAACACCTAGTCCGATGACAACGATAACAACTGAAATGGAAGCGCCATAGCCAAAGGCTTCATCAATGAATGTCTTTTGATACATATATAATCCCAGAACCTGCGATGAGTTCATTGGGCCCCCATTGGTAATGACAAGAACAAGGTCAAATACTTTTAAGGTTCCTGTAATTGCCAATACAAGACATGTAATCAGAACATTTCGAATCAGTGGAATAGTGATATAAATCAATTTTTTAAACCCTGTCACTCCATCTAGCATGGCTGATTCATATAATGACTTTGGAATTTGCTTAATCGCTGTTAGCATAAGGACAAAATAGAAACCGACATACTGCCAAACGGTCGGGACGGCAATGATTTCCAGAGCTGTTTCAACTGTTTTCCACACTTTGGGGTCTCCGCCAAGGTTAACAATTATATTATTTAACAGACCACCATCATATGCGTAAAACAAGTTGAACATCATACCGATAGCTGTTGCAGAAATAACGATCGGGAAAAAGAAAACAGTTTGAAAGAAACGATCTCCTTTTGAAATACCATTAACCAGTACTGCTAATATAAGGGCTATACCAAGTTCAAAAATAATGATATATGCCATTAAGATAAATGTATTTTTGACTGCCACGTGCATAGTTTTGTCGTTCAGCATTCGTGTATAGTTGTCAATACCAATAAATGTTGAATTATAGTACCCATCCGATGCATAAAAGCTTTTTATGATATTCATGAAAAATGGATAAAATAAGAACACTGTCATAAAAAGCAACGCCGGAAACAAAAAAAGAAAAATTGTTTTTTTATTTTCATATAGCTTCATTTTATTACCTCTTTTTATAGTTTATTGCGTTATTTGGGTATAAATATAGCAGCACGGCGATAGATATCGATATGCTGCTATAGTTTTTTTAACGATTCTGAATATTTTTAACTTCTGCTAAAACTTCTTCTGCTGTTCTTTCACCAAATGCGATGAATGGAACACCTTCTTTAACAATATAGTTAAATGCTTCTGGTTTTAGACGAGAGTCGATTGGCATTGTAAGACCACTAGCTGCTGCTGCAATCTTATGTCCATCTAATGCAACTTGTGAAAGACCTTCAACTGTTACAGCCGCACTTGGTGTTCCACCATTTGCTGTTGCAATCGCTTTAATTGCATCTGCTGATGTTAAATAGTTGATTAAGTCAATAACAACTTGTTGCTTCGCTTCGTCTTCATATGATCTTCTTGAGATATAGTATCCACTTGAATATCCAGCAACGATAGATGAAGGATCTTTTGCTCCACCTGGCGCTGTAGGCATTGGAATAACTGTCATTTTCTCTTGAAGTGCTTCATCACATCCACCGATGAACCAAGAACCTTCTAAGATCATAGCTGCTTTTTCTTGACGGAAAAGGTTTTGTGCTGCTTCGATTTCCATTGAAATCGCATCAGGACTGAACGCTTTCATGTCATAGAAGTCTTTAATAAGTGTTAATCCATCAACCCATGATTGAGGAACGTCGCCGTCTAACATGTTTTGGTGCTCAGTAACACCTGCTTGTGCAAGAATGAAGTGCTCAATCATGTAATGTGATTGTGCTACAGGACCTGCAAATGGAGTTATTCCATTTTCGTTGAATACTTCAATCGCTTTAACCATGTTTTCCCAAGTTGTTGGGTATTCAAGGCCATATTCATCAAAAAGTCCTTTGTTGATAAATAATCCTTCATAGAAACCAGTTAATGGTAACGCATATACTTCACCATCAAATTCTCTAACTGAATCCAGGATACCTTCTGAAATAGCTGTTCCAACTTCTGGGAATGTTTCACGAACTTCTGACAAAGGTACTACGCTATCACTTTCAATAATTCCTTTTACGTCAGCTCCTGTGTAGAAGAATGTAACGTCTGCTTCGTTTCCTGTTGAGAAGTCAGTTTTTACAGCTGTTCTATACTCATCTCCGACAGATGTCATTGATTCGTTAATAATTGTTACATGTGGATTTGCTGCCATAAAATCTTTGATTTGTTGTTCGAATGTTTCTGTTGATGGGTCTGTACCACCAAACATTGTTACAACTCGAAGTTCTACGTCTTGTGCTACTTCTTCTGTTTCGCCTGCGTCTTCAGTTTCATCTGCCGCGCCTGCATCGTCTGTTGTTGCTTCACTTGAGCTACCTGCGTCTGTGCTAGTGTCCGTTTCTTTTGGACCACATCCTACAAACAAAGATGCCATAAGTGCTACCATAAGTACTAGTGATAAAAGTTTTTTCATTGTGTTCCTCCCTTTACAGATATAATATTTTGTAACATTTACTGTACCTATATATTAACACTTCATTTGGTAATATTTAAGAAGTCAATCTTGTTGTTTCTTGTCTATTCTTGTACAATTGCACAATTTTGTCCAATCGATACCCATTTTATTGTCTTATTCTTATATTACCTAGACATAATTCGTGTTTCTATATTGGTTAGGAGTTACACCTGTGTACTTTTTAAAAGTCTTCGTAAAATACGGTGTGTCTGTATATCCTACAAGCTCTCCTATCTCATAAACCTTATATTGGGTCTCGACAAGAAGCCGTTTCGCTTCTTGAACGCGAATCTCATTAAGCAGCTGCACAAAAGAATTATCCAGTTCCTGTTTGAGTATTTTGCACAAATACCATGTGCTAATAAGAAGATGGTCTGCAACTTCTTGAAGATCCAGTTTGTGGCTATAATTTTCTTTCATATAGTTAATTGCTTGAACCGCTAAATACTTAATTCTTGATTCATTTTCGTCTTCCTTTAAGGGCGTTGTCTGATCCACCTGTTCTTTATTCGATTCATTCCCCGCTTCTTCAATCGCCTCTTCATCAAAGACATTGATGGTCTCAATTAATTTTTTCCTTAAGCGTTTAACATCGTCTTCTTTGGAACGCTCATCATCTAATTGCATCATTGCTTCGATTACAGCAGATTTTATATCTTCTATATTCGTCGGCTTCAATAAATATTTTATAACGCCCAGTTCAATGGCTTTTTGCGCATAGTCAAACTCACGATAGCTTGTCAATACAATAAACTTTGTCTCTTTCGTTACCGCCCTTAGCTTTTCAATCATTTGCAATCCATTTAACTTCGGCATTCGAATATCACTTACAACAATATCCGGCTTTAGTTCTGCAATCAACTGTAATCCTTCTACACCATTTTTTGCTGTGCCGCAAATCTCACAATTGATTTCCTCCCAGGGAACAAGTTCTTTAAGCCCTTTGATTACCATCGGTTCATCATCAATAATAAAAATCTTATATTTTCCCATACTGTCTCCTTATTCTGTCATCGTGTCTAAAGTCGCCGGAAAGCTAATCATAATGGATGTTCCTTCATTTTGACTGCTCTCAATCCATATTTTTGCATCATTGCCATATATTAACTGTATTCGTCTGAATACATTTTGAAGCCCAACACTTGCACCTTCACCTTTTTTCATATCCATAATACCTTTTTCTTCGGTAATCATGCATTGTATTTTCTTGTACTGTTCTTCATCCATCCCACTGCCATTATCGCGTACAATAAATTCTAATCGTTCACCCTCTCGTCTTCCAATCAATTCGATGCACCCTTCACCAATCGGTTCTATGCCATGCTTAACCGCATTTTCGATTAAGGGTTGCAAAAGAAGCTTGGGTACTAGTGCATCCTGAATGGATGCATCAATGGTCTGCTTATATTTTAGGCTATCTGAATAGCGCATCTGAATCAAATACATATATTGATTTAAGTATCCGACTTCTTCCTTTACTGTAATAACCTTACGTTTGGAACGGTTTGTGGATGCGTCCATCAGCTTTGAAAGGGCTTGTATCATGAGTGCAATTTCTTCTTCGCCCGCAAGTTGAGCGCGCCAATTAATAGATTCCAACGTATTATATAAAAAATGCGGATTAATTTGTTCTTGAAGTGCCGATATCTCAGCATCTTTTTTTGCCAGCTCTTTTACATACACATCGCTCACAAGTCGATTAATATTTTGGGTCATCCTGTTGAATGCATTATAAACAACGCCGAACTCGTCCGTTCGCGTTTCAGGCACCTTGACATCCAGTTCTCCTCGTTCAAACGCCTTCATTTTTGATGTGAGTTCTCGCATCGGTTTTAATATCACACGAAAAAGAACATATGCCATCAATATAAAAAAAGGTACCATTGCCAAGTACAATATAATCCCTAGGCGTATAATTTTTTCGGAGTCTTGCATTAACATTTTCGATGAAACGAGGGTGATCAAAGATAAGTTTAGCGTCGGAATACGATCTGTAATGATGTAATATTCCTCTTGATCCATTGTTTGGATATATAAGCCCGGCTCTTTTTCTCTAAATTCCTCACTTAAAATCTTGTGGTCATTACGCACGGTTCCTTTGGATGCAATGACACGCGCCTCATCAGCATATAAATATATGGACTCATCCGACTGAATATTTATATTTTCTAAAATATGCTCTAAGTACTCCGGGTCAATGCGGTAATACATCATGGCAATTGGCTTGAAGCTATCCTTGTGCAACAATAACTGCGTCAAGTATACGTTGAGTTGACCATCGACATAAGTTTCATAAAACTGGGTTTTAACGCTGCTTCTTGCTAGATTAGCCATCTCTTCAACAGGAATCTCATTGCGATCAATTAATCCAACCTCTTTTGGATAGTAGACATGTTGGTCTGTTTTATAGAAGAAAATCCCCCCTACATCATAGTTTTTCTTACCAAAGACAATCGTACTTAGATACGATTTAATATCTCGGATAAGGTCAAACATCTCAAGGGAGTTTTCTTCCACGTTAGGTTGCTTTACAATGACATCATTAAATGTTGGGTCCTGAAGCATATAGCGCACTGACTCTTGCATGCCCTCCAGCTCATTATTAATGGTTGCCGTCACATGGCTCATATTACCTTGGGCATAAGATACAAAACGCTCTTTAATGATATTATTATAGTTATATGACACCATAATTGCCAAAACAACCATCGGTAGTATTGACACACATACGATAAGTACAATAATTTTTGATTTAAGTGATATGGCGTTTTTTGCTTTCATTTCTTTCTCCTTACACTATCTGCAACGCGACTATAGCGCCTTATTTTGCCAAAATATTATTTACATCAGGAAGCTTGCCTTGACATATGAAAAAAAGACTATACCTAGCAGTAAAGTCCATTCTATTTTAAACCGTATTGTTTTCCCTTTTTGCTTGCATGCCCTGTTGTACAAGATGAAACACACCAACAACAATTATAAAGTCCCCAACACTCATCACTCGAGTGGATAGTTTAGGAATCTCTATAACAAAAATATCGGCTAAAAATCCCAATTGCGTTGTATGTGTTAGGAGCATGTGCCCTCGGTCAAAAATCGGTTCCGCTCCTATTGGGAGCTTAACAGGCATCATACCATGATTTAGTGCAATAACCAAGCCATTTAAGAAAGTTCCTATACCCATAAGCCACATTCCTATGAATCGATGGTTTCTTATACAGACAAACACAATAAGAACATAACTTCCAATATGCAATAGATAAAATCCATCTTCCGGTATCGATGCAATCACAAAGGCTATCGTTTGCATCCCAAAGGCAAAAATAAATGCCCCCCAGTATTGTATAGTGATATTTTCCAAATTTTTTATTCGCCCTTTTCGAAGATATCCAAAAATAACGGCTAAAACAATTCCTTCAAATATCATGCCTCTTTTGCCCTTTCCGAAGTATTTTGTGCCTCCAGTACTTGGTCAATTTCAACAATCTCCGCCGTAGCGTCCCCTACATTATATCCAGGCTGTGACAGCACTTCTTCTACGAAGCATTTGACCACTTTGGGATGAAACTGAATCCCAGCATTTTCTATTAATTCCTTAATCGCATACTCTTTTGTATACGCTTTACGGTATGGGCGATCCGATGTCATGGCATCAAAACTGTCTGCAATCATAAGAATTGCCGCTTCAATGCTTATCTGGTCTCCCGACAACTGATTGGGATATCCCTTACCATCATAACGTTCATGATGCTGGATAATAATCAACGATATCTTTCTCAAGGAATGTACACTTCCTATAATATGCCCGCCAATTGTTGCATGTTCTTGTATCCGTCGATACTCTTCATCCGTTAACTTACCTTTTTTATTGAGTATATCATCCGGAATACCGATTTTGCCAATATCATGTAATAACGCCGCCTTATCAATTGTGTCAATCTGGTGCGTCGTCAATTTATATGCCTTAGCTATATCCATGGCATATTGTTGAACCCGTCCTGTATGCCCCCCAGTATAGGCATCCTTTGCATGAAGCGCTTCATTAAGCGCATGTATGGTATCAATTGCCATTCGTTGAGAATCATAATATAATTTGAACGAATATCTAGCCAATAAAATTGGAATAAACAATATGATAACAATGGATTTGCCATAAGTATAGTCTGCAAACACTAAAAATATTCCGAGTGTACCTATTGCAATGGAATTAAGATATGATCCTAAAATATCCTTCAAAATATCTCGCGCCTTAATATCATCTAGCTGAATCGAAAAATATTGATATAAGATAAACCCGTTAATGAGTTCTTCTGCCGCAAGAACAACAAACATTACAAATGCATAGACCACAATGTTAAAGTCCCCTTGGTAAAATTTGAAAAACACACTGGAAAGTCCCATGGATAGGGATATATTAAAAACATTAAACAACATTTTATACAGTGGCGTATTCAAAATATGGCGTCGTTTGTCATTAATCTCCGGAAAACAAAGCAGCACCCCTAAGGTTACGACCAGCATAACATCCAGTGGTGTTCCAAGAACTGCAGCATACAGATAGATTGCTGTCCCCACCGATGTGGATGTTCCCGCCGAAGATACCACGACAAAGGATTCTGCAACAATGGCAAGGACACTCCAAAACAACAGTTGCTTCCAGTCGCTTATACCAAATTGCTGGTAGAAAATAAAAGCTACTATAAAATATATAATTCCTAATATACTATTTAAAATAATCGTCTTTTTATGTTTTTGTTTCATCAGCCACGCTCCTTTGTTAAGCCGGCATGTTAATATTATATTACTTTATGTGCTGCACCTGATGCTAATAAAGCCATTGCTAAACTCATAAGAATACTTAGAACTTTTTTCATCGATATAGCCTCCTGTATGTTTTCTCTGCTTCGTTCCGCTAATAAAACAGGCTATATCCGCTTCTCTAATCTTTATGTGTCGAAAAATGATTCCAAACTCAATGTAAACTAATATTATATGCCGGCTTATGGCAAAGTTTACAAAAAACGTATACCATAAACTAAATTATAGTATATTCTACCCATGTTCACAAGGCTTTTTTCATAGGTATATCTCCTTATTTTGCATCCTTTCGTCCTAGATACGTCCTATTTTCTTGCCCTCATCTTTGACATAATGCACTAAAAGACCCCTACCATTTAGGGGTCTTTGGATATGGACAATATTGATTTTTTTTACTCGCTCGCAAGATGACAAAACAACCACAATATGCACACATGCCATTTTGAAGTTTTTCGCACGCCTCACACTGGCCCAAGCGTCGTTCATATACTTCTTGGGTACACTTCATCTCAGGCGGCAGATTTTTCATATGCTTTTGCATCGCTGTATATAGATCAGCGCTTCCATCAACAAAGGCATAACATCGTTTACAAGTTCCCATTATGCTTCAAGAATCAGGCGAACAACGGAGCATGCGGGAAGTATAATATGGCAGCCTTTGTCATTTAACACAACTTGGTCAAATTCTTGTTTTGTAAGATTCTTGGGTGCTTCAAAGGTATTGTGCGCATCCATAGCACCGTGAAGAATATGCCCCTCCACTTTTTTTGGCTGATACCCTAAAGTATGCACATCTATATGCTGTTCTTGGCTTAAATCCAAATTACACAAGGTCAAAACAACCTGCCCTAAAGGATTGATAGACGCAGACTCAGTAATGGCTGGAATTGTAACATCATCTACCAAAAGATCAGGTGTTGAAATATAACTTTCAAGCAATTGGTTATCTTGATGTGCTTGATACATGTCAAAAACATGATAAGTAGGTGTCTTTATCATCTTTTCACCTTCCGTCAAAATCACCGATTGCAACACATTGACTAATTGTGCAATATTGGCCATACGTACCCGCTGCGCATGCTTGTTAAAAATATTCAGATTAATGCCGGCAACGAGTGCATCTCGCATACTGTTTTGCTGGTACAAAAACCCAGGATTAGTTCCTGGCTCAACATCATACCATGTTCCCCATTCGTCAACTATAAGTGCCACACGTCTTTGAGGATCATATTGATCCATAATCTGACTGTGTTTAGTTACCAATTCTTCCATTTTCCATGTATTTTTCAAGACACGATAATAATCCATTTCGCTCATCTGTGTTGCCGAGCCTTTATTATCCCAATTATTGACAAAGGAATAATAATGTAAGCTTAAGCCGTCCATAAACGGTCCGGCAACTTCCATCAAAACTTTTGTCCAGTGATAGTCATCAACATTGGGTCCGCCTGCTATTTTAAACAATTGATTATCACCATAGTTTCTTGTATAGGTGGAATATCGACGATAAAGGTCTGCATAGTATTCTGCACGCATGTTCCCCCCACAGCCCCAGTTTTCATTACCAACACCGAAGTATTTTACCTTCCACGGTTTTTTTTGTCCATTTTCTTCACGCAGTTTAGCCATGGGAGACAATCCGTCAAACGTCATATACTCTACCCACTCCGACATTTCCTGTACGGTTCCGCTACCAACATTTCCATTGATGTAAGGTTCGCATTCCAGTAATTCACATAGGCGTAAGAACTCGTGGGTTCCAAAGCTATTATCTTCGACCACTCCACCCCAATGGGTGTTAATCATTTTTTTACGTTGTTCTTTTGGTCCTATTCCATCTTTCCAATGATACTCATCCGCAAAACAGCCTCCAGGCCACCGAAGCAAGGGCAATCCCATGGCTTTTAAAGCTTCTATAACGTCTGTACGCATGCCGTCAATATTAGGAATATGAGAATCTCCCCCCACATATAGACCTTCATAGATACATCGTCCCAGATGTTCAGAAAAATGCCCATAAATATTTCGGTTAATTTGTGCTTTTTGCTTTTTTGTATCAACAATATACGTTTGCATGATAATCTCCTTCCAAGTAAAACACTTGATTTATAAGACTATTATACCAACTTACTCCATGGATAAAATGTCATAACCTTCTTTTTATTTGTCCTTTTGTCCTGTTATCAGTCGAAAGTTCGGATAATAACTTAAGACAACTTTGCCCAAAACAGCTTTCTTGGAAATATACGGTTTTACCCAAAAACGCCCATCAATACTTTTATTACGATTGTCTCCTAAGAAGAAATAATATCCTTTTGGAACCTCAAAGTTACCCTCTTCATTATTATCCATCGCTTCCTTCAAGTAAGGCTCCTTAAGCAGCTGGTCATTGACATAAACATTCCCTTCTCGGATATTGACTATGTCGCCCGGCAAGCCGATTAAACGCTTCACGTAGTGTTTTTCTTCCCCATCTTGATCAAACTCAAAGATAACAACATCTCCACGTTTGGGTTCATTAAAAAGATAGGCCAATCGATTAGCGATTAAACGGTCCTTCACTTGCAGGGTATTTTCCATGGATTGTGAAGGAACATAGGCATTGATAATCACCAGATGGTTAATCACATATGCCAGTGTCATTGCAAATACAATGACTTTTGTCCAGCTTATTAGTTCTTCTTTAATTTTTTCCTTGCTCATATGTTCGTCTCCCGTTAAAAAATATCGTCTATATCTGACGATAGAACTTCATCCATTGTTCCCTAATTACTTTTTTCTCTATGTTTTACAAATGTATTTTCATCCAACTCTCGAAAGGCTAAATCAAGCTCTTCTCGAGTATTCATAACAATCGGACCGCCCCAAGCAATCGGTTCATGCAGGGGTTTTCCCATGAAAAGCAGGCATCGTATACTTTTTTCTTTGGTTTGTAGTAAGAACTGCTCTCCTTGTGTGAACAAAACCGCATGTTTTTCTTCAATAAGTTGATCTAACGCATCACCAAACCCAGCCTCACCTTCAACAATGTATACAAATAAGTTCTCATCTTTAGGTGTTGTGTAGGACCATGTTGAATTAGGCTCAACTGTAACGTCAAGATACGTCGCTTGAATATACTGTCCTTGAAATGCACCTTGATGCCCTAAATACTGACCCGATATAATACGTACTGTATGATTATCTTCTTTAAGAATCGGTACTTGGTCTTGCTTGATATCTCCATACCTTGGCGTTGTCATCTTGTCTTTTGCCGGAAGATTAAGCCACAATTGCGCTCCCAACATACGTTTTGAAGCCTTTGGCATCTCCTGATGAATAATTCCGGATCCTGCTGTCATCCATTGACATTCGCCAGCTAAGATACTTCCATGATTACCCAAGCTGTCCCCATGTTCAATACGCCCTTCAATCAAATATGTTATTGTCTCTATGCCTCGGTGTGGATGCCATGGAAATCCTTTTATGTAATCTTCTGGATTTTTTGAGTCAAATGCATCAAGCATTAAAAACGGATCAAATTCCTTTGTGTCATGATATCCAAGAACGCGAACAAGATGTACTCCTGCACCATCAACCGCTCGTTGACCTTTTGTTATTCTTTTTATACTACGAATTTTTTGTTCCATATAAACACCTCCTTCTCCTATTATACGTGTTATTATCTCGATTGAAAAGCAAAGAGCTGTCCTATGCATCAAAAATTAATACATAGGACAGCTTTTTAATATTACACTATATAAAATACAAACTTTCTGTTAATGCAAGTAGCCCCAATGATTGCCCATAGGCCATCGGTGCAATAATAATATCTTTGTAATGCTGAGCATCCATACCAATCCCGGTTCCTGCTGAAACGCCTGTAACCGTCCCTGATTCATCGACTGCTTTTGCGATAGCATCAATGGCTTTCATGGCATAGGTTTGATAAGATGCATCCAAAAATCCACAACGAATCCCCTGCAATATACCCGCTGCGATTCCTGATGAACCTGATACTTCTAAATAGCTGGTCGGATCATCCAAGACAGTATGCCATAAACCTGTAGTTGGGTCTTGCAACTGAATAAGACGCTCTACTTGTGCAACATAGGTCTCTTGAATATATTCTCGCGTCGCTCTAGATAAGGTCGTCTTGGCGGCTTCTAAGTATTCAATAATTCCAAAGGTAAACCATGCATTGCCTCGTCCCCAATATATTTCACCAAAATTATCATTGCGCAAAAAACTCCATCCATGATAAAATAACCCTGTTTTTTTATCATATAAATATTTTATATGTATAAGCACTTGTTTTAGCGCTTCTTCTCGCCATTCCACACGATTATGACGATGCCCCATCGCATTTAAAAATAGTACTGCCATAAATAAGGTGTCTATCCAAAGCTCTCCTTCGTTAAGGCGTACGCCCATGCGATCGCCAATGGCGCTTGTGACATGCTGGAATCCACCTTCTTTTGTTTTTGGCAAATGCTGCATTAACCATTCTGCTCTTTGAATGCACAATTGCTCAAACCCCTGGTCGTCTATACGCTGCGCAAGTCCGTTTAATGTTAGAAACGGTGCCGTTGTATTAATATTTTGTGACGGAAGACCAAGAACAATATTATCCAAATACCATTGATTTAAAAAGTCATCATACCGTGTATCTCTATAATAGCTTTGTAGCTTTGTTAATCCAAATAAACCGACCCCTTGAGGCCAATCCCATTCTTTAATACCAAAATCACGTTCAATGATTCCTTTTTTGTGCGCCTCTGCTGAGGTGGTCTTGTCCTTTTCATTATCCGCCGCACCTAATGTCATAAGCCGTTCTACAACAGCATCAATTTTTTTAATAATTTCTTGTTTATTCATTCAAAATCCCTTTCATATGTTACGTATGCTCCATAAGGAGTATGATTTGCTATATAATGCTGATCTTCATAATACCCTAATCGCGTTGTAGATGCAATAATCTCAACCCGATTTTCCCCTTTTTTCCATATATTCTCTACATTCCATACATATGGCGAAAATGTCCTTATACCTACATTTTGTCCGTTAACGATAAGCATGGCACTTTGTTGGAACTTTGGATCATCAATAGACAGCCAATCTATATCCTTTGCTCCCGTTACTGTATAACTATATTGAATATCACCGACATGGTGGGGGATTCCCATTGCCTGGTATTGACCTAGCTTTCCTCTTGTCCTTTTTTCACACAGTACAAAACACCCATTTTTTGTATGCACTGAAAAATCCCCCAAAAGCACCTCTATAGGGCGTTTGCAACCATCCCTAGCCGAAGTTATCGTTTTCACATATTGAGACAATTGTTTTTGATGTTGATACCAAGGCATCTGAAAAAATCCCGAAGGTGGCGCATCATGTTTGGCAAGCCCTTGCGCATTACTATAATATGCATGGTTTACAAACATCGTCACCCCCTGAAGCAAGAGCCAATCATAGGTCCACTTCATATCTTGTATCTCCAGCCCCCAACCGATACTATGAAAAGCTTCACATAGGGCATATTCTTTATGATAAAAATGTGCGGCTGACGCAACAATTTTTCCATTGGCACGATATCTTTGACTAAACATCTCAGGTGTTGTCCCTACTTTTTGATGTCCGGCATCAATACCCGGAATATCCATATATGCCAGTTGTTCACTTCTTAAAATCGGTTTTTCTCCAATATATTGCAAATTATTCTCATGGCACCACGCTAACATTTTCTTATCATAGCTTTCTATAAATTCATCCACTAAACTTGTATAAAAGTCTTGACGTATCCTCTCTACATCGCCAACACCATCAAGAAAAAGTGCCGGAAGTTCATCCAATAGGTTACGTCCTGTTGTTTCATGATAAATTCTTGGCATCTGAGGTGACCAAGGCAAAACTTGATCTTCATATCCTGTCGGATGAATCTCATCTGCAAAGAAACCTTTGATGGTTTCTCCAAAAAATTCACCTAGGTATTTTTTGTATTGTGTATGTGTTGTTTCAATAAAATAATCTACCGCATTAGCATTTAGCGGATCCACAAAATAGTCAAAGTATTTATGTCCACGTACCGGCACTTCCATGAACACAATGATTTTATAGCAGCCGGGCGGTAATTTTACTTCCAATCTACAATAAGGATCACATGCTAAAAAGCGTTTACGATTATATGCCGTCAAGCCCGACTCATGATAGACCTCTTCACGAAATATACTCCCGATATTTTCTTTAAGATCAATGCCCTGATTTAGGAGAATGTGTTGCTCCTGAGACATTACAGGAAAAGCCTTAGCATAGAGCGGCTTCCCCCATTCTAATTCTATCTGTATCTCCTGCTCAGGCGATATAATTTCCTCATAAATAATATGGGGTGCTAGTCGCTTAGCTTCAAACTCGGGATGGTCCAGCACAACCTTTCCTCCACTAATGCCACTTGGATAGGGCTGCTCATCATATCACCTCTTTTACAACACGTTCAAACCGGGTTGAATCATCGTCTTTTTCCCATCTACATCTAGCCAAAGTGTCAGATGGGACGCATTTAACACTTGCGTACGTTCTGTATTAAACTGCAAACGATCAAGCGCCTTTAAATAATCTACAATCTCAATATTGGTCGCATACCAAATATCTTCTTGGTTTCCAACAATTCGACATATTTCTTCAATGGTCTCCCAATTATCGTCATTATCAAACTCATAACTATGCCCCCATATGTACAACATATATAAATACTGCGTCTTATGTAACTCAACAAACTCTTTGGCACGTTCAATACCTTGACGATTATGATGGCACGTTGCCTGCCAAGTGTAAAAATTATCTGGCAGTTGATAGGTTTGATGTCCTCCGACCACACGTGAGTACTCAATTCCTAGGTGCGGCAATGCTTCAATAATGCGTTGATTGTATGATCCATTCGGATAGGACATGCCTCGAACAGGATATCCTACCAGTGCCTCTAGCTCTTTTCGATCTTGCATGACCTGATCGATTAATTCTTCTCTAGGCGAACGGGCAATCGTCGGATGGTTATAGGTATGGGCTGCCACTTCATGTCCTTGATATAAAGTGCTTACTTCTTCTTTGGGAACGCGGTCATGACTTCCCATTAATCCAGCATTTAGGTGAAAGGTTCCGCGAATTCCATGACGATTCATAATTTCTATTAATCGTCGATCTGCACAACGTCCATCATCATAACTAAGTGTAAATACTTTGTGTTTTCCTTGCGGAAAACAATAGTATACTTTTCGCATCGGTTTCTTATCCATTTAATCTCTCCCATATGTTTTTCCATTCCATATCACGTGCATAATAAAACGATGTATAGCAAGGTTGATTATAGCAATTATTCTGCCACGCAATCCCTGTACGATACTGTATGTCATGCATCAGTGTATAAAGTTTATGTGTTGTCAATTCCGTATTCGTATATATGCGCACCCCTGTATTGTCTTCTTTTCTTAGGACAAGTTCCTCTCTAAAGTCACCAAACAAGTCTGCTACAAGGCACGGATTTCCTTTGGTGCCATTATTTGTCGCCATGTTTTTGGGTGCTAAGTAGACACCATGTTCATTATCATTAATCACACCCGAATGGGTCTCATGTATATAATCTACACCATCTAAGATCTGTGTTGACAAATCTTTTGCCCATCGAATAGATTGATTCGTTCCAAGAAGATTAACCTTTAAAGGATTTCCATAACAGTCAAACGTTTCATTCACCCAAACTTGTAACCCACGCGTTTTAGCATCAATATCGCCAATCATACATCGTCCTAAATCTGTCAAGGCATATTCTCCAAAAATCACTTCACCGGTTTGAGCATCCCGTAGGGCAAAGCCATACGGCGCATACTCAGCCCCCTCAAACACACTAAAAATCTCCAGTCCCGGTTTGTCAGGATTAATGTTGGCCACATGTAAAGCATCACCATGCCCAAGTTTAGCCCGCTGTCCATTGGGTAGCGCATCATAACTGCTATAAAGGACAGAGCCATCATGATCAATGACGGCTGCACCATAGATAATCTCTTGATAGCCATCTTGATCAACATCTGCTGTCGCAAAGCTATGATTTCCCTGCCCCGCCAAACAGCCATACACCGGGTCGCTTCCTTCATGTAGGTGTGCCTGATCATTAAACGGATTATCCATCGGTACATGTCCCGAATCAATGGAAAAATATTCTTCGTGATGGTCACCTATAAAACGATAAGCTACAAGGGTTGTTCGAGTATAGTATCCACGCGCAATAATTAGGTATGGGTTTTTTCCATCCAAATACCCAACTCCGGATAAAAACCGGTCAACACGGTTACATGGCTCAATACGGGCCATCGCATAATCTCCCCACATCAATCCATCATCTTCTCGTACAAATTTAAACGCTATCGTCTCTAATTCTCTACCATCTCCAGCAAACATCGTGAGATACTCAGGCCCTTCATAAATAAATCCTTCAAAGGCCTCTAGATGATTTTTTTCACTACGCATTGGTGCATAGACTCCAATAAAATAATCGACAAGAACTTTTGCATCTTCACGTGTGAGTGGATAGCTATACTGTTCTTTTATGCCAAAGCACGCTTCAAGCGTCTGTGGCCAACGCCCCTTACATACCTCAGGGTGCTTGTGCCAATCCATAAAAACCTGTACCAAGTGGTTATAATAATCCTCTGCACTACATACATAATTGTCCTCATGCGTAATCCCTGCTAGTATATCGCGCTTAGGTATCGAGATATAGTCAACAGACTTTATTGATCCGTCTTCATGATAACGTGTCATACAAGTTCCCGGTGCGGTCTTTACCGAGATTTCAGCTTTTTGATCTCCATCAAAATCATAGACCATAAACTGGGTATAGTGGGCCCCAGACCGAATATTCACGCCCATATCCAAGCGCCAAAGAAGACGTCCATCCAATTTGTAACAATCGATATAGCACTTTCCTGTGTAGCCTTTTATTGAAACGTCTTGTGAATTACTCGGATCCCATTTGACGATATATTCGTAGTCGCCATCCCCATCAACATCCCCAACACTCATATCATTAATCCGGTAAAAATACCTTTCGCCCTTTGGCGTTATCCCTGATTCTGGTGGCTCCATCGGTATATCAATGTATTCGTTTCCAGATGTAAATGGCTTCACTTCTTGACTCATTTTTCCTAGCTTACCTTTAAAAACAGGTTGAACCGCATAGCTATCTGTCTGCACCCCTTTTACATCTATATAGTTCGTTGATTCTGTAATCAACACCAGCTTTTCTTCATTTTTATAGATATAAAAATCTACCCCTGACAATCCCGTGTCCGTATATCCATGAACTTCATCGCGCATAAGCCGCCAACTTAAAAAGACACCTTCATGACATTTTACTGCAATAAGTCCACGATTAAGTTTTTCAAGTTGCTCATTTAACTGTCGATATATTGGTGTCTTAAGGACTTTACTCGTCGCCACCACTTCACCCTTTTCATCGACTCCTATTATTTTAAAATAATGCGGTACATGCGTTGACTTTTTTACGCTATAGCTTAATGCGGAGGTTGTACCAAGACATACATATTGCATCGTATCATGAGGATAGTCCGCCCAATATATGTGATAACTTGTTGCTTGAGTTAATTTTTCCCATGACAAGGTGATGGTTTCATCTAATATTTCATTAATCCAAATATCCAACATTCTTCTACCCTTTCATATTAGCATGCTTAACTAGAACAAAGCGACTCTGTCGCGTTATCTCAAGGAGATATTGTTCGTGGCGGGAAAGGTTCTTGACGCTTTCTGCTAAGTTTTAAAGCAGAAAGCTAAAGTAGGACTTTCCTAGAGATGCACAAAGCGACTCTGTCGCGTTATCTCAAAGAGATATTGTTCTAGGACAAAAAGGGCCATCAAAAGATAGCCCTTTTTCTATACACTTTGATTAATTGTGTTGTGCATTTATTTCCTCTATAACCGCTTGTCCACCTTGACGTTCCCAGTTTTCCCAAGCTGCTTTTAATCCTTCCTCATCAATTTCACCACAGATATATTGTGTTCTAGCATTATCAATAATTTCATCTAAGTTTGCACCACTTAGGGAATACGTCTCAGAGTTGACGATATAGGCTGCTGCCGGGTTAAATACAGCGTAGTCTACATTGGCCGCTTTAATCTCTTCTTCAATTATGAGGCGGTCTGTCATTTCTGGTCCGATATCTGTCGCTTTCATATTCGGGATATACGCCACCGTTTGATTAAGTGCTGAGAACGCTTTTGCCGCAACTGCATCTCCTAAAATCAAACTTTCTAAATATCCATTTTCATCTTTTACCCAATGTTTGCCTTCAAGTCCATAGGATGAAAGTGTAATCATTGCATCATCTGACATCTTATCTAAGAAGTTTAAGCATGCGGCCACATCTTCCTCAGTTTTTGCGGCTTTAGTAATAACAAAAAATCCATTATATCCAGAAGTAGCCAATGTTTTATCATTAATTGTTCCAACCAAATTCATCGTTGCATATTCGTAGGATGTTCCCTCAACAGCCGGAATCTCATTATTTATAAAGTAATCCCAGATACGTCTTGAACTGTCAAGTACATCAATATAAATACCACATTCACCTGTTTGAATATCTTCTCTCCACGTTGATGTATCTCGAACAGCCCAGTCTGCATAGACAAGTCCATCATCATACATTTTTTTCAACCAGTTAAGTGCTTCCATATATTCCGGTGTTTGATGTATCGGTACAAGTTGTCCTCCAACTTCTGCCCAAGCATTTCCAACGCCAAAATATGTCTGAATGACATCTAGCGGTCCTGTATATTTACATAAGGACAAACCATATGTGTCATCAATTCCATTACCATCCGGATCATTATATGTGAACTGATACATCATATCGTATAAGTCTTCTATTGTCTTTGGTTCTTCTATCCCCAAGGCTTCTGCCCAATCTGCTCTATATCCCATGCCTAGGCGTCCAATAGGTCGTGCACGATAGACTCCGATTAACTGATCGTTCACCGTCAGACTTTTGTTGACATTGGGGTTTGCTTGAGATAGATTTGGATATTTTTCTGCATCAAACATAAAATCATTTAAGTCCCAAAACGCTCCCGCTTCAGCAGCACTTGTAATCGCTGAAGTCATACTGCCCACCGCAATAATCATCGGCATATCATCTGGCGAAGCCAAAGTAAGTCCTAGACGCTCTTCATAGTTATCCCCAGGAACCCATGTAAAATCTACTTTTGTTTGTGTATATTCTTCCATTGTTGATATAACTTCTTCTGAATGTTCACCGGAAAGAGGGCTTCCTTCAAAGTCAAAGGTCATCATCGAAATCTGTGCTAATCCATTTTCATCCTTTTCTTGTGCACCTGAATTTGAACCTGTACTGCTTTCGTCATTTTTTGCGCATCCTGCAAATAGCGATACGACAAGTGCTAGTGTTAAAATTAGTGTAATCGGTTTTTTGAACTTCTTCATAACTTCCTCCTTAAATTTTAAATGCTCGTGCCAAGTCCGGCACAAATATGTGCAAGGTATTAGCCTTTGACGGCCCCTACCATTACGCCTTTAGTAAAATATTTTTGAACAAATGGATAAATCATTAGAATCGGAACTGTCGCTACTACCGTTGCTGCCATTTTCACCGCTTTGTCTGGCGGTGTCCCTAAAATATCAAAGTCCATTCCATCAGCCTGTACGCCACCAGCTAGTAGCACTATGCGTCGAAGTACAATCTGCACCGTTTCTTTACTTGTATCTTTTAGATAAATCATTGGTCCAAAATAGTTGTTCCAATGCCCTACCGCGTAGAATAATGAAATAGATGCAATAACTGGCTTTGACAATGGAAGTACAATTTTCGAAAAAATCTGCAGGTCATTACATCCGTCAATTCGCGCCGCTTCTTCAAGTTCTGCCGGTAATTCTTGAAAAAAGTTTTTTACAATAATCATATTAAATGGGTTAATCGCCCCCAACAAAATCAATCCAGCAAAGCTATTATAAAGTCCTAGCTCCTTAACCCATAAAAAGGTTGGGATCATCCCACCGCTAAAGAGCATCGTAATCACGACCATTTTTAGGAAAAAGTTTCTTCCCTTAAGATGAGTCTTTGCCAATGGATAAGCAAAAGTCGTGGTAAAGAACATATTGACGGTTGTTCCAACAACTGTAAGATAAATAGAGTTTTTCAAGCCATTAAATATCTCTCCCGTTTCAAAAATATACTTATATGCATTGGTTGATATTACTGTCGGAAAAATGAAAAAGGCTTTTTCCGTTAACTCTTTTTCCGTTGCAAAAGACCCGGCCAGTACATATAAAAAAGGAAGTAATGTTCCTATTCCTGCCAGTCCCACAAAGATGTAAATAATAATATTGGTTATACGGTCTGCTTTTGACCCTTTGATCTTATTTTTTTTCACTGTTTTTTTTGCCACAATACAGATCTCCTTTCTAGTAAATTCCCGACTCTCCGGCTTTTTTAGCTAATTTATTGGCACCAAGAACCATAATCATACCAACGATAGATTTGAACAAACCGGTTGCAGTACTGTAAGAATATTGTGCATTAATAATACCTTTGGTGTACACATACGTATCAAACACTTCTGCAACGGAACTATTTAGAGCATTTTTCATCAAAAAGATTTGCTCAAACCCAGTATTTAAGATGGATCCTACACGTAAAATCAGCATGATAATGATTGTCCCTCGAATAGCCGGAAGCGTTACATGCCACATCATCTTCCACCGTCCAGCACCATCGACTCGCGCTGCTTCATAGAGGCTAACATCAACTCCCGCTAATGCTGCCAAGAATATGATGGTTCCATATCCTGTCTCTTTCCAAATATTTTGTCCAACAATAAGCTCCCTAAAGTACTCCGGTTTACCCAAGAAGTTTATTTTTTCTCCAACAAACATCTCAATCACTTGATTTATAATCCCGTCATTAATATTAAGAAGTTGATAGGTTAAACTCGCCACAATAACCAACGAAATAAAATGGGGAATATAGATAAATGTCTGAACCGTTCGTTTATAGCGTTCATGTTTTATCTCATTTAATAGTAGTGCTAGTATAATCGGTGCCGGAAAAAAGAAGATAAGGCTCAGCAGGGAAATACTTAGCGTATTGACCAAAATCCTTGGAAAATCCGGACTGGTAAAAAGCATCTTAAAGTAATACAGTCCAACCCACTCGCTTCCGGATATGCCTGAATATGGATTATATTTTTGAAAGGCAATGATAATACCTCCCATTGGTATATAACGAAAAACAATTAAGTATACCAATCCCGGGATTAACATTAAATACAACCATTTATGTTGTTTTAAATATTTTATTGTCTCCTGATATTTTTCTTTTTTACTACGCTTTGGCAATACGTTTGCCTTGGTCACAGCCACGCCATTTTGATCCATGATATCCTCCTTTTATGTTCGTGTTTCATCTACATTAAGAGTATCATCCATCGCATGTTACATCTATACTCATTATGTTGACACTTGTTCAAAAATATGTCTTTTTTTAAGAAAACCTTCGTTTAGACCTGTTTTTTTGGGAGAATAATCAACATCCTGACAACAAAAATACACATAATCAATAAAATGATTATGTGTATTTTGGGGTTCATTATCTTTCTTTATTCTTTTTTCGGTATTTTCCAGGTGTGATTCCTTCCATTCGATTAAAAAAGCGTATAAAGTTTTGTGCATTGGTATAATTTAGTTCCTTGGCAATCACTGCAATGGTTTTTGATGTGGTGAGCAATAATTCTTTAGCCGCTTTCACTTTATATTGTGCTACATACTCAGTAAATGTCGTGTTCTTTTCAACTTTCATGACTTTCCAAATATAAGTGGTATGATAATTCAACTGCTCTGCACATTCACTTAAAGTTATATCTCCACCCGTTGCTTCAATCAAGGCAATTATTTCTTGAATAATCTCAGAGGATTTACTAGTCCGTAGCTGATTTAACTGTTCAATAATCGGAACAATCAAGCCATATTTATAAAAATTCCCCAGCCGTTCTATATCATAAATCTGATGGATACTTTGATAGACGCTCATACGTCCACCTATAAAAATATCATCCAGTGAAATACCGGCTTCGATAATAACCATAAGTATTTCATCCATAAAATGATGGATATAAAATTGTTGCTCCATCTTCGCCACTTGATGATTCAATAGATGTTGAATAAATTGATCAACAATCTCAAACGCCTTTTTTTCATCGCCACTGTCTACAGCTACACGAATTTCTCTTTCCATGAGACGATCATATACGCGTGTTTCATATTTTCGATCAATATCTGTGTAGAACATCACACCTTCAAAGTCCGCCGATGTATTTTTCTCGTGGAGCACTTCATTATTTTTAAGTGCTTCAATTCCTTCACTGTGTGCATTTCTAAATTGCTTCAAGTCAGAATATACCGAACTCACCCCAACTTTAATAGCAAATTGATATTCCATTTGAACAAAAATATCAATACCTTTATATACTTCAATGGCTTTTTTCTCCAAGTCTTTAATATCATTATCGGTAACAACTGCTGTTATCACCCGAGAGTTACTTGCCGGTGGCATGGCAAGACGCTTTCGAATTTCTTCGGGTATGGTTTCCATCACCTGAAGGCGAAGTGCATCTTGCTTCATCTCATCATAATCTTCATTCATTAGATTTTTTAAACCTATGGTCATAACCAAATAATGCGCCTGCATTTGAATGCCTAATTGTTTAACATACATGTCAATTTGCTCCGAATACAATGTCCCATTAATCAAACGGGTCAAAAAAAACTCGCATAATTGTGATTTTTGGTTCTCAATCGTCTTTTCCAATGCTGTTGTATTGTCAACTAAGCGATCGATCTTCCCGGATATTCGACTAAAATCATCCCTATACTCTTCTATTGGCTCTTGTTCAAGTACTTCTTGTTCAAGCATCTCCGTCGCTTCTGTTACATAATCACTTAAGTCATGCACCGGACGATAGATTGCTCGTGTAAATAAAAGTGCCAGAACAATCACCAATGCAAATCCCAATAAAACAATTCCTGTCATAAGAACGATGTTGGCCGCTCCAGCATCCGCCCTCTTTGTTCCCCAGGCTACATAATACGTCCAATCGATAACATCTGACTGTAAACTTCCGATCTGGTATTTTTCCTTTCCATTGATCCTAATCTGTGTTTGATCTTTGCGTGTATCAACGTTTGAAAGCAACGCATCAGAAATCTCAGAGTGGGTACTATACACGACTTTTCCTTGACCATCAATAATGATAATCTCAACATTAGCCTGTTCATCAAGAACAACAGAATTGATTCGATTCAAATCAACGTTAACCGTTAGAAGTGCATTTTTTTCATTTTGAGTCACCGGAAGATTCACATAAAACAAAACACCTTCCAAGTCAACTTCCTCGCGGCGCAGATGTTG
Source organism: Clostridiales bacterium UBA4039 (assembly GCA_002382805.1). GTDB lineage: Bacteria > Bacillota > Clostridia > Lachnospirales > Vallitaleaceae > UBA1351. The sequence goes on from DGAD01000053.1 coordinate 62,699, forward strand.
ATGAGTCACTAGGTCCATATTATTAATCCAACCTTGTCCGTCACCTTTTAACGCTTGGACTTGTTCTGGATTTAAACTTAATGAGAAAGGATAAAGTCCCCGATTACTAAGAACCCACCCTGTATCCCAGTTTATAAATGTATATCCGGTAATATAATCCGATAGATAGTATGTGCTTTTTAATTTATCTTGGGCCTTTATAAGCTTACTATAATCCGAATACCAAATATCTTCATTCATCAACCATTGAATTTCATCTGTCTGCACAGACTCAAGGTAATATTTTCGAATGCTATTCATCGTTGAATCCATACGGATTTTTAATTGTTTTGCTGAAGATTCTATGGTCAGATTGACTTCTTTATTAATCCCAATGCGATATGTATTGTATGAATAAATCCCTAGAATAAAAATGGGTATTACAGCACTAATCATTAAAAGCAAAAAAACTTTTGCACGATAACTTAGATGTTTTGTTCTTTCCATCACTAACTCCTAAAATAGTTTTGATATTACTATACTACTTTGAAATAGTACCATGTTTTTCATTTTTTCACAACTCATTTGTATACGCCTCTTTATTTATTCTTTTTCAATTATTTTTTATTGTTTTTCGATAAATATATATTGATTAATGATATACTATGTGTTATTATACAAAAAAAGCAAGAGTATCGAATACAAAATTAAGGAGGTTCTTATGTTACGTCTTGTTGAAAAAATACCCATGACATTTGTCGCAAAGCTTACACACATTTTGATTCTTTTATTGGAGTTTACCGCTTTAGTTACACTTGTTTTTCTCCCTCCCATTGTAAAAACGGTTCTACGTTATGAAATCGGTTCTGGATATGCAATGTTAGGTCCTGAGCATCCACTATATATGTATTTTTTAGTATTGCTTTATATTTCAGGAATTTTAGCCTTTTTGGTGCTGGATGAATTGCGCAAGATTTTTAAGAGCTGTATTTTAGAAGATGTATTCATTCACAAAAATGTTTCCAGGCTTTTGCGTCTGGCTATTTTAACTTTTGTAATTTCCCTTGTTTTTTTTAGCAAGGTTTTTGTCGTCAATTCAGTAATGACTGTTGTTATTGTATTTGTTTTTTTTATGGCTTCTGTCTTTTGTCTTGTACTTACACTATTATTCAATCAAGCCATTCAAATTAAAGAAGAAAATGATTTAACCATATAAAGGAGGCACACATGGGACGAATAGTCATTAATCTAGATGTTGTAATGGCACAGCGAAAAATCGCTCTCAAAGATCTTGCTGATGCTATCGGCATCACCAATGCCAATCTCTCTATCTTAAAAACAAATAAAGCAAAAGCTATTCGCTTTTCTACACTTGAAAAATTATGTGAAATCTTGGAATGTCAACCAGGAGATATTATCGCATATGAGGAGGATGAACAATGATATTATTATTTGCATTTATTGTTGGTGCATTAACCAATCTTTTTATACTTTACTACGAACCAGGTCTTGGTTTTACCTTGGCTATCTTCATTAATTTAGGATTTGTCTTATATACCATGAAATTAGGAAAGCGTCAGTTTGATCGTTCAGCATTTATAAAATTAGCGATTATCGTATTATTATCGGGAATCTATGTCGTGCGTAATTTTATGGTGTTTAAGGTGTTAACTATATTCTTATTGCCTTTTTTATTTGCAAGCTTATATGTCCCTTTTAACATGACACAGCCTGTGCATATTGTGTCCCACTTATTTATTGTACTTTTTCGTCCATTTGGATATATTCACCACTTTGTACAAGATGCCATTAAAAAGATAACTAAGGGAAGAGAAGAAATCAAGTATATTGTCTATGGCGTTTTAATTGCCTTTCCTTTTTTATTAGTTGTTGTTCCTTTACTTATTTCATCGGATCTTATCGTTTTAGATATGTTTACCCGATTTGTAGAGGACATATCGATTTCCGGCAGTTTGATTTTCCGATATATTTTTGTTCTAGCGCTTTCAAGCTTTATCTATGGACATTTTGTTGCGGAGAAAATCAAAAATCGCTTAAACACTCCTTTGGCTGACTCGACATCCATAGGAAAAGAGCCTTCACCTCCTACAAAATCCCACTTGGTTATTACTACGTTTCTGATAATCATTAATGGCGTTTATGCTTTCTATGTCTATATCCAACTGCGTTACCTTTTTATTCAGGCAGGCTCTCTACCTGAGGGTATCAGCTATGCTGAGTATGCACGTGAAGGGTTTTTTGAATTATTAGCCGTTGCTATTCTTAACATTCTTGCCATTATTGGTTTAGAACTTTTAAACGCCGAAAAAAGAAAGCTACAGCATGCTCTAGAAGAAATCACGCTCACCTGCACATTTGTTATGAGTATCTCCGCGTTTTACCGCATGTCACTCTATGAAAATATATATGGCTTTACCGTACTGCGTTTACTGGTTTATATGTTTTTAATTTTTTTAATGGGATTTATTCTCCTGGTGAGCGTCTACCTGATTACATATAACCCTAAAGTCATGCTACTTATTATCGCTTATAGCATAGTGTTTTATATTGGTTCAGCCTATTATAATGTTGAAGGACATATTGCAGAAAAAAATATTGAACGTGATGGAGAAAGTGATGACTTTGATTTTGATTATCTACTTAGCCTATCTCCAGACGCTTATCCTGTCATTAAAAAATACTTCGATGACCATCCTGAGAAAAAAGAACTTCCTTATTATGAGCGTTTTGAAGATAATGTTAAAGAAGCTAAAGAACGCCCTTGGCAAGAGTTTACTATATTGCCTTAAGCTTAGCTTAAAGAGCAGTGTTATACTTTTTCCATCGCAATCAAAATAGAAAAAAGGCTTGAATGTGGGAAAGTCCCATACATTCAAGCCTCTTTTTTATGGTTTAGTTATGTCCATCATACCATTCCATAACATCTAATCGTGTAATTGCTCGTTCTAATGCAAGCTTTGCTTCTACATGGTCCTTATCTTGGGCCAATTTTTCTTCTGCACGTTTCTTTGCTTGCTTTGCACGTTCAATATCGATTTCATTGGGCCACTCTGCTGCATCTGGCAACAATGTCACCGCATTTTCTTTTATCTCAGTAAAGCCACCATGAACTAGACCTTTAATTTCTTGTTCATCGGTTAAAATGGTGCACGTTCCCGTTGAAAGTGCTACGGTCGTCGGCGCATGATCATCTAAGATTCCCATTTCGCCTTCTGTCGTTCGAATGACAACTCGCTTCACTTCACCATCATAGAATTCGCCATCTGGTGTAATGATTTTTAATTTGATCATTCCATTATCCATGTTATCACCTTCTAAACTCGTGCTAAGACGTCGCTGATGCTACCTGCCATAAGAAAAGCACTCTCTGGAATATCATCATGCTTTCCGTCAAGGATTTCTCTAAAGCCTTGAATAGTTTCACTTAATGATACATACTTTCCATCAAGTCCAGTAAACGTCTCTGCAACGAAGAATGGTTGTGACAAGAAACGTTCAATCTTTCTTGCACGTGCAACCGTAATTCGGTCCTCGTCCGAAAGCTCGTCCATACCTAAGATAGCAATGATATCTTGCAATTCTTTATATTTTTGCAATACCTGTTGAACGCCTCTGGCTACAGAATAATGTTCTTCTCCAACGATATGCGGATCTAGAATTCTAGATGAAGAATCTAATGGGTCTACCGCAGGATAAATCCCTTTTTCAACGATAGATCTTGAAAGAACCGTTGTAGCATCCAAATGGGCAAATGTTGTTGCCGGTGCCGGGTCTGTTAAGTCATCGGCCGGAACATATACCGCTTGAACCGAAGTAATGGATCCTTTTTTTGTTGATGTGATTCGCTCTTGCAATGCACCCATCTCTGTTGCTAAGGTTGGTTGATAACCTACGGCACTTGGAATACGTCCAAGAAGTGCTGATACCTCAGAACCTGCTTGGGTAAACCGGAAAATATTATCAATGAAAAGAAGAACGTCTTTTCCACTTTCATCTCTAAAGTATTCTGCCATTGTAAGTCCAGTAAGTCCTACACGCATTCTTGCACCTGGTGGCTCATTCATCTGTCCAAATACCATCGTTGTCTTATCAATAACGCCGGATTCACGCATCTCATGGTATAAGTCATTACCTTCACGTGTACGTTCTCCAACGCCTGTAAATACTGAGAAACCACCATGTTCTGTTGCAATGTTACGAATTAACTCTTGAATTAATACCGTCTTACCAACACCAGCTCCACCGAACAATCCGATTTTTCCACCTTTTTGGTAAGGACATAATAAATCAACAACCTTTATTCCTGTTTCAAGGATCTCTGTCTCTGTTGACTGTTCCTCAAATTTTGGCGCTTGGCGATGAATTGACCATAACGGCGCACCTTCTGGAGCCTCTTTTTCATCGATGGGATCACCAGACACATTAAACATACGTCCAAGCGTCTTTTCTCCAACCGGTACGGATATTGGATTTCCTGTATCAACTGCTTCCATTCCACGGACTAAACCTTCTGTCGCACCCATGGAGATACAACGTACAACGTCATCCCCTAGGTGCTGTGCAACTTCAACAATTAATTCTTCTCCATTTTGACGTTGAATCTTAATGGCATTGTACAAATTCGGCATTGATTCAGCGTCAAACTTAATATCTAAAACGGCACCAATAATTTGAGTGATTTTACCTATGTTTTTCTTTTCCATTTTAATCTCACTCCTTAATTATCTTGTTCAAAATTTGTGCACTCCCTATTGAAGTGCTTCGGCTCCACCAACAATCTCTGTAATTTCTTGAGTAATAGATGCTTGTCGAGCTCGATTGTATTGTAATGCTAATTTATCAATCATTTCATTCGCGTTATTCGTTGCAGAATCCATGGCAGTCATACGCGCACCATGTTCACTTGCTACTGATTCTTTTAAAGCACCATAAATAACACTACTCAAATACTTAGGCATAATCTGCTTTAACACCTCTTCTGGTGAAGGTTCAAAATTCATCACAGATGTCGTCTTTTCTTCTTGATCATTAAACTCTTCCGGTTGAACCGGTATGACTTTCATCAGTTTTGGTTCTTGAGTTAATGTTGACTGGAAATGTGTATAAGCAATATAGACTTGGTCTATTTCCTTATTCATATAAAGTTCCAAAATCATTTTACTCAATTCCATCGCTTTATCATACGTTGGCTCTTCAAGAACATCGTGAAAATTTTCTGTAATGTTTGCCCCACGCTTTCGAAGGTATTCTGCTCCACGCTTACCTATCGCATAAATTTTTTCTTCATCGGCTTTAATATCGTTTTCCGCGCGATGATTCATCACAATTTTTCCAATATTACTATTATATCCTCCTGCTAGACCTCGATTCGATGTCATCACAAGATATAAGGTTTTTTTCCCATCTCGGCCTTCAAGTATCGAATGCGTAAGCCCTTCACTTTGTGCCAAAATGGAGGAAATCGTTTGATGAATTGTCTGAAAATATGGGCGTGTCGACTCTGCTGCCGCCTTTGCTTTTTGCAGCTTTGCGGTCGCAACAAGTTTCATAGCCTTTGTAATCTGCTGAGTACTTGTAATACTGACTTTACGGCGCTTGATTTCTCTTATTGAAGCCATATCATCATTCCTATTCTAGTGATTTTTTGAACTCCTCTTGAAATTCATCACAAATTGACGTTAATTTTTTATCCAATTCATCTGTTAATCCGTCTTTTCCAAGAACATCCTTCTTAACTTCAGGATAGTGACTATCCACATACTCAAGAAATTGTTGTTCATATGCTTTGATTTGACTAACATCAAATTCCATCAGATATTTACGAGTAACCGCATATAAGATTAACACTTGTTCCGAAACAGACATAGGCGCATATTGTGTTTGCTTAAGCACTTCCATAATACGTTCCCCTTGTACTAATCGGTCACGTGTGTCTTTATCTAAGTCAGATCCAAATTGAGCAAATGCTGCCAATTCACGATATTGAGCAAGCTCAACACGAATCGGTCCTGCGATTTTTTTCATGGCTTTAATTTGTGCTGCACCACCTACACGGGATACAGACAACCCTGCATTAATCGCAGGTCTAAATCCAGCATTAAATAATTCAGTCTCTAAGAAAATCTGTCCATCAGTAATTGAGATAACATTGGTTGGAACATATGCTGAGATATCTCCGGCTTGTGTTTCAACAATCGGAAGTGCTGTTAGAGAACCTCCGCCCAGACTTTCATTAAGACGCGCTGCACGTTCTAACAAACGTGAATGTAAGTAGAATACGTCTCCAGGGTACGCTTCACGTCCTGGTGGTCTACGAAGAAGTAGTGACATCGCACGATAAGCGACAGCATGTTTTGATAAATCATCATAGATGATTAAGACGTCTTTTCCTTCTTCCATCCATTCTTCACCAATCGCACATCCTGAATAAGGTGCAAGATATTGAAGTGGTGCGAGTTCTGCTGCTGTTGCAGCTACTATTGTAGTGTAATCCATAGCACCGTTGGCTTCAAGGGTTTTAAAGATTCCTGCTACTGTAGAAGCCTTTTGTCCTATAGCTACATATATACAAAGAACATTTTCTTTCTTTTGATTGATAATCGTATCGATGGCAATCGCTGTTTTTCCTGTTTGCTTATCTCCGATAATCAACTCACGTTGTCCACGACCAATTGGAATCATCGAGTCGATCGACTTAATTCCTGTCTGCAATGGTGTTGTTACTGATTTTCTAGAAATAACCCCATGTGCAACTTTTTCTGTAGGACGAAACTTGTCCGATTTAATTGGACCTTTTCCATCAATCGGTTGTCCAAGGGAGTTAACAACTCGACCTTTTAGTCCGTCACCAACCGGTACTTCAACTACTCTACCTGTTGCTTTTACTATATCGCCTTCGCTGATATTTTTGTCATCACCCATAAGTACGGCACCCACATTATCTTCTTCAAGGTTAAGTACCATACCAAATACGTCTCCTGGAAATTCGAGCAACTCACCTGCCATTGCTTTTTCTAATCCATGGATACGGGCGATTCCATCGGCTACTTGAATTACAGTACCTACATCGGCTACTTCAAGCTCAGTTTTATATCGTTTAATCTGTTCTTTAATAACAGAACTGATCTCTTCTGGTTTTAAATTCATACCGAGAATCTACCGCCTTTCTAAAATATATTTGTTCCTTTATGCTTCATACACGGTTTGGGACATACGATGCAGCGATGTCTTAATGCTGTTGTCCACAATTCGATCCTTGATACGAATCTGTATTCCACCGATAATTGTATGATCTAACTGTGTTATCAAATTGATTTTCTTTTGTGTCTGCGCTTCGAGTTTTTTCGTGATGTCAAGTTTATTTTGTTCTGTCAACTCGATTGCACTCGTCACATATGCCTTCACATATCCATTATATTCATCGATTTTATCGATGGTATAATGTAAAATATCAAGAATATTTTTTTGTCTTGATTTATTAATGGTTAAAATTAAAAACCCGACAAATTCTTGATGCACTTTTCCACCAAAGGTGGTCTCAATAATATGCATCTTTTCTTCACTTGATATCTTTGGATGACACAATACATCAATGAACTCTGAATCCTCTTGGAAAATCATATGCATTTGTCGAATTTCTTCTTCATATGCTTCAAAATCTGTTGATTCCTTGACAATTTCAAATAGGGCTTGTCCATAGCGTTTTACAACTAGTTCTTCCATGTATCATCACCCATTTCACTTAATGCTTCATTGATTAACACACGCTGTTGCTCTTCATCCAATGTTGCCTCGATAAATTTACTTGCCATAAGCGTTGCTACTTCAATGATTTCTTTTCGAATATCATCTTTCATTTGCTCATGCTCCCGCTCAATCTCTACATGCGCCCTTTGCATAATACGACCGGCTTCTTCATGTGCTTCTTTGACAATTTCATCCTCGCGTGCAATTGCTTTTGTATGTGCATGAGATAAAATTTTATCTGCTTCAGCTTTTATATTTTTAATTCGATTTTCATAGTCTTCTTTTAACGCATTGACTTCTTTGGTTTCTCGTTCAATTTTATCAAACGATGCTTCAATGTCTTCCTGACGTTTTTGTAAAATCTCACGAACCGGATTAAAGACGAGTCTTCCAAGAAAATAAAACAATAGTAAAATTGCAATGGCTTGGAAACCTATTTGCATAATAGTCTGTAGGTCAAATCCCAACACTCTCGTTTTATCACTTAAATCCGTCGTTGCTTCCATTAAAAAAGTCAAGTCACCTAGTGACGTCAGCGACTGAAGTATATTGTTCAAACTGTTTGCCTCCTTTCACTTTAAGATGTCAAAGTGCCGACAACTTATAATTTTTCGTATGTACTAATAAGTGGATTGGCAAACAATAAAATAATCGCAATAATCAAACCATAGATACCTGTTGTCTCTGCGACTGCTGCTCCAAGTAACATTGTTCTTACAACGTCTGCTTGTGCGCCCGGTTGTCTACCTACTGCTTCTGCACCTTTACCAGCTGCAAAACCCTGTCCAATACCTGGTCCGATACCTGCGATCATTGCTAAACCTGCTCCTATTGCCGAACATGCTAAAATTAACGCTCTTCCATCAATCATTGTATTTCCTCCTTAAAATTCTAAAATAATTCTACATTTACGCAAAGATATTTACAAACAATAACAATAGTGCCACAATCAGGGCATAAATACCTGTTGTTTGGGCAACTGCTTGACCGAGTAACATTGTTCGAATAATCGTACTTTGTAATTTCGGTCGTTTACCTACAGACTCTGCACCTTTTCCAGCTGCATAGCCTTGACCAATACCCGGACCAATACCTGCAATCATTGCTAGGCCTGCTCCAAGTCCACATGATGCCAAAATTAATGCAGTTCCAATTTCGTTTGAAGCTCCAACCGCTTCTCCTAATCGTCCCACAAGTGGGTTTGCAAAAAGCATCAAAATAGCGACAACAAGGGAAAAAATCCCTGATGTTTCTGCAACAGCTGCGCCTAATAACATTACTAGTGTCGCTGGTTTTCCTCCATGCTTCGGATTATTTCCAACAGCCTCAGCTGCCTTTCCTGCAGCAAATCCTTGTCCGATTCCAGGACCGATTCCTGCAATCATTGCAAAGCCTGCTCCTATAGCAGAAAAGCCTAAAATCAAAGCCTTAGGGTCTGCGTCTTCAATCCAACCAAAAAGGAATTCAAAAAATTCCATACTACATTCACCTCACTTTTAGCTTAATCCATTGCACTCGATACAAATGTCATACTTAACATTACAAAGATGAACGCTTGTAATACACCTGCGAACACATCAAAATATCCATGCAATGCTGAAGGTATCCCTAACATTAAAAACCATGGCAAGTTATAATATAATCCCATGATAATCGTTCCGCCAAGAATATTCCCAAACAAACGAAAGCTTAAAGATATTGGGTTTGCAATCTCTCCAATGACATTTAGAGGTGTTAAGGGCCACATTGGCTCCGTTAAATCCTTTGCCCATCTACCTAGTCCTTTTGACATCATCCCTAGCCCTTGCGTCATAAAAAACGTAATGAAGGCCAATGCAAAAGTTGTTGCAATATCAGCTGTTGGTGGTCGCATAAAATCAATCCACGGTCCGTTGGGATCACCGTAAAAATACATTCCGGGTCCCGGGAGTAATCCTGAAAGATTTGCGACGAGAATAAACAAAAACATACCGATATAAAATGATGAAAATTGTTTGGCATGTTTTCCCATAACTGATTCGATGAAATTATCGCCTGCATGGACAATAAATTCCACCACATTTTGAACACCACTAGGTATTTTTTTAGGATTCTTAATGGATCGATTAATGAGTAACGCAATGAGAATTAAAACGCCACAAATAATCCATGTATTGATCATTGTTTCTGTAATCCAAATCTCAACGCCGCCAATTTTAAACACTTTGGCTACATGAATTCCAATATCCATTTGAAAATCAACTCCTTTTTATGCATACCTTGTATTTATATGTTGCTAAAAAATATATATGAATACACTCTCCATGTGTCACCAGAAGTCGGACTTTTCATCTTCATCTTCGTCTTCCCACTCAAGAAATTCTACACTTCCATCTTTGGGAACTTCCGGTTCGAATAATCCTTGTATGTAAGCCGCTGGTTTTAGTGCCAACACTCCTATAACAAGGCCGATAAAGTGAATGGATGATGTATATACACCAATAAATAATACTAAAAAAGTTATAAAATAGCGCAAAAAATAATGCGCTCGAACATAATTTGTCGCTGCATGGGGTGCTTTGTACATGGCTTTTCGAAAGCTATGTTCCATCAGGTGAATCTTCAAAATGGATACAACCGCTCCAAGCCCTAGCCCCAATGCATAGCTTATACGATTTTCAACTATCAATAATCCGATAAAAAGTGCTATTGCAATTATGATTAACACATTTCGCGTCAACTCATATACCATTGACTTACGTTCATTCATCGATGCTTATCCTTCTTTCCAAAGTCTGATTTTTTAAGTATAATGACAAATAGATTTCGAAAGGCGATATAAATGCCCATAAGAATGAAAATAATCAAAAAGATGCCATTAGTTCCTACCTTCGTATCAATCCAATGCCCTAAAAAGACACTTCCAAAAATGGGAATTGCCATGATTAATCCCACTTGTGAAATCAAAGATAAGTACTTTAATGTTTTAAAATCTGTTTTCATAATCGACCTCTTATCTTCCTAGACACATTATACCGATAAATAAAACGAATGTCTATGCCTTATTGAAGATATATTCAGCAATTCGCATTGATGCATTCCCATCTCCATAAGGATTGACCGCAGTTGCCATTCTATCATATTCCGACTTGTCTGACAACAGCTGTTGAGTCGTTTGAATGATTTTCTCTTTATTTGTCCCTACAAGCTTAAGCGTTCCCGCTTCAACCCCCTCTGGTCGTTCAGTTACATTTCGAAGGACAAGGACAGGTTTTCCCATTGAAGGAACCTCTTCTTGAAGTCCCCCTGAATCTGTCAGAACAAGATAAGAACGGTTAAGCAAATTATGCATATCTTTAAGTTCAAGCGGCGCTACAAGGTGTATACGTTCATGATTACCCAAGATACGTTGCGCAACCTCTTGCACCTTTGGATTTAAATGTACAGAATAGACCACCACCACGTCTTCATTGGCTTGGACAGTCGCTAAGATGGCTTCACAAATGTCTTCCAATGGCTTGCCTAAATTTTCACGTCGATGTGCTGTCATTGTAATGACTTTATGCTTTTCATAGTCAATACTATTTAGGGTTTCTAAAGAGAAGCTATAAGCATCTGAAACGGTTGACTTTAATGCATCGATAACAGTATTGCCTGTAACCAAAATAGATGTATCTGCAATCCCTTCATCCAGTAAGTGTTGTCTTGCTGTTTGTGTCGGTGCAAAATGCACTTCAGCAAGTCGGCCTGTCAATAATCGATTCATCTCCTCTGGAAATGGTTGATATTTATCAAACGTTCGAAGACCTGCTTCGACATGTCCGACAGGAATTTTTTGATAGAACGCTGCCAATGCTCCTGCAAATGTTGTTGTGGTATCACCATGAACCAACACCATATCCGGACGTGCTTTTATAAGCACCTCTTCAAGCCCTTGAATAGCTCGCGTTGTGATTTCTGTTAACGTCTGACCAGCCTGCATTATATTCAAATCATAATCCGGCGTGATCTCAAAAACCTCAAGAACTTGATCTAACATTTCACGATGTTGCGCTGTAACACAAACTAAACTGGTTAATCCTTCTGTTTCTTCAATTGCTTTTACAACAGGTCCCATCTTAATTGCTTCAGGACGTGTTCCAAATATACTTAATATCTTCATCGCTAATCCCTTCTCTCATTCTATAACAAAAGACCCAATTACTTGAGTCTTTTGTAATTATTCACTAAATTTATCTTTTTTAAAATGCGTTCTTCCCATGTCAAGTAACCATATCGATAAGATAAAACCGACAATCAAAAGCGCAAGTTTAAAGTCACTCATAACCACTAAAATCCCTGCAATTCCAAAAGCTCCACTAACAGCATAGAGTGTAACCACAGCTCTTTTTTGACTAAGTCCTTTGTCAATCAGTCGATGATGCAGATGTCCTCTGTCGCCTTGCGAAATCGGCTTTTTATTAATTAATCGACGTAGCACTGCAAATGTTGTATCAAATATAGGCAAGCCTAATACAAGAACAGCAACAATCAGTGTCAATGCCGTATATGTTTTTAACATCGTTTGTATTGAGATAACTGCAAGTGTAAATCCTAAAAATGTTGAACCTGTATCTCCCATAAATATTTTAGCCGGGTTAAAGTTATGGGGCAAAAATCCCATACAAGCTCCTGCTAAGGTCGCTGTCAGCATAATGGACAACCCTGCTACCATAGGGTCTCCAAACAAAATCGCAATAACCATTAACATCAGCGATGCAATCGATGCAATGCCTGTAGCCAAACCATCGAGTCCATCAATAAAATTCACCGCATTGGTGATACCAACAATCCAAAATATTGTTATAAAATTGCTCATAAATCCAAAGTCTATTTGTCCACCTGGTATAAACGGCATAGAAATCGATTGAATCGATGTCCCTGTGTGTATGACAATCAGCGCACTTAAGACTTGAAATATGATACGAATTTTAGGCGATAGTCCATAAATATCATCAACTAGCCCCACCGTTGTAATCAAGGTTGCTCCAATAATTAGTCCTGTCAGTTGCTCCACGCGTTGGTTAACGATAGTAGGTACCATAATCAATAGCGTTATTGTAAATCCGGCGTAAATGGCCAATCCTCCAGCTAAGGGCATCACTTTATTATGCATGCCTCTTTCTTTTGGGTGGTCTACAGCACCGATTTTAAAAGCAATCTTGCGACTTATAGGTGTAGCAATACTTGCAATAAAAAATGCTAATACAAAAGCCAAAATATAATATATATATTCTTCAAGGCTATTTATGATGTTCATAAAGATTCCTCTCTTAATTTAAACGGTTATATTGAACCAGCTCAACATTGGCTTCTGTCAATAGTTGTCTAGATAGTTCATCAGGGTAATCCCCGCTATATACAACACGTTTAATTCCCGCATTAATAATTAGTTTGGAGCAAATCACGCAAGGTTGTGCGGTTACATAAATTGTACCACCTTCTATCGACACTCCGTGTTTTGCTGCCTGTACAATCGCATTTTGCTCTGCGTGGGATGCTCTACATAACTCATGGCGCTCCCCTGAAGGAATATTCATTGCTTCACGTAAGCAACCTGTATCCACACAATGCTTGCATCCCGATGGCGCACCATTATATCCTGTTGCAAGAATTCGTGTGTCTTTTACAATAACAGAGCCTACATGACGTCGTAAACATGTTGATCTGTTTTTTACAATATCTACGATATCCATAAAGTAATCATCCCATTTGGGGCGCGTATGCGTTTTCATTATTCTCTCCTATTTTGTTCCGTACAATCTGTCGCCTGCATCTCCAAGCCCAGGAACAATATATCCATGGTCATTTAATTTTTCATCGAGTGCTGCTAATAAAATATCTACATCTGGATGGTCTTTTTGTACACGTGCAACACCTTCTGGTGCTGCAATTAAACACAATAAAGTTATGCTTTCAACACCTTTGTCTTTAATGAATTGAATAGCAGCTGATGCAGACCCACCTGTTGCAAGCATTGGATCTAATACAAATATATCTCGTTCTGGAGCATCATATGGCAACTTACAATAATATTCTACTGGATTTAAGGTGTCCGGATCACGATAAAGACCTACATGTCCCACTTTTGCAGTAGGCATTAAATTGAGCATCGCATCAACCATGCCAAGTCCTGCTCTGAGTATTGGAACAATCCCCAATGTACGTCCTGCAATTTGTTTTACTGTTGTTTTGGATACAGGCGTCTCTATTTCAACGTCCATAAGCGGTAAATTTCTTGTCGCTTCATAACACATCAACATTGATATCTCATTGACCAATTCTCTAAATTCTTTTGAGCCAGTTTCTACACGTCGTAATACCCCCATTTTATGTTGAATTAGCGGGTGATCCATTACTTTTAATTCTGCCATAATAGCCTCCTTGATTTTAATTTTTGTCTTTAGTCTTCAATTTTATTAATTCTACGAATATGTCTTTCATCATTGGAAAATTCCGTTGTTAGAAATGCCATAACAATATCCTTTGCAACTTCTGGTCCTGTATTTCTTCCTCCGAGTGCTAACATATTTGCATTATTATGTTCACGTGTTGCCATTGCTGTGAAGTGGTCACTACATAATGCACAGCGAATACCTTTGATTTTATTTGCAGTAATGGAAATTCCAATTCCCGTTCCACAAATTAAAATCCCTGTCTCGCATGTCCCATCAAGCACGGCTTGGGCTACGGGTTTTGCAACGTCTGGATAATCAATGGCTTGGGCGTCATACCCTCCAAAATCTTTATATGCAAATCCTTTTTCTTCTAGAAGCGCAATAATTTCTTGCTTTAATGCGTAACCTCCATGGTCACTTCCAATTCCTATCACAATAATTTTCCTCCTAATTTTTTTATGACGCGCTCTAACTCCTCAGCACATCGTCGATAATCGTCTATATCTCCACCGTACGGATCCTCAATATCTCCAGCCTCTCCAACAAACTCCTTGATGCTGTATACATCACACGGATAATTGTGCTGCACCAATACTGTCTTATGTCTTTGGGTCATCGTTAATGCTAATACAGTCGAATTGCATGACGTTTTACTGAAATAGTGGGATTGATGCATAGAAATATCAACCCCTTTTTCACGCATAACTTGGACTGCATATTCAGTTGCGGGCATCGGTTCAAAAACCATTAATCCCCGTGATCGAGATAATAAATCCGCTGTAGGGTATGTCTTGCAAAACAGCGCTTCAGCCATTGGACTGCGACAGGTATTGCCTGTACAAACAAAAACTATTTCTTTATATTTCTTCATGATGCTCCTATCACTTACACATTAATTATTTCGTGTCCAGCAGCTTTTATGAGGCGATTCATAATCGCAACATTGAGTTCTTCACCTTGAAAATCTACCGAATAAATTATATCTACATTCATATCATCAAACTTGCGCAATATCTTAAATAAATTGCTCCCAATTTCCTCTGGATTGTCTATGGCTCCAATACTTAAGACCACATCCCCTTCCAATAGGTGAACGCGATGCACAGGAGATATCACACCTACTTTTAATCCTTCTTCTCGATGAAGTGCTGACTGTGCATTGATATACTCGGTGACCTTCTCATCTGCTCCCATCACAATTTTAATTGGCGCTTTGGGTGCATAATGTTTGTATTTCATTCCCGGCGCCTTAGGGGCTTGCGTCACATCTTCCAAGTGATTGTCATAAGAGACATCTCCAATAACCGCTTTAATCATTGAATATGTAATACTCCCCGGTCGTAAGATTGAGGGTATATCACCGGTCATATCCAGTACGGTTGATTCTAGTCCATGTGTTGTTTTTCCACCATCAATAATCATATCCACACGCCCATTTAAGTCTTCAACAACATGTCTTCCTCTTGTTGGACTTGGCTTTCCAGATATATTGGCACTCGGTGCCGCAATGGGTATACCTGCACTGTGAATAATATCATGGGCTATTGGATGCTTTGGCATTCGAACGGCAACCGTATCTAATCCACCAGTTATAATGTCCGGAACTGTATCTTTTTTCTGAAAGATAAGTGTTAACGGTCCCGGCCAAAATTTGGCAATCAGTCGTTTTGATTTGTCATCAATATGCTGTACATAATCTTTAAGTATATGAACATCACTAATATGCATAATCAACGGATTATCCGACGGACGTCCCTTTGCCACATATATTTTTTTTACTGCCTGTTCATCCAGTGCGTTAGCCCCAATTCCGTATACAGTTTCAGTTGGAAACGCAACAAGACCGCCCTCACGGAGAATTTTCCCAGCTTCTTGAACAACTTGTGCATACTTTGGGTCATTTTCTGTAAGGACTACAATCTTCGTCTTTTTATTCATCATTTTACACCATTTCTTATCTTTCGCATCTTATTATATCACAAAATGCTCATTTGTTAAGTCATCTGTTTATTCTTTTTTTAGATATGGACGAATAACTTCCCAGACGCTATCACTTTCAAGACCTAATTTCCATCCTGCAACACCACCAAGTTCATATTCATCAATAAGCTGCATACGCAAATCCATTGCACGGTCATCCTCAAGCCATATTCTGTAGCGAATATCACCCTCATAATATTCCCCATAATATTGACCCACTTGCTCATCCCATTCCAGCTCAATATTATTTTCATCAACAATGGTTTGTCCGCCATCCATACCATAGGCCTTTGACGAAACCTTAACTTCTCCGTCAACCGTTTCTTCTTTCCACAATCTTGTATAGAAAGGAACGCCAAGAATTACTTTTTCTTTTGGAACTGATTTTAGTGTATCAACAATGCCTTCTTCAACAAAACCAATCGAAGCAACCGAGCCGCTTACAGGTGATGTTGACCAATGTTCATCATATCCCATGATAATAAAATAATCAAGATATTTTGCAATTTCTTCACGCCCCATATGCTCTGTCCAAGGCTTTGGCACAGGTAAATCTGCTGATACAATTAAGCCTTGTTGTTTTGAATAGATGCTTAGCTCTTTCACAAACTGTACATAATATGGTCCTGTCTCTTCACCTATATTTTCCAAATCAATATTTATTCCATCTAACTCATAGACCGAAGCCAATGCCAGGAGTTGTCGAATCACTTCCATACGCTTTGTTGTACTACTTAAGACTTCATGCGTCATTGATCTTGTATAACCTTCGCCCAAATTGGCAAAAAGAGCCCAGACCTGATATCCATTGTCATGAGCCCATCTTACATAATTCAAATCTGCAATCGACTTTACTTCGCCTTCTGTCCCTTTAAGTTCAAACCATGTTGGCGAAATAACATTCGCCCCAGTTACATTTTCAAGCCGTTCTTGAACATACTGATTTGCCGTTGTATTAAAGACTTGATGCCATACAAGATTTATTTTTTCATCAAATTGTGTGCCGGGAAACTGTTTGTACGAATACACTTTCTCTTTTACTGAATGCGAAGTAACAACCGATCGCACATTTTCCTTTTGTATATATCCTAAGAAGCCTTCTTTGGTTAAAACCTGGTAATAATTGTCTTCTTCCCCAACAATCACTACATCCATCCCTACATATGCTACATGAAGGTATGCCGCTTCTTCATAAGGTAAAATCCGGATATAAACTTTCTGTTCACCTTCATAATAAACTTCCCCAGTAGTTTCTTCACTATACCAATCTTTGATTTGCAACACATGATACTCCTCATTATGTATGAAATCATGATGGGAAAATTTTTGTACAAGAGATAGGGGAAGATACGCCTCTCCATCAAACTCTGTCATACCAATCTCAATACGTATAGGTTCATCATTAACCGTATAGGTCAATTCATCGGTCCGCATACGAATAACATCTTCTTGGGTTGTGTACGTCAAAATTTTTTCTTGTGCGTCGTAGTGAAATTGATCATTAATATATTCACTAACAAGTCCAACCGGAAGATATAAGATACCTCCTAAGAACTTAGGTTTTATTCCATTGTCAATAAGCTTTCCATCATATATCGTCGCTAATGCTTCTGAATTTGCACCTTCATATACTGTCGTAAAGTCTACCTGTACTTCTTTTTGTATTTGTTGTGCCGCTTTAAAGTCTTTATATATATTGATCACGAAAAAACTTAATAGCCCTAAAATAACCAGACCAATCAGACCAATAAATAAGGGTTTTATATATGTTTTCATTTTCTCTCTCCATTTTTACGCATTTTCAAGTTGCAAAATATGTCGATTAATCGCATCTAGTGTCGCTCGAGTCACAGCCTCGTTAACATCTGTTCCTACTTTAGCCGTTCCAATAAACATCTCTTCCCGGTGATGATAAATAGAAGTAATGCTTACTGCTATCACTAAAGTATCTGATAGTTTAATCTCTTTACAATCTTCAAATACAAACACATCATATATTCCTAGGTATTGTTCAATTGCATCAAGCACCGCTTTTCCCGATAGACGCATGACATTTGCCGTTGTTTTTATACCGGACTTTGTTTTTGTGTATTCTTCATTGCCTTTTTCTAAAGTTACCGTAACATCAATGGTATTACCCATGTTGCTATATTCGATGGACTTTAATTTAATACGTGGATCTTGCTCATTGCGAATGACTCCGCCTTTTATCTGTGCAATGGATACTTTCTTATAATCAATAGCTTGATTAAACTGTGATAAAAGAACCGCTTCAACATCCCTTAATATTTGCTTAGGGCTTCGGCGTAAATCTGAAACAATATGAATCTCTTCAATTTGACCATTTTGATTCATTACAACCTTTGAACCAATGACCGATTGTATCTTCATTAAAAAATCTTCAATATGTGTTGTCATCTTATTCCCCCTATTGTTGTACCGATTTCTTTACATCCACTTGATATATCCATACACTTTAAATTATAGTACACTTCCTATGTATTCACAAGAAAAAACTGCTTCTTTCGAAGCAGTTTTTAATATCCTATGGGTTTATTGTATTTCTATCTTATGTGTATCATCCACTTCAGCAAGTTTTGGTGCATGAATGGCCAATACACCTTCTTCAAGTTTTGCCGTGATTTCATCAGCTTTTACATCTTTCATGTAAAATGAACGTTCCATCTGACTTTGGCGTCGTTCTCTATGGATATAATGCTCTTTTTCTTCGTTCACTTCTTCATTGCTACTTACGCGAATGACAAGCTTGTTATCTCTATAGTCAACGGTTACATCTTCTTTTTTAACTCCTGGCAAGTCTGCTTCAATTAGATACTCTGTCTCAAGGTCTTTTACATCAATTTTAAAGGAATCGAATTTCCCAAATTTTGTTGGGACGAATCCATTGCCAAAAAAGTCGTCACTAAAAAAGTCGTCCATGAGATTGAAAAAGTTGTCACTGTTTTTTGCTGCTTGATTTCTTCCATAAGGTACTAATCTAAACATATGAATTCCTCCTTATAATTTTATTGTTAGCACTCTTCGTTGTCGAGTGCTGATTACACATATAATATAGCGCATTTCCAAAGTTATGTCAACCTTTTTTATATGTTTTTTACTTTTTTTTGCCCGCTATATTATTGTCACAGCGTTCGAACTGGTAAGATGACATGAACATGAAATCCTTCCCCATCCGGAGAGCTACATGTAAATACTCCGTCCATCTCCTGTACTCTTTGTTCCATCCCTTTAATTCCGTATCCTTTTTTAATTTGCTTGCACCCTTTTCCATTGTCAACAATAATAATATCTGTCATTTCTTTAGAAAAGCGCACGGCAATCATAATTTGAGTCGCCTTCCCATGTCGCAATGCATTCGTCATACTTTCCTGACAAATCCGATAAATGGTATCGTAGTATTGTGGGTTCAAATCAATTTTATAGTTACTGGTTATGAATTCCACCTCTACATTGGATACACGAAACTCTTGGATTAATGTTTCCAACTCTTCAATCAACTGTTGATTGCTTATGTTGGAGGCACGTTTACGCGTTAATGCTTTTCGTAAATTGACCAAGCTTCCACGTGTAATTTCTACTGCTAAAGCTAGCTTCTCTTTGGTTTCTTCTGTATTTTTCCCATAGGTTTGATTCACCGTCTCAAGTAATGAAATCACAAGTGTAATTGAATGTCCCAAAATATCATGAAGTTCTTTTGACACATAATTACGTTCCTGTTCAAGAATCAGTCGCTTACTCACCGAAATATTCTCACTTAACGTACGATTAATATTCTTTAGTGTTCTGTTTTTATTTTCAAGCTCTATGAGCAACTGATGTTGTTCAGTAATCTCGATAAACTTAATAATCATACCATTATTTTCTTGTTGTCTTAACAGAATTTTTTCCATACTGAGTATAAAGTATCTATCTTGTTTTAATATAGAAATATGTACCTCAATCTGATCTGTCACAGCTTCTGATGCAATAAAGTATTGTATTGTCTGATGAAATTCTGGAAGCATCTCTTGAAAAGCTATATATTTATGTAAGCTTGTGTATCCTTCAAACATTTCTTCCGTCTTCTTATTATATTCAACCACGCGATTGCTTTCATTGAGAATAATAATTGCTTCATCCAAATTATCAAATATTCGGTATTTTGTCATCATCTGAATATCATATTGGTTTTCTCTAAATGCGATAAATGCAAAATTTAAAAAAACAACATTCATCAAAATAGGGGTGACATCCATCACAATTGCAAGTATGTTAAAAACATACAGTACATTAAGAATAACCGGTATAATGAGACTCACTGTAATTAAAAAATAATCTTTTCTCTTTAGCCCTTTATTGGCTGGACTCATGACCATACAATAAATGCTTACTGCAATTAAGGCATACGAAAAAATTGTATGTATATAAAAATAGGGCCCTTTGATGCTAGTGTATGTCCCTATTTGTCTAAAGAACAGATAGTGGGAGTCATTAGTCAATAAAAATGAATAGTTAATGATGGATAAAATTATGCATACCATTTGAATTGCTGGATAAAGGGGTCTGTTTTGATAATACAGGTAAGCAAAATATAACAATGCAAATCCAAAAAAGCAAATACCCAAATATTCAATATTAATCCAAAGCTTTAATTCCCCCGCATCATCGGCAAGTACCTTGAAAATATTTCCAATGAGCCAAAAAAAGATTAAAATCTGCATGCGAAAAAAAGCAGCCACCAGTCGAATTTTACGGCTGCGCAGATACAAAAAAGCATTCGCGATAATGGTCCCCATTAACGTTAATGTATAAATTGCAATTTGACTAAAATCTTGGTAATCCAAAACACCCATTATACACCTTCTATATCAAATTATTTTTTACTGCAAAAACAGCCATTTGTGTCCTATCTTTTAAATCAAGCTTTGTAAGCAACTTAGAAACCTTATTTTTCACCGTTCCTTCAGTAAAGTTTAGCATCTGCGCAATCTCACGATTACTCTTTCCATTAACCAATTCTTGGATAATGCGTATTTCTATCCGTGTTAAATCATATTGATCAATCATGTCATTATTATTCTCCGATTTTTGCCGCATTTTCTTTAACTCGTCTTTAAAAACTTCAAGAACATTTCCGTGCATTACATACAAATTGTGGGCAACGCTTTTAACCGCTAAAATCAATTCTTCCGGTCGAATATCTTTGACAATATATCCATCCGCACCATTTTTTAATGATGTAAATAGACTCTTGTCATCTTCAAATGTGGTCAATACCATAATTTTTACAGAAGGGTAAAGCTCCTTAAGTACCTCCATCGCTTCTAATCCACCCATTCTTGGCATGCGTAAATCCATTAAAATAATATTCGGCTGTTCTATTTTACAATTTTCTATAGCCATATAGCCATCTTCTCCACCATCAATGGCAATAATTTCTTTGTCTTGTTTTAACATAAACAGCAATGTCTGTTTCAAAAGAATTTGATCATCAACGACCATAACTTTTATCATACAAATCCTCCCATTTTTTTATAATGTATAACAGCTAAACGTATCTCGTCCATACTATTTCTTGCTCTTCGAATCGCTTCTTGAATTGTTTTTAATGCCTCCACATCATTGACATCAACCAGTATGTCTGCCACTTCAATCAGAGCCAATAATTCGGTCATCGAGTGTCCCAGCGTATCATGAATCTCTGTCATTATTCGGTTGATTTCCTCTTCAACCGTTAATTTTTCAACGGTCTCTAGATACTTTTTCAACTTACGGTTTGCTGCATCAAGCTCATTGTTTTTTATTTCTAATTCATTATGCAGCATATAAATTTCTGTCATGTCAAAAAAAGTAATCAACGTGGCAACTTTTTGCTTTCGGTAATCTAACAATGACTTTGCCGTAAAATAGATGCTTATGTTTTCATCTGTTTTTAACATTCCTTTTTTTATCTTATATTGATTTGCTTTAATACTTATATTTAAATCAAAAATAGATTGATATTCTACGGAAAATGTTGCTAAGCGCTTTGAAAAATCATAAATTGTTGAAATCGCTTTCATATCATACATGTCAAATTTCTTTTCAAAAAAACTAGTATTATAATCGATTATGTTCCCATTATTATTAACAACGAGCATCCCATCCATCGTATTATCAATCACACGATAGATTGCACTTGGAATAATGTCTAAGAATTGATATCGTAATATTAAGACTGTTAAAATGAACATGGAAATAGGCAGAAAAAATAGGGTAACCATAATCTCAAAGGTCATAATCCCAGCTATCTGGAGTAAATGCACTCCTAGGGGCAGTAATATTGCAATGGAGTAATAGATTCCTTGTGTTCTATATACAGGGTTTTTGTCTCCTTTTCTAAATAAAAACAGGGCAACCCCTAGCAACAAATAAATTGCCGTAAACCCAATAATATAATATGTGAAAACACCGAATTTGATCATATGATAATCAATCTCTTTATAAAATTGGTAATGATATGTATTTGTAAGAACGCTGAGATATCCAATGACGGGTGGAATGAACGTAATGATAAAAAGTGTCCTTTGCATCTGTTTATTTTGAGTATAACAATAAGCAAAGTGAAATAAGACAACACCTAAAAAACAGATTGGAATATATTCTAACACAATAATAATCCAACGTATTTCAAGCGTTGGCGCTGTTAATTCAAAAATATATAAAACATTCCAAGTAATACCTAGAATCTGCCCAATTATAAGAAAAAAGCTATTTTTTGCATTTTTACTTTTAATGTATATATAGACACACAATACACTTGAAATAAATGCAGAAAACAATAACAATCCAATGATTTGTCTTAAATGATCTACTGTATTCATAACCATCTCCATTGTTTTTAGATTATGCATTTATCATATCGAATTATTCCATACAATGCAAGAAGCGATTCATCCGAATCGCTTCTTAACCCCTAAAATATTTCTCTTTCCTTTACATAACACATCGTACTTTGAACTTCTCTCTCATCTACTATTTTACAATGATTCGAAGAACATTTCTAGTATCTTAAGTAACTCTATTAGGTGACTTTCGTCACTTATGTAAATCTCATTGACATTAATCACGAAGCGCTCCACCTGTTAACTCTAAAAAAACTTGCTCTAAACTTGGATGTTCATGATGAGAAGAAGCGTATTTTTCAATCAAAGAATCTTTTGTTCCTTGAGCAATGATCTTTCCATGATCCATAATACAAATATGCTTACACACATATTCCACTTCTTCCATGTAGTGACTTGTATAAATCACCGTCATATTCTTTTCTTGATTTAGCCTAAGTACCGTATCTAAAATATGCTTTCGCGTTTGTGGATCAATACCCACTGTCGGTTCATCCATAATAATGAGTTCCGGACTATGCAACAAGGCTACGCCAATATTTAACCGTCGCTTCATTCCCCCCGAATACTGCTTCACTCGATCATTTAACCGTTCACTTATACCAATAATCTGTGCGGTTTCTATAATAGCCTTTTTCAACTCTTGCCCTTTTAGTCCATAGGCTCTTCCCCAAAAACTAAGGTTTTCTTGACCTGTAAGCATTGGATAAAGTGCTATTTCTTGTGGGACATAGCCTAATTTCTTCTGAATGTACCGGGGATGTTTTAAAATTGATTTTCCCTTAAAAAATATCTCTCCTTCATCGGGTTTTAATAGTGTTGCAATCATACTGATTGTAGTTGATTTTCCGGCGCCATTGGGACCAAGCAAACCAATAATTTCGCCTTGTTGCACCTTAAAATCAATACCATCAACCGCCTGTACCTTCTTATATTTTTTTTTTATGTTTTGTACGTGTATTAGCTCCATGGCACCTCCCTCAATAACATATCCTTATGACATTCTATATGTATTATAACTGATTTGAATCAAAAAGGACATAGTCGAAACCCTAGTTTAATACACGCTCTTTTGACAGTTGATCTAAAACTTTAATAAATGCCTTTATGTAATCCTCCTTTTCTTCGACGTCGTCCAAACGTTTAAAATAGTAGAAATATTCCATTGCATTCATTTCATTAAATAGTTTTGCAACAAAACGAATAAAACTGATATAATTTTCTTTTAATCCAGTTTGAACTTTTGATTTAAGAGGCAAATACACCAACTCCACTTTTATTTGCTCTCCTTGCTTATCAATATATATCCATTCCGGGCGCAAAGAAAAATTATTGTCATAGAGGAGATTATTCTTACTTTCAATAAGGATCAACCTAATTTGCTCAAGAATTCGAAGTAATTCTTGACATGACAACTGCTGTTGTGCCAGATCATTTAGTGAGCATTTGTTTTTATCTGGATAATACAGATAACTTTTCTTTTCTGTCATACTAAACCGAAAGGACTTAATCCCCGCAATCGTTCGATAATAGAAGATTTTCATTTGATACATTTCTATATTTTTTGTTTCACACTCTAAAATTAGAAACTGATCATTTTGAATTTCTAGCATACTACTGTCAATCCCTCCCATTATTTCAATTCGTCGATATTGAACTCTTCAAAAATATTCGTCATAAAAAGTTCAATTTCCTTTTGAAATATAATTGCCAAACCGATTAAAATGATAATAATCAGTGCAAGTTCAACCATCCCCATCCCTTCTTCATCGTGGATGATTCTGTCCATAAATAATTTACCTTTTACATATGTTGTTACTAATAATTTGTTCATAATACGTCTCCTTTATTTTTAAATTATTGACTACATCATATTGACTTCCATAAATGATGGAACGATTGTAATGATTAAAATGACAATAAAGATAATAAGCATCGGAAAAACTAACTTTGAGCTGGCTTTTTCACTCTCTTTTCGTGCGTTCCGAATTCGTTGATCCCACATAGTCTCTGAAAGTGTTGCTAACTGAATAGTTAAGTGATGATCACCTTGTCTTAGATTTTGCAAAATCAGACGGCAAAATCTCCTCCCTTCTATAATGGAAAAACATTTTTGAAAATCCGAGATAATTTCATGAAATTCTCGTTCCTGTTGAATCATTATTTGCCACTTCTCAAAATATTCCTTCATCTTATTTCCTTGTTCTAATGTTTGCACTCGATTATCTACTGATAGATAAAAACTTTTTTGAATCGTCAGTCCAGAGTGAAACATTAAAATAAAATTATTCAAAAAATACATAAGCTGTATACGCTTTTCTTTTTCAAAAACTTCGCTTTGATGGCGCACTTCGTAATGTGAAAGCATAGAAAAACTTAATATGAATAAAAAAATATAAGCAATATATTTTCCTTTTTCAACCGGAAAATAAGTTTTATAAAATTTTATCTCCTCTTCAGGTAAAATGATGCGTTCCTCTGAGTTATCTAATTCTAACAATTGGATCATCATAGCCAATTGATATTTTTCATACTTTTTCATATAGTCTTCACTTACATGTGAACTACGAATATAAATTTGAACTGTTCCTTTTTTTTCAGCCTTCTGATATTTAATACTATAGGGCAATACTATAGTTTTATCCAAATATTCAGGAGCAACCCATCCTTGATCATCTATTTCCTTAATTTCTTCTGTAAAGAACTTGAGCTCACATTTTTTATAAGTATTTGTTAGTTCGATGGCCCCATCAATAGTTTGCAACCCTTGTACGTCTTCTGCCTCTTTTTGATTATATCTTTGACGAAATTCCTCTTCAAAGCTTATCTGATTTTCTGCTAGATATTTTTCCATTTCTTCAAGTGAGGCTTTTTTGGAACGTACATTCACGTCAATTGACTCAATCGTCTCATCATCAGTTTGATAATACAATTTATATTTTGTCCCCGCTTCATAAAAATCAGGGCGCTCAATCATATCAACGGGTTCGATTTGATCTCCTTTTAACATTTGTATTCCAAGAAGAATGGTCAGCACTCCTATTGCAATGAAGATCTGCTTGGTGTATGTCGGAAAAATTTTCATCCATATTGTTTTTTCAATTCGTTTCATGTTCCCTCCTAAATTGTAATATTGACAATACGTCTTCCAATAAGTGCACTCATAACATACAATAAAACGCCAACGAACATGATACATCTCCCCTGAAGTGTTCCATACATTAATGGTGCAAAATTGTCTGATACGCTTCGTAGGTATAAGACCATAAGGGGAACAAATGAAAGCAACATATAAAGCTCAAATTTTTTTTGGGTAATAATAACTTCCAGTTCCTTTTCCACATTATTTTTTTCATCAATCATTCGCACGGTTTTTTCTACTACCGCTTGAACGGAACCTCCTTGACGAACCGTTATTTGAATGACTTTTGAAAATTGATGAATCGATTCAATATCATATGTTTTTGCTAATTGATCAAATGCATTATTAATATTCATATTCGTCTCAAAAGCCATAACAATTTTTAAAATTTCTACTTCGAGCAAAAAAACCTCTAGTTCTTTTTTGAGTTCACTATAGCTTTCTTTGACCGAATTCTCAAAACTCTTTCCAATACTCATGGATGAAGCAATAGAATATATAAATGCTTTGAATTCTTCTTCAACTTTCTTCTTAACTGCTGATTGGCTATTTCTTTTTAAATATTTTATAAAAAATAAACAGCTCCCACTAAGGACTATTGAAAAAATAAATGCGTCAAAAAATATTTGTCCTAAAACAAATGCTACTATCATTAAAATTGGTAACTGAAAAACCCACCGATAGCGTATAGCATATTCATTCAAGTGCTGCCACTTCATTACACAATGCCTCCTCTTTTGTATTTACTTTTGTATTTACTCTTGTTTTTAGTTGTGCTCTATCTTGAGGTGATTAATGATGACATTGTTCGTTCGAACAAGTGTATCTTTTTGACTGTCATAAATAAAGATTGGATTTAGTTGAATTCGCTCCGACTCAACCGGTAGGACTTCAGATATTTCCATAATTCGTCGTCCTTTTCCTTCAATTTTTTGTATATGTACCATTAAATCTATTGCAGATGCAATCTGCTGGCGTATCGCGATAAGTGGTAAATCTATTGCAGATAAAACCATTGTCTCAAGGCGAATCAACATCTCCATGGTTGAATTGCCATGGCCTGTACTAAGGGATCCGTCATGTCCCGTATTCATACATTGGAGCATATCTATCGTCTCTTCCCCTCTGACCTCGCCCACAATAATACGATCTGGTCGCATACGGAGTGACGATTTAATCAAATCACGAATTGTTATATGGTTAACATATTCATCATCCCCTATACGCGTCTCAAGGCGGACAAGGTTATCAATATCTTGTAGTTGTAACTCTGCTGAATCTTCTATGGTTATCACACGTTCTTTTTTTCCAATAGCATCCGATAATACATTTAAGAGCGTCGTTTTTCCAGAACTTGTACCGCCTGAGACAAATATATTAAATCTTTTTTGTACGCATAACTCTAAAAAACTCATCGCTTCTTCTGACACCGTTTGATTGTTGATAAGATCATCTTTGATAAAGCGCTTTACCGGGAACTTACGAATTGTAACATAAGGTCCTCCAATAGCAATCGGAGGCAATACCACATTAACCCTTGAACCGTCTTTAAGTCTTACATCACAAATGGGATACCTTTCATTAACCTTTCTATCCATTAATCCTACAATCTTTTGAACGAGTTGCATTAAGGTTTCTAAATCTTCAAAACATGTCTCACATTTTTTGATAACGCCCTCTTCTTCGATAAATATTTCCTTGTACCCATTGATCATAATCTCAGTAATTGACGTTGAATCAATGAGAGGCTGTATCACCCCCAATTTGCGAAACTGGTTAAAAATATTTTCCATAAGAAGCATTTTGTTTTCCAGGCTATCAAAAGGTAATTGATTTTGAACTTCTTCTTCAATAATCTGTTTAACGGTTATATCATCAACTTCTTGAAATTCATTCATTCTAGAAAGCACTTTTGCCTTAACTTCCTTCATTTGAATAAACCTCCTCTTTTTCTTGAAGCATCTTCTCAATAGAGACACTCACAAGAGATGTATTGTTGCTTTCACCAATATGCCATTTTCCATCAATCTGCTCAAAGACACTTTGTTGTATTCGCTCTTCCGCTGAAAATAGAATATTACGTTCTGATCGACAGATCAACGTATGTAGCTTTTGATTGATATGTACTCCATTTAAAGTGAAAACCACCACATCATAACCACTTTGTTCCTTTAACCATGTAAGCCACATCGCTTCCTCCTGCTCTGTTAAAAAATCATAGTCTCTCATGTTTAGTGCGCCTTCAAGGACATCAATATTACGATAAGGTTTTTGAACAATTTCATTTAGAATCAAGCGAAAATTCGTTTTTTTATTGCGGATTTGCATATATACATAGGATAAGTTGCTTTTCGGATTTTTTTCATTATGAAAAAAGCTATCATAATGTATAATAAGTATTTTTTTATTTTTAAGGGAAAAGTGTAATGACTTTATTTGATCCAGAATCTCATCTGAAAAAGAATATGTTCCATAAGGTTTGTATAAAGTGATAAATGCTGTTTTTATTTTTTGGGATACAATTTCACTATTCATGTTTTGAATGAAATTTGATTTTATTTGATGGTAAATCTCGCTAGCTGATTGATATTTATGTATCACCTGATCCGATAAAGGTCTCATCGGTATTTTTTGTTTTTTATAATAGGCTTGGATATGCTCTGTACTTTCGTCTGTCCAAATACCTTCTGAAAGAATACACCACTGCTGATGTTGAAGGTAGTACTGAACAAATGGATTCGTTGTTTCAAATACACTTCTAATCCACTCTTCATTAAAAGCAAAAATCCCTCGCTCATAGCTTATTTTCTTTTCTTGATGCATGATTTCTAATTCTTCTAAGCTATCTATACGTATACATTCTAACCCTCCACCATAGGGATACTGATACGTGCACAGTGTTTGTTCAAGTTGCTGAATATAGTGTATATCATTATCGAATAGAATAAGTTGCATTATTGTCTCCCCTCTTTAATGCTTCTGTCAACATCTATATTCTATGCATTGTCCATCATTTTGTAAAGCACAAAAAATACACACAAACGTCGCTTTTTTCTAATTTAAGCGTCATTTGTGTGTATAACTTGTGTATAACTTTGTGCTATGGTCTTTACATATCATGCGATCTTGTTGAATTCATAAACTTTGTATATTCACCAAACCATGCTAATTCAACGGTTCCCGTAGGACCATTTCTTTGTTTTGCTATAATGAGTTCTGCCAAACCTTTCATCTCAGAATTTGGGTCGTAATACTCATCTCGATATAAGAACATAACGACGTCCGCATCCTGTTCAATGGCTCCCGATTCACGCAAGTCACTAAGCATGGGGCGATGGTCTGCACGTGCTTCACAGGCTCTTGACAACTGTGATAAAGCAATAACGGGTGCCTGCATCTCTCTTGCAAGGGCTTTTAATGATCTTGAAATTTCAGATATTTCTTGTTGACGAGATTCGCCATTTCCATTTCCGCTCATTAATTGAAGATAGTCAATTAAGATGAGGTCTAATCCCTTCTCAAGTTTTAGTTTTCGACACTTTGCCTTCATCTCTCCAACTGTGATTCCCGGTGTATCATCGATATAAATCGGCGAATCATTAAGAATTGCTGCACCATTTAGCAGGTTTGACCACTCATCGTCTTCTAGATGTCCTGTTCTGACTTTTTGGGCATCAACCATAGCTTCTGAACATAACATACGATTGACCAGCTGTTCCTTGGACATCTCCAAAGAAAATATAGCTGTTGATGCTTTTTCTTTAACTGCAGCATGTTGAGCCACGTTAAGCGCAAATGCTGTTTTTCCCATTGAGGGTCTTGCCGCAACTAATATAAGATCTGCTGGCTGTAATCCAGCTGTTTTGGTATCTAAATCAAGGAATCCACTAGGAATTCCTGTAACACTTCCGCCACTATCATGTGCCGAAACGATCATATTTAATGTCGGTGTAATCAACTCTTTAATATCTGAAAACTCTTCTGTTTTACGATTTTGCATAATATTAAAGATTTTTTCTTCTGCTGTATTTAAGATACTTTCAAGCTCTTCTTTGGCTTCATAACTATCTGTAATAATATCTTGACCTGTTTTGATCAATCGACGCAAGACAGATTTTTCCTTTACAATTGAAGCATAGTTCTTAATATGCGCCGATGAAGGCACAGACAGAGCCAATTTGGAGAGGTATTCTATACCACCGACCTGATCTAATTGTGCATTGGTTTGCATGGCATTTTGAAGCGTAACCAAGTCCACCGGCTGATTACGATTATGCAAGTCCACAATACTATTAAAGATAAGTTTTAAATCAGGATGGTAAAAATCATGTTGATCGATATGCTCTAATGCAATTGCAATCGCCTCTGCATCCATAATCATTGATCCAATCACAGATTGTTCTGCCTCTAAACTATGTGGCGGTATTCGCTTTATCACTTCATCCACTGAGTTCACCTCAAGTCATTTCTATTCTTCGACAACTTTGACATTAATTTCAGTTGTCACTTTTGGATGTAACTTAATCGGTATAATATGAGTTCCTAATGATTTAAGTGGTTCTTTTAAGACTAGTTTTTTCTTATCCACTTCTAAAGCATGTTGTTCCTTAACTGCTTTTATGATTTCTTTTGAAGATACGGATCCAAATACCCGTCCTCCTTCACCTGTTTTTATCGGAATAGTCACCGTCATATCTTTTATTTTTTGTCCTAATGCTTTAGCTTCTTCTAACTCTTCTTGTCGACGTTTTTTATCGGCTTTTTTCTTTAGTTCTAATTGGTTAATCGCGTCATTGGTTGCTTCAACTGCTTGATTTTTTCTAAATAAGACATTGCGCGCAAAACCATCCTTCACTTCGATAAGTTCACCTTTTTTACCAACTTTTCTAACATCTTCTAATAAAATTACTTTCATTCTTCTACACCTTCCTCTAAAAATTCATCAATAGCTTTTTGAAGCACGATGACAGCTTCATCAAGCGATATGTTTTCTAATTGAGCGCCAGCAACACTTAAATGTCCACCACCGCCAAGTTTTTCCATAATTAATTGTACATTGACAGCATCAAACGATCGTGCACTTATATAGATAATATCATTCATCTGCGTTAGCACAAAAGAAGCTTTAATTCCAGAGATATTTAATAACTCATCGGCTGCTTGTGCCGCAGCTAGGGTTGGATTTGATCCACTCGCCGGACTTTGAGATATGGCTATCTTTTCTCGGTATATGATGGCATCTTTAACTGCACTGGCTTTTGCCTTATATGTTTCCATATCATTTTGGAAAAACTTTCGTACACGTATTAAGTCCGCCCCATTACGCTTTAAGAAAGCCGCAGCCTCAAAAGTCTTAACCCCTGTTTTAATAATGAAATTTTTTGTATCTACTGATATCCCTGCAAAAAGGGCATCTGCTTCTAACGGATCTAATTTTACCTTATCCGTAATATATCTTAAAATCTCTGTGATCATCTCTGATGTTGAAGAAGCATATGGCTCAATATAACTTAGTACACTGGGTTCGATATATTCTGTACTGACGCGATGATGGTCAAAGACCACAACATTATTCGTATATTTAATTAAATCTGGATACTCTAAATAACTGGGTCGATTAACATCAACAATAACCACCAATGTATTGGATCCACATAATTCAATACTTTTAGGTCCTGTCACAAAAATATCATCTTGAAAATGATCACTTGCTTTAATCTGATCGTGTAATACTTTAATGGCCGTTGTAACTGTATTTAATACAATGTTAACCTTTTTATCTAAAAGTCTTGCACATGCATACACACCCATAGCGGCCCCAAGTGAATCTAAATCGCCTAGTTGATGCCCCATAACAATAACGTTATCGGCTTCCGTAATGAGCTCACGAAATGCATATGATTTAATCCGTGCCTTAACGCGCGTATTCGTTTCAACGCCTCGAGTTCGTCCGCCATAAAATGAAAATTTATCATTGTTTTTGATGACGGCTTGATCCCCACCTCGTCCTAGGGCTAAATCAATAGCTGTCCTTGCATATTCTTGTGCTGTTGTGTAACTATGCTCATGAATACCAACACCAATACTTATGGTAACAGGTAACTCATTGCCTATACTTATCTCACGAATATCATCTAAAATTTTGTATTTTTCTTCTGCTAATTTTCGCACATACTTCTTTTGAAAAATAAAAATATATTTATCTTTTTCAATTTTACTTAAAATACCTGAGACATCTTTTGCCATTGCATTTAAGTTACGATCAATCAAAGCAACCAGCAATGGGCGTCGAACTTCTTCAATGCTTTGGAGGATCTCTTCGTAATTATCCACATATATATAGCTAATGACTGTTTTTTGCTGATTATTAATCAACTCTAATCTTTTTTGCACAGTTATATCATATATATACACACTATAATACGAAAAATTAACAGGTTTTTGTAGTAAGGCTGAATGTTCCGTCTCCATATGGTGTTGATGCATGGAGAAGCGAAGCGTTCTTTTATTATATGTCAGCTCAAACTCAACCGGCTGCTCATACGTCGGATACTCTTGATCTTTTATCGCTTCAAAATACTCTGATATCGATTTTCCGATATTTTTTGGGTCTTCCACCAAATCATAAAATGCATCATTTGACCATGCGATGTTTCCATCAGGATCTAATAAGCAATGTGGAATATCAAAATGCATCAAATGCTCTTTTTGAATATCACTTATCTGTGTTGACAATTCAAATGTTTCTTTAACTAAATGTCTCCGTGTAAAAAAATACATAATGCTAAATACAATCAAATTGAAAAAGGCGGCGACCAATGCCACCACACCGAAGGATCGTTCAACCTTAATCGCATGTGCAGATAGTATAAATAAAATTAAACAGCTCAATAATGGCCAAATAATAAAAATATGCATTCGAAATCCTAGCTTCACTTTTTTTCTACTCATATTTTTCCTTTCCATCACGTAAATTATACAACCTATCCTATTATAGCATTAATTGAATAAATTACCAAGAATGATGTTGTCTATATTAAAAAAGCTGACAGCATACGCTATCAGCTTTTTATGATAAGATTACCCTAATAATAATCTAATATATTATTCGACTGTATAAGCCAATAAAGCAATATGTCTTGCTCTCTTGATTGCAACAGTTAAAGCACGTTGGTGCTTTGCACATGTACCTGTAATTCTACGAGGTAAAATTTTTCCACGTTCAGATACAAATCTTCTTAACTTATTAATATCTTTATAATCTATTGTAGTTGATTTGTCTTGGCAAAATGCGCAAACTTTTTTTCTTCTACGTCTAGGATTATTACGTCGATCAAAAGCCATAATGAAACCTCCTTATTCTTATTCTATATTGACTGTTTAGAATGGTATATCATCATCATCAAAGTCGTCATCCACTGAAACAAAACCATCAACATTCCCATTTGATTGGGGCTTTGACATTGGTGCTTCATTGTATGAATTGTTTGAGCTTTGACCACCCATTCTTTCTTCAAAACTTCGCTTAGACTCAGCAAAATGCTGTTCTTCAACAACAATATCTGTCGTATAACGACGAACGCCATCTTTTTCATAGCTTCCTGTCTGAATATGTCCTACTACAGATACTTGTTGTCCCTTTTGGAAAAACTTTTCAGCAAACTCAGCATTTCTTCCAAAAGCAACAATGTTGATAAAATCCGCATCGGGTTCACCATCTCGTTTAAAGCGTCGATTAACTGCTAATGAATATCTAGCAATTGCAAGTGGCTCTGCCCCTTGCGAATACCTTACTTCAGGATCGCGTGTCAATCTTCCCATTAATATAACTTTATTCATCGAGTTTCCCCCTTTTTTGGATTATTCTTCAACTTTTACAATTAAGAAACGTAGTACCGTTTCCATAATGCGAACACGTTGTTCAATTTGGGCCGGAGAGTCAGCTTCTGCATCAAAAGTAATGAAGTAATAAAATCCTTCACGAATCTTTTGGATTTCATAAGCTAATCGTCTCTTTCCCCAATCGTCAACTTTAGCAATTTTACCGCCGAAACGTTCAATTGTAGACTTAACAGTCTCAAGAGCTTCATCTCTGACTTCTTCTGTAACTTTTCCGTTAATGACTAATGCTAATTCGTATTGGTTCATTCTTACACCTCCTTATGGTCTTTGGCCTTTACATATACATAAAAGCAAGGATATTGTCACAAGTATATATTTTATCATATCTTTATATAATAAGCAATACTTGTACAACTAAAATTATTGTTCTTTTCGTATACTTTTAATATTTTTTGTAATTTTATTTCTTGGAACCATTACCATATGATCACAACCAAGACATTTAATTCTTAAGTCCATGCCCACACGTAACACTTTCCATTCATTGGATCCACATGGGTGCTTTTTCTTTAGCGTTAAAATATCTCCGATTTCAATCTCCATAATAATGCTCCTTTCTCACAAAATTTCAAAAAAAGACTGTTGACTAGCTCATGGCTAGGACAACAATCTTAAAAGTAGTTGCGGAGAGAGGATTTGAACCTCTGACCTTCGGGTTATGAGCCCGACGAGCTTCCAGACTGCTCCACTCCGCGTTAGTTGTTAAGGCGCCAACCAGATTTGAACTGGTGATGAAGGTGTTGCAGACCTCTGCCTTACCACTTGGCTATGGCGCCATATGTTTTTCATAAATGATTATATGTAAAATTGGCAGCCACCTACTCTCCCAGGTCGTTACCAACCAAGTACCATCGGCCGTCCAAGGCTTAACCATCGTGTTCGGGATGGGAACGGGTGTTTCCCAAGGACGCATCGCCACCAAAATGACCCGTAGGGGAATC
>DGAD01000054.1:0-2321 GCA_002382805.1 Clostridiales bacterium UBA4039
ACTAGTCTACCACCTAGGGGTAGTGAGAGAACAACAAAATGATTATAAGATAAGTGAAAATACAATAGAAACTTTTCAAAATGACTACAAAGAAAAAGTTGCTACGGTCGTTTTGGATTTATCTGATGATTTTACAGAGGAAGACTTTAAAGTAACACAGATTCAAAATACTAGCTATTACTTGATTTCTTGGCCTGGGAGTGGTGGACCATTATATTGTTTATATAATGAAAAAAAGGATGAGACCATATTGTTTAACATACAGTCGCAATACCCTCACCAGTATGGGGATAATATTTACTCAAATGACAATATAAATGAAAAAAAAATAGAACTTATTGGGACTTTAGTGGAGGAAGAAGTTTATTTTATTGATCAAGAAAAAAACAAACTTCGCATGTTGGAAACAGGAGAACGTTTTTTTACTTATCCAGATAATTTTCCGACAATAATAACGTATTTTCTTGAAGAAAATGTATTTTCTACGGAGCGAGTAGTTCTTAATGAGGATTATACACAAGTTCCGGGAATACAGAAGCCTTATATAAAGGTAGGACAAAATTCTTTCAATACAATTAAATTGCGTTCTGAGGTTCTAGATGAAAGAGTGTATATTAATTTTGAGGTTGTACAAGAAAATAACAATGATGATTTCTCGCCAGAAATTTATTATTACTATAATGTGGAAAAGAAAGAAGCTTCTATACTTTTTGTTAATGTGATTCAGGAAGAGATGATGATTCGGGAAGATTTTGAAAAAATTCGAGGAATTTCAGATGTTAGAGTAGAAGCTATTAATAATGAAAAAAATAATGGGGGTTTTTTTGATGATATTCAGATGAATTCTCCAACGCGAATTCTTTTTGAAGACGTATTGAAAGAAAATGCAAAAAAATCTTGTTTATACATTAATTTTTCAATTAATCAAAATGTTAAATTATATGGGGAAATGATAATGACAAATGCTTTAGAAGCAGAAGATCAATGTTCAATGGTACTCTATACTGTGGATAAGTAGTTTACTTTAAAGTTGTTGTTCTTAATAAAGAAACAGAGAAAATAGCAGTAGCTTAATCGAAGAGCAAATCGGATATAATTAAGCTACTGCTACTATATTTTATAAAGTTATCTTATAACTCTACGAATACTTTTTACATTTCCGCCTCTGTAGTCTAAAACTTTTTCTAAAGTATCTTGCTTTGTATGATATGGGTCAGCAACCAATATCATGCTTGAAAGGATAGAATTGTAGTAGGGATTTCCATCAGGATCGAGTGGTAGATAACCTCTTATTCCATATGCTACTACAAAATGACCAGGAACTTCAACTACAACAGGATAACCATTAATTATAATGTCCTGTGCAATTTTTGATAAACAATTTGATGTTTCTTTTGATATATCAAACTTTCTTGATGCGTTGTCCCAGTTTCTTACAGTCGGATCATTTCTATTGATAACACCTCGCTTGGCTAATGTTACTGGTAGCATTGTGAATTTGTTTTCTAAATATGCAGTTACCATTGTTAAAGAACAAAGAGCGCAACCAGTGTTTTTGAAATGACTTAAGTTGAAATCAGACCACAATTCTTTAAAACCGTCCCAGGTAGATGAACTTGTTTGTTTGATATAAGGAGCTTCAAGTGATACATTGTAATATTTCTTACTCATTTTTTTCCTTTCGATATTAATGTAATTCAATTATTTAATGTAATCTGCAGCTTATATAAAAAAATTGATTTACATAATGAAACTTGTTATTGGGTTACATAATATATAAAGTAGAATTGCTATAAAATGTAAACTTTTTTATTAAAAATAAAAAAACAGAAATGAAATAATATTCAAAAAGATGAATAATAATTCTTTGGTTTTTTTGAGAAAAAACTTTAAGGATATATAATGACAACAAATAGACAAGAGTAATAAATATGAAGGGTTATCACAAACCTTGACAAAACGGCATTTGGTTGATATAATAGTAGAGGTTTAAAGTTATTAGAACGTTTTTAAGACAAAAAATTATTGAAAATATAGAATTATGTATGAAAAGTTTTTTTCATATAGCTTATAAAAATGCAAAAGTGAAGTACATATGTTGAGTAGATAGATTGGTGAGTTCATTTACGTGTCGTTTTAATTAACGAAGTGATGTGGAGGGGGATTAACCCATCTGTAGAGTTGAAAGGCATAATGGAAAAACTTCGTATTGAGCTGGGGCTTGTATAGGATCAAGTGGTCATATACTATACTATGTGTGTTGACATGGTATAAAGTGAGTTAAATAAATGTATTTAGCGAAACTTAGGCACTCTAACTCT
>DGAD01000054.1:2340-168994 GCA_002382805.1 Clostridiales bacterium UBA4039
AGAGTTAGAGTGCCTAAGTTTTTTTAAATTCACATCTAAACGATTATTGATTGACCTTAATTGGAAGGAGAGTTCATGCAAGAAACAATACAAATGACACAGTTTAAGATGGATAAAAAAAAGGTGACCAAGGATTATTATGCCAAGTGGCGAGATTGGAAATGGCAAATTAAGAACACGATTCGTAAAGTTGAAACGGTTGAAACGATTCTTGGGGTACATTTTGATGGGAAGAGACGCCAAGTCATTCAGGAGACGATAGATAAGTTTCCCATGGCTATAACACCTTACTATCTATCCCTTGTGGATAGGGAGGATTATGAAAATGATCCGGTGTTTAAACAGTGTTTTCCTGATCCCCAGGAGTTACAGCTTACTAGTTGTGATATGCAAGATCCTTTGCACGAAGATAAGGATAGTCCTGTGCCGGGAATCACCCATCGATATCCAGATCGCGTTTTATTCCATACAAGCAATGTATGTGCCATGTATTGCCGTCACTGTACACGTAAAAGAAAAGTGGGGGATCAAGACTCCATCCCTTCGAAAGAGCAAATACGTATGGGGATAGAGTATATCAAAAATACTCCAAAAGTCAGAGATGTTCTGCTTTCAGGTGGTGATCCTTTTATGCTCTCGGATAGTTATCTAGAATGGATCCTTGATGAGATTTCGGCTATCGAGCATGTAGAAGTCATTCGTATCGGAACAAGAACGCCTGTGGTTCTTCCTTTTCGAATTACCGACGGATTGATTCATGTCCTAGAAAAATATGATAATATCTGGGTTAACACACATTTTAATCATTCCAGAGAGTTAACAAGTTCTTCAAAAACTGCCCTAAAAAAGCTTGCAAAAGCAGGTATTCCTTTAGGGAATCAATCGGTTCTTTTACGAGGAATTAATGATTGTCCGCGAATTATGAAAAAACTCGTGCATACATTGGTGGCTAATCGGGTGCGCCCATACTACATATATCAATGTGATCTTTCACAAGGGCTTGAACACTTTAGAACCAATGTTGGTAAAGGAATTGAAATCATGGAAAGTCTACGTGGACATACCAGTGGATTTGCTGTTCCGACATATGTTATTGATGCACCGGGAGGAGGAGGAAAAATTCCTGTGATGCCAAATTACCTGATTTCTTGGTCGGCTAATAAAGTGGTGCTTAGAAACTATGAAGGTGTGATTACTACATATACGATGCCGGATAATTATGAGGCGATTGAATGTGACCGACAATGCGAACAATGCGACTTGCATTTAAAGCTTAACAACGAAGACGAAGATGAGGTTGTTGTAGGAATTTCCAAATTGTTGTGCGACTATGAAGAAGAGATTACATTGACACCGGAAAACCTAGAGAGAGACCGACGCAATCAAGGAGTGGAAGAGGCAGATGAAAGAGCAAATCAAGAAAACGCTTATCTATAACGCATCTGAATCTATTGGAAAATCTGCTATCAATCACGGGAAAAGTAGTGACCGTGTATATATAATGCAATGCGCTAGAGATGATAGTGATGCAGTGTTTTTAAGGGCGCACCAATTATTAGATCAGTGCGGCTATTCAAAAATTATTGCCAAAGTTCCACAGGAGATGAAAAAAGAGTTGGAGAAAAAAGACTACCAAGCAGAAGCTTGGATTCCGAATTTTTTTCATGGAAGAACCGATGGATATTTTATGGCCTATTATTCAAATACAAAACGAGGCATACTTAGAGATCGTCAGCAGATAGAGGATGTGCTCAACATAGCAAAGCAAAAGACCACGGCATCTTTAAGAAAGCCACAGCGAAGGGCTGAAGAAGAGATTCGCCTGTTGGAAAAAGGAGATAGCCAAGAAATGGCTAAGGTCTATAAACAAGTGTTTACAACGTATCCATTCCCGATTTTTGACGCTGGCTACATAGAACAAACCATGGATGAGCATATTATTTACTATGGCGTTTTTTGCAAAGGAAAACTTGTGGCTATTGCGTCCGGAGAGACGGATTATGCACATCGTAACGTCGAGATGACAGATTTTGCAACATTAACTGAATATCGAGGTCGTGGATATGGACAGGCGCTTTTAGAAGTTCTTGAGAAAGTGTTAGAGGAAAAGGGCTACCTTACATTTTACACTATCGCACGAGCAGTGTCGTATGGCATGAATATTACATTTTCCAAGATGGGCTACACTTACGGTGGACGACTCATCAACAACACAAATATTGGCGGACAAATAGAAACGATGAATGTTTGGTATAAGCATATCGAAGATGTATCAATTAAATAGATGATTAAAAAAAGGAGAATTATTATGAAAAAAAATCAAGTAAATATAATTTTATCAATGATCCTAGTACTTTCTTTGGTTTTGATAGCTGGGTGTGCAAAGTCCTCACAAACAACCCTAGAAAAAATTCAAGAAGATTCAACGATGACCTTTGCCATGACAGGCGCATATCCGCCGTTTAACTTTATTAATGAGGACGGTGAACTTGATGGTTTTGATATTGAGATTGCCAAAGCGATTGCAAAGGAAATGGGTGTTGAAGCAGAACCGGTAACAACAGCATGGGATGGTATTATTGGCGGACTTGAAAGTAAGCGCTTTGATATGATTATCGGAAGTATGGCTGTTACGGAAGAACGTCTTGAAAAAGTTAACTTTACCGATCCATATTACTATGATGGAGCACAGTTTTTTGTACCGGTAGGATCAGATATTCAAAGCATCGAGCAAGTTGAAGCCGGAACAGTTGGAGTTGTCACAGGGACAACATTTCATGATGCCTTAAGTTCTATGGATAATATAGGTGAAATCATGCAGTTTGAATCGGATGTCGATAACTTTATGGCGTTGGAACAAGGACGTATGGAAGGACTTGTTACAGGAAAGTTCGTTGGGCTCTTAGCACCGGAAAAATATGATGTCCAAATTGAACCAGCAGGTAGTCTGCTCTACGATGAAAAGATAGCTATTGCTATTCGAAAAGAAGATGAAGCGCTATTAAAAGAAGTTAATGAAGCATTGGCAACGCTTGTGGAAAATGGAACTTATGAAGAGATAAGCCATAAGTGGTTTGGTGTCAATATACTTGAAAAATAGGAGGCATAACCTTTGGAAT
Organism: Clostridiales bacterium UBA4039; assembly: GCA_002382805.1. GTDB lineage: Bacteria > Bacillota > Clostridia > Lachnospirales > Vallitaleaceae > UBA1351. Next base: position 5,460 of record DGAD01000054.1, read on the forward strand.
TAATTTTAGAATCAATACAAAACTTTTTTGGAACCATGATTCAATATGCGCCAAAATTTTTACCGGCAGTCGGTTTAACATTGCAGTTGTCCTTTTTTTCTATTTTATTAGGAACGTTATTTGGACTCGTGGTCACCTCGTTAAAGCTTGTTAAACTAAAAATTCTTCAAGTGATTGCCAATGTATATGTATCGATTGTACGAGGGACACCTTTATTGCTCCAGTTGTATTTTATCTTTTATGGATTGCCAAAACTGGGGCTTGAGTTTGATGCCTTTACATCGGCAGTTATTGGATTAGCTTTTCATAGTGGCGCTTATATCAGTGAAATCTTTAGAGGAGCAATTGAATCGATTGATTTTGGTCAAAATGAGGCGGCAAGAGCGCTTGGAATGACAAAGATACAGGCTTTTCGCTATGTGGTGCTTCCTCAAGCGTTTAAGCGTTCGGTCCCATCTTTAGGTAACCAGTTTATTATAGCAGTTAAAGATTCCTCGCTTGCCAGTGTTATAACAATTACGGAAACCATTCTTATGGCACGTCAGTTAGTTGCAGCAACCTATGATCCGTTTCCGATTTTACTAACGGCGGGAATATATTATTATGTGATTATTGCAATATTAAGTTACCTTTTGAGACGACTAGAAGGGAGGCTCAAAGTCAATGAAAGATAAACCAATGATTCGCGTTGCCGGATTACATAAATATTTTGATGATTTAGAAGTATTAAAAGGTGTGGACTTAAGTGTCTACCCAGGAGAAGTGGTAAGTATTATTGGAGGTAGCGGTTCAGGAAAGAGTACCTTACTTCGTTGTATTAATTTTTTGGAAAAGAAAAATAAAGGGGATATCTACATCGGAGCAAAAAAAATTGTATCGGAAAAACATGATGTCAATCAGCTAAGAGAACGGGTAGGTATGGTCTTTCAACGTTTTAATCTTTTTCCACATAAGACGGCATTGCAAAATGTTATGATGGGACCAAGAGTGATAAAAAAAGAAGAGAAGGCACAGGCAAAAGAAAAAGCGATGGCCCTATTACATAAAGTCGGATTGGACGATAAGGCAGATGTCTATCCGGCCATGTTATCAGGAGGTCAGCAGCAGCGGGTAGCTATTGCCAGAGCCTTAGCGATGGAGCCGGATGTGATGCTCTTTGATGAACCGACATCAGCCCTTGACCCGGAGCTTGTAGGTGAGGTTCTACAAGTTATTAAACAGTTGGCAGATGAGGGAATGACCATGGTTATAGTTACACATGAGATGGCCTTTGCAAAAGAAGTATCGGATAAAATTGTCTATCTATATGAAGGTGTCATAGCTGAAGTAGGAACACCAGAAGAGGTATTTGATAATCCCAAGGATGAAACCCTTCAGCGCTTTTTGGCAGGATTTTCCGGAGAATAGTGTACTTTACCATGATAGAAGGATAGAAAAAAGCGAGCATTGTCAAGATGCTCGCTTTAGTCATGGGTTATATAAAGATAAGGGCTAAGATGAAGACAACGATAATTGTTGCGATTCCTTGGATAAATGTAGCAACGGTCTGAGACTTATAAGCGGTTGAAACGTCCATACCACTAAACTCTGCAACAACCCAGAAGAAGCTGTCATTGGCATGAGAGACTGTCATGGCACCTGCACCAATGGCCATAACCGTCAGTACTTTTCCTAAAACGGTTGCCAATCCAAGTGCAGGAAGCAATGGAGCAACAAGTGCTGAAGTGGTTACGAGTGCAACGGTTGAGGAACCTTGGGCTGTCTTAAGAGACGCTGCGATGATAAATGGAACGAAGATACCGATATTTAAAGTAGCTAGAGAAGAACCTAGATAATCGCCAATGGGGGTAGCTTTTAATACAGTACCAAAAGCACCGCCGGCACCGGTAATCATAATTATGATTGCGGCATCTTTTAATCCTTCGCCAATCCAACCGGATAATGTTTCTTTATTAAAGTGTGGAAGTAGAGCAAAGGCGAAAAATAAGCCAATCATAAGAGCATTAATCGGTTTTCCAAGGAAAGCAAAAAGAGTAAACACACCACCTTCACCAAAAGGAAGGGTTGGGAAGTTAGCAATAGATCCTAAGGTAATTAACAAGATAGGAACGAGTATAGGAGCAAAAGCCTTAAATGCACTAGGAAGTTTACCAAATTCTTTATGGATAACATCATAATCCATTTCAAGTGTCTCATGGTCTTCGGCAGAGGTATATTTTTTTCCGGCAATTTTTGCCCACATATGTCCGGCAAGCATTGTAATGATAGAGACGCCAATACCAACGAGAATAACTAAGCCAAGTTGATCGTCTAATCCGAGGTTACCTGCAGCGGCAATTGGACCCGGAGTAGGAGGAACAAGTGTGTGTGTTGCATATAGACCTGTTGCAAGAGATACGGACATCATAACGCCGGAGACTTTGGATTTTTGGACTAATGATTTTTTGAGAGAGTTTAAAATAACAAAACCAGAGTCGCAAAATACTGGGATGGATACAATATAGCCAATGATGCTCATCGCAAGCCCGGGACGCTTTTCGCCAACGATTTTTAGTACTGTATCTGCCATGACAATTGCTGCACCGGATTTTTCGAGTATTTTTCCAATGATGGTTCCTAGAATAATCACAATCCCTATGTAGGTAAGAATACCGCCAAATCCTGAACGTATTGTTGCACCGATTTCAAGAACATCCATTCCCGAAGCGAAGGCGACACCGTATGAAGCTATCAGCAGGGCTAAAAATGGGTGAAGCTTTAACTTTGCTGTTGCGACCACGATAAAAACAATGGATAAAACTAAAATAACGAGTAGCATAGGTCCTTGTACCATAATAAATCCTCCTCTAACATATAGTTTATAGTAGTTTTGCTATATTCTGATAGGTTTGATAGGCGAGCTCTCTAGCGTTTATAATGGCCTCATCTAGGCTCATCGGATAACTCATAATGCTAAAAGCTGCTGTTAAACCTTCATCATACATTTGTTCATAGCCGCTATTTAAGGAGCCGACAACGGCAATGACAGGAACACCATATTTTTTACCCAAGCGAGCAATTCCGTGAGGTAATTTTCCATGTAGGGTTTGGTAGTTTAATTGTCCTTCTCCGGTGAAAATATAATCAAATGCTTCTTGTTTAATAATGCTTTCTAAGGCAATGGTTTCGCTGATAATTTGAAAACCTGACCCTGTGGTAGCATCTAAAAATGCCATGAGTCCGGCACCCATTCCGCCAGCAGCGCCTGAACCGGGAAGGTCATTGACATCTTTACCTAAAAAGTCGATCATACGTTGGCGATAAATAAGCATGCCTTCTTCAAGACGCTTAAGCTTATCAGGAGTGCCTCCTTTTTGCGGACCATAAACATAGGTGGCGCCGGTAGGTCCTGTTAGTGGATTATCCACATCGCATGCAACAACAAACTCGATGTTTTTTAAATCAGCACAAACATCTTCAAAGGTAATGGAAGCGATCTGATGAAGGGATTGACCACCGTATTCGATTTCCTTGCCTTGATGATCTAAAAAATGATAACCGAGTGCTTGTAGCATGCCGACACCACCGTCGTTAGTTGCACTGCCGCCAATGCCCATAATAATCTTTGTACAGCCTTGGCCGATAGCATCAAGGATCAGCTCACCTGTTCCAAAGCTTGTTGTGAGCAAAGGATTTAAATTTTCTTGGGGAACAAGCATGATACCAGAAGCGCTGGACATCTCAATGACTGCGGTCTGCCCATCACCTAAGATGCCATAGGTTGCGGATACTTTTTCGCCAAGGGGACCGATAACATTAAGATTTCGATAGACTCCGTCAGTGGATTCAACCAAAGCTTCAACAGTCCCTTCTCCGCCGTCAGCAAGGGCAATAGCATGAATCTTAGCTTGGGGTAATACTGATGTCAATGCATCAGTAGCAATATCACAAATGTCTTTTGAGGATAGGCTTCCCTTAAAAGAATCTGAAGCTATCAGTATTTTCATTGTTTTCTCCTCTCGCAAACTCCATGAGTCATAATTAACTAAAAAGTATGTTTTTTAAAATTCTTTTTGTACAAGAGTTACTATACATATAAGCATACATGAGTGGTTAGGAAAAAACATTATTGAAAAATACAAAAAAACACACCTTTACTATGCAGTGTGCACAATAAGGTGTGTTGGTGAGCATTATTTTTGGGCTTTAATATACTCGGCAAATAGATACCAATATATACGATCCCCAATCTGCTCGGCAGGGTCAAGGTCTAGAAGCTCTTTTATACGGTTTAATCGAAATAGAATTGTATTACGGTGTAAAAACATGTTCTTAGCACATTGGCTCATATTCATGTTGTTTTGATACATGGCAACTAACGTCTCTGCCATGCCATTAACAGCCATGAGTTTATCATAGTCTTCTTCAAAAAAGTGATGCATCATATGTTCAGGTATCTTCGATATAAAAAAAGCAAGAAGATGCTCGTGAATAAAACCATAGCATTCGAGAGAAGACGTTTTTAGCTGGGATAATACAAATTCAGCTTCATAATAACTGTCCTTAATATGATAAAGATCATTATAATAACTTCCACAGGCGATACGATAAGACAAAGAGGTATCTTTTTGGAATAGAGCAAGAATCTCTTGAATGTATTCTTGCAGATTTTTTGTTTCAAGGTGGGTATCGGCAAAATACGAAGCTTTTAAAATCACAATTCGATTTGAAGAGACAACGGTTGAGATATCATTTTTATGATGATGCTTATTGGATTTAATCTGCTGATATATCTCTTGTATTTTTTCTTGGGGAGTAAACGAGTTAGCATTAGATCCTATATGATTAAACTCTAATACAATCACATTACGTCGTGCATTCATATCATAACCAAGTTTTTCTCCCCAGTTCATTGTGGTGACAATGGATTCGGGATTGGTCAGATTCAGTAATTCATTTAAAAAATAGGTTTTATCACTTTGGCGATAATACATTTTCTGCTTTAAGACTTCTTGATCATACATCAGCTCAATCATCGATTTAACAATATTAGATAATTCGTTGATTTCACTGGGAATTCCTGTGATTCCAATGATACCGATTAATGTGCCGTTATGATAAAAGGGCTGATTGATACCGGGTTTTACACCTTCGTAGTGATTTTCGTCACTGGGTAAAATGTCTACACGTCGCTCTTCATCAGAAGCTTGCTTGCCAATCTTATGGAAAGATCCTATACGTTGTTGATTTCCACTAGCAATTATTATCCCATTGGTATCGATAATGTTAATATTATACCCGATGTCATCGATAATTTTGTTGACGAGTTTTTGCAGCATATCTCCGTGTATTAACATATGTAAGCTCCTTTATGGCATTGGTATGCCTTTGGATTTGACCAAAAGTTCGTACCATTCATCACGTGTTAAAGAGACACGAAAAGCCTGCATTGCATTTTTTATGCGTTCGGGGTTGGTAGTTCCGATGACGGGATTTATTTTTGCAGGGTGCTTCATGAGCCAAGCCAGGACAACAGCATCTGAGGATACAGCGTATTTCTTGGCAAGGCGCGTAACGAGATTTTTTGTATCAAGTATTGTCTGATGCGCATCTTTATCTAACTTGGCACCGGAGTATATACCTCGAGCAAGCGGGCTCCAGGATTGCAAACTGATATTGTTAAGTATACAGTGCTCCAATGTACCTAACTGAAAATCGAGTCCTTTGCCATGTGGATTGTTAAATCCGATGGCGCTATCAACAAAATCGGTTTTCTTAAGGCTAAGTTCAAGTTGGTTGGCAATTATTTTTCTGCCGGTGTAGGCTTCAATAAGTTTGATTTGATGGTAGTCCATATTCGACACACCAAGATTACGTATTTTTCCAGAGGAAAAGAGTTCATCCATAGCTTTTTTTAGTGCATCGCGATCGCAAAGGGGATCGGGGCGATGGAGTAAAAGGACATCAAGATAGTCCGTGTTTAAGCGTTCTAATATTTGATCAACAGATGTAATAATATGGTCATATGAAAAATCAAACCTAGACCCAAAATCTGACCCCCAAAGGTGAATGCCGACTTTGGATTGAAGTATGATCTTTTCGCGAATCTGTGGATTTTTTTTGAGATAGTGTCCAAAGACAAGCTCAGAACGACCATTTTTATAGATGTCAGCTAAATCAAAAAAAGTGATGCCTTCATCAAGGGCTGTTTGAATAGCTAACTCGGCTTCGTCATAGTGTGCATCGGTTAGTTCAAAGGTTTCCTCCCAAGGACCTCCTAGACCCATTGCGCCATAGATAATGTACTGTTCAGGTAATGCTTTCGTATTCATATACTACCTCCATAATCTGAAACAATGATTGAGTTAATCTTATTATACACTTTTTATGTAGCCAATTCCAATGATTCCTTTGCCTACATGACATCCGATAGCTGGCGATATAGGTGAATCGATAAGTTTATCTGTATCAATGCCATGTGTTTTTAGACGGGATTTGACGTAGGCTACTTTTTCAGGGGCGTCGGTATTGAATAAGAACATAAATCGGGCATTTTTTCCATTGTCCGTATCGTTTAAGAACGAATCTACAACACGATCCATAGCTTTTTTTGTTGTTCGGATTTTTTCCCATGCAACAATTTTGCCTTCAGCGTTGACTTCGAGTAACGGCTTGATTTTTAGCATGGAAGCAATAAAGGCAGAAGCGTTTGACAGACGTCCGTTTTTAACAAGATAACTTAAGTCATCAACCATAAAATATATATGGTCATGGTTTCTAAGCGTTTCAAGATGAGCTAATATTTCTTGAACACTAGCGCCGTCATTAGCCATTTTATGCGCTTCGATAGCCATAAAACCGGTTAAAAAACTGGCGCTTTTTGAATCGAATGGATGGATGTTTAGATTATCAACATAGGTTTTTGATACACATACACCTTGATATGTTCCGCTTAAATGGCTTGAGATGGATATATAGATGATATCGCTATAGCCTGCTAAATACATTTTTTCATAGAGATCTAGAAGCTGCCCTGTTGATGGTTGAGCTGTGGAAGGAATTGTGTCTAATGTGTCTAATTGTTCATAGAATTCTTTGGGATGAATATCTTTTCCATCATAATATTCTGTATCATTCATGTGAATGGTTGTTCTGGCAATTTCAATATCTTCATAACCTTCTAAATAATCAAGCCCACTCGTACTACATGTTATTATTCCTATTTTTCCCATAAAGCACCTCGTTTATCCTAGAATGTATTGATTGTAATGCATTTATTATAACAAAAAAACTTTGACAATCAAAGTAAAATAATGTTTTCGTAGCTATTTGATGTGGGATTTGGTACAATAAGGATACACAATCAAACGAGGAGGACATCACAATGAAAGCGGTTATTGAATATGGAGTATATCAGGAATATCTAAAAAAAATCCTATACGGATTACATCTAGGCGTTGTTGTCTTGGCGATTATTGGTGTTGGGATATACAAATATATGGTTTTATTCTTTCAGGGAATTCAAGCGACTTTTTTTACACCGGAAGTATTAGCAGATTATTTTTTTAAAGTCATCCTTGTGTGGGCAATTTTTTATTTTGCCAAGCGCCTGTGGATAACAAAAACAATTGACCACTTTTATGATAATGATGGCATTGAAGAAAGATATTGGTTTTTACCTTGTGTATTTAACACAGGTATATATAATTCTTGGTTTGGAAATATACTAATTGATGAGCAAACCGTCTGGTTTAATGCAAATCGCGTATCAAAAGAGCCGGTAAAGTTCAAGGCTGACCGAGAAAACATACAGATATGTGTTCAAAAAGAACCAAAGAATTTATTGGCAAAAATTTTGTGGGGAGAAACAGATGTGCTGGAGATTGAAGATGTTCATAGTAAAAAAAAGGCGCGGTTTTTAGTTCCGAATCCGCAAGCAGTAGCGAAGGCGTTATCTGAAGTGATTCAAAGAAAGGATGAATAGGAGATATGAAAAAAATAATAGGAATAATTGTACTTTTATTGGTGTTGACAGGATGCCAATCAAACTCAACAGAGCTTGATAGAGCTCGTGAAGAGCGGGATGTGCTGGAAGGACATCTTACGGAAGCAGTAACTGAGAACACTGTTTTACAAGAAAAGCTAAGTAAAGCAGAAGATGATGTTGCTCAAATGACTCAACAGGTAGATGAACTGACAACGACACTTGAAAATATCCAAGATGGAACGCTTAAGGTATCAGAATCGGGACAATTAATCCAGACTGCGTTTGAAGTAATGCATTTACTTAAAGAGCAAGACTTTGAAGGATTAAGCACATGGGTTCATGACGAAGAAGGGGTCCGTTTTTCACCGTATTTTTATGTGAATCCGGGGACAGATATTGTCATGACTGCCAATGAAGTGGCTAATTTAGAGCAAGATACGTCAATCTATAATTGGGGAACCTATGATGGAATAGGCGACCCAATCGATTTAACATTTGACGAGTATTATGATCGGTTTATTTATGATCAGGATTTTGCGAATCCAGAAATTGTTGGCAATAATACAGCAATTCAAGTAGGAAATATGTATGATAATCATGATGAAGTTTATCCAAATGGAGAGTTTGTCGAGTTCCATTTTTCGGGATTTGAGGAAGAATATGCAGGTCTAGATTGGCGCTCTCTTCGTTTAGTTTTTTTGGATAATGCAGGACAATTAAAACTAGTCGCCATTATCCATGGGGAGTGGACGATATAGTTTCGGGTGTTAGTTGCCAGGTGATCTAGTGGTCAAAGAAGCTTAAGCGGCACAAAGTAATGTCGTCATCGATGGTTCTATCACCAAGCAATGCGTTTAATATATGCTGGGTGAAGGTCATATCACCAGTAGGTATTTGCAGGAGGGCTTGTTCTAATTGAGCATTAAGCGTATCACCTTTTTCGTTAGGATGCTCGACCAAACCGTCAGAATATAAAAAGATATATTCAAGGTCAGTGGTTGAGAACGTATCAATTACATAGGACATGTTGCAATTAACACCTAAGATGATGTTATTCGAGGAAACAGTTTTCAACTGTTTCCTTTTTTGAATGTAAAAATCAGGATGTCCAGCATTGACATAGTTAACGGTTTGGGTGGATAAATCTATTTCCAAGAATATTCCGGAAAGATAACGTAGCGATGAAATATCGTTTTGATTGACTTGGCAGATGGATGCATTTGTCTTGGCTACAGCATTTTCAAGGGTGTCATAATGGATGGATGATTGAAAAGTAGAGATGGCTTTTAATCCAATTAGTGTGGCAGAAGTACCATGTCCCATGACATCGAGTAGAGCCATGGCGTATTTTGTTGGGGAGATTTGTTCGAAGCATATAAAATCGCCGCCAAGATAGTTGTAAGCCTTGGCCGTTGCTTCAAAGTGGACGTTGGTGTCCTTGTAGTCAGGAGGCAACATGTATGCCATGATATTTTTTGCCGTCTTAAATTCTTGACTTAGTTGATCAGAAAGTAACCGCTCTCTATTTACAAGTTTTCCTATTTTGATATAGTTGATGATGGTGCCTGAAGTGTTGAAAATTGGAGAAATAGTTGCTTCCTCATAAAAAAAACGTCCGTTTTTTCTTCGGTTGATAAAAAAACCATTCCACGTCGAACCACTTTGAATGGTAGTCCATAGTTTTTGATAAAAAGAGGCTTCGTGGATATTGCTTTTAATCAGTTTAGGTAAGTTGCCAAGAACTTCGTCCGAGCTATAGCCTGTAGCTTTTAAAAAATAAGTGTTGGCAAAGACGATTTGTCCATCGGTATTTGTAATAACAATTGAATTTTGAGCTGCATTATAAAGTGTGCTTAGCACTTGGTTTTGAAATTTATATTGTAAATGTTCTTGAATGAGCTTTAATTGATAGGTTAATTCATAAGCGGTAAAATCATGTCGTAGATAAAATGGATTTTTTGAGCTCAAAAGCTGATCTAATTGTTCATAATGCTCTGGCAATAATAATTTAAGACAAGCATCGAAATGCTTGTCATAAAAATAAGAGGATGCCAAGTAGATTGAAGCATCAACAATACAAAAATTTGCGTCTTCAGGCGTAGCAACAATGTTACAGCTACTAGCCTGTTTAAGCGACGCATTTATTCGTGTACATACAGTGGCATCTTTTGAAGCGATATAAATCGATAAATTAAAATCAGTGAATTGTTTCATAATCATAGTTTTTAAGCTCCATTCGATTGAATATCGATGATTTGCTCAAGTTTAGTAATCGTAAATACTTTTTCAACCATGGGCATGGGGTTGACTAATGTTAAGTGAAACTCTTTTTCGGTAGAGAACTTATAGATGGAGATAAAAACCCCAACGCCGGTACTATCAATAAAATCAACGGAAGACAAATCAATAATGACTTTTGAAAAATCTTGAGGTGATTGTTCTTTGGTTTTTTCGATTAACGCCTTCATTTCATTTTTGAGGGTGTCGGATCGATCCATCATGATCTTGCCTTGTGGTTTAAGAATGAGTTGATTATTTTCAAATGTATGTAACATATTATACACCAGCCTTTAATTTGAATTCTTTGATTAATTCATTCAGTTCAATGACTTCTTGAGTTAATGCTTGATTCATTTCATTTACAGTGACAATGGTTGCGTTTTGTTCTTCAGTTGCAGCAGTCACTTCTTCAGTACTTGCTGCATTATTTTGAATGGAATCGTTCACTGCGTTTATAGAATCGAGTATGGACTTTGTTTTACCAAACATTAAGTCAGAGACTTCATCTAATGAACGACCTGCATCTTGGGTTGTTTTATTAAATTTATATAAGTTTGTAAGGGCGCTTTCAGCTTTATTAATTTGAGAAATCTGATTATTGACCAACTCCTGATTAAATTCCATGGAGTTTACAGTCGCTTTGGTTTCGGATTCAATATTTTCGATAAGACTAATAATTTGTGAAGCGGCATCACTTGAATTTTCAGCAAGTTTACGAATCTCATCTGCAACCACAGCAAATCCTTTGCCGGCTTCACCTGCACGTGCAGATTCTATAGAAGCGTTTAAGGCAAGAAGGTTGGTTTGTGCAGCAATACCTTCAATCACTTTGACCATTTCACCAATTTGTCGACTACGTTCAATAAGTTTGTTGACAGCACTTGAAGCAAAATCAACGGTTCGGTTAACTTCATCCATACTTTTTACAACTTCTTGAATAGCGTTTTGTCCGTCTAATGAAGCGTTAAAGCTTTGCTCAATTGCTTGTCCGGTATTTTGGACCACTTGATTTAATTGTTGTCCCATCTTTGCTAGTTCATCTGTAGAATCATTGATTGAACTAAGTTCTCCAGCCATTATATCCGAGTTGTTGGCAATCTGAACAGTTGTCGTTGTGACTTCTTCAGATGCAATGCTAATCTCTTTTAAAGAGTCACGAATGGACAGAGAGTGATTTTCAACATGGTCAGATTTTGAACGGATATTGCTGATAATGAGTGTCAGCTTATCAATTGTATCATTTACAGAGGTTGCAAGAGACCCAAGTTCATCACGTGACTGATGATTGACACGTGTATCAAGATTACTGGCAGCTACATTATTCATTGCTTCGACGACCTTATAGATAGGTTCAATAATCATTCTAGAAAGAAGAATCGAAATAATAAGTGCTGCAACAATCACAAGTCCGCTTGTGATAAAGCTTACTGCATTTAAAATGGTTTGTAGTGTTTCCATATTTGAGCGTAGTTCTTGTGAACGGGTATCTTCAATCTCAGCAATTAAAAATAAATTGTCTTTAACATGTTTGATATTGGGCAACATTTCACCGCGAAAAAGCTTGTAGGCGGATGTAGTATTGCCGCTTTCCATATACTCGATGATTTGATGAGATGAATTGTGGATTATTTCATGGGGGACTTCCATCGCTGTAAAAGGTTCAAGGATTCTTGAGTCTGGTGTATAAGAATAGTACCATTGACCTAATTGGCATGCCGTAAAGTCGGAGGTATCCATAGTGCTGACCTCACCTAATAAGTATAGAGACATGTTCAGTACATATTCTTCATGATCAATGATGCGGTCATGCAAAAATTGACTAAATTCAAGAGCTTCCACAGCCTCTTGGGTGGCGCTGTCATATTGATTTTCAAAGTACATGGTCAGACCGGTTTCGGTTAATAATAAAAGAATAATTATTGTAAAAGAAATAAAAAACTTAAAGCGTAATGAATCGGTTTTCTTTAATGTGTTCATAAGATACTCTCCTTAGATGTTCTAGTATAGTTTTTTGATAATATAATATGAATAGTGGTTGTTTATATCTGGATAGGTCAAAAACCAATCCGAAAGTAACATAACCATGGATAAACCTCGACCATTTTCTCTAAACGGACAAAGGTATTTTACCGGGGTGTAGTCATTTAGTCCTCGACCGGAATCATTAACTTGTACAATAACAACCTCGGTGTATTGGTAAATGTGAATGCATATAACATTCGTAGGGGTATTTTGCAACTCCATTTCTTTACAGCTATTAATAATGAGCTCATGCAAAGCAATCAACAAATCAGCATAGACAGATTCAGGCAGTGGGGCAAGCATCTGTTCAATTTGTGAATGTATGATTGCAAGGGTACAGTCATTAATATTAAATTCATAATGTTTTTCATAAATAGAAGACATAGTTTCAATCCATTCATAATAGTATAGTTTGAAATGTTTAAAAAAAATAGTACATTCGTACTATTTTTTATAGTGTCTCATCATCATATCACATAGTGTGAAGTTTTTCTAGATGGTGATATGTTAATTTTTTATGTATTCACCAAAATTTTTTTGCATATAATGGGACTTGATATCGGAGCGTAGATGCTCATGAATAATCGTATCAATCTCATAAGATTCGTTCTTTTTGAGGTGTGCAATAATCTGCTTATGTTCATTAATAATGGATAGAAGTTTTTCTTTTCTTAGCATATGTAAGTGTCGAAATCGAGTATAGTGAACGGTTGATGATTGGATGAAGCCCCAGACCATTGCATGCCCTGCAAGTTCATATATGGTTTTGTGAAAAAGGTCGTCAAATTTTATGAAGGATTTTAAATCAATCTCTGGAGAGACGCATTCCATCTGCTGATTTAATATATATAATAGGCGATGCTCACCTTGCAAAGAAAGATGTCCGCACAATTTTTTTAGAATTTCGTTTTCTAGAATACTTCGCATGAAGATAACTTGTTCGACAGATTCTAGATTAATATAGGAAACAATACTTCCGCGTTGGGGATAAATATCAATATATCCGGCTAAGGAAAGCTGTTTTAGAACATCGCGAATGGGTGTGCGCGAAAGGGAAAAACGCTCACTTAGCATGGTTTCGCTGATAATTGTTCCTGGTTTTAGTTCTAATGTGAGAATTTCTTCTTTTAGCGTTTGGATTATGGTTTCTTTTTTACTTGCCATGATTTATACATCCATCCTTTCTCTTGCTAGTATCTAGTATACAGGAATTGATAAAAAAGTAAAGATGTATGTAATTTTTTTTGAGAGATATCCTATTGACAAAAGGGGTAAAGTGATTTATAGTGGAATATATAACTTGTATACAAGTTGACAAAAGGAGGTATATTATGCAAATGACGTGGAGATGGTATGGAGAAGGCAACGACTCTATTACCTTAGATCACATTCGTCAAATTCCAGGTGTTACCGGTATCGTTTGGTCACTGCATGACAAAGTGGCTGGTGAAGTATGGGAAGAAGATGAGATTGACAAAGTAATGAACTTAATAAAGAGCAAAGGTTTTAATGCAGATGTGGTTGAAAGTGTGAACGTACATGATGATATTAAAATCGGGTTGCCTACGCGTGACAAGTATATTGATATCTACATTGATACCATTAAAAAGCTTGGAGAACGTGGAGTAAAAGTAATCTGCTATAACTTTATGCCTGTATTTGACTGGACACGAACAGACTTGTATAAGGAATTGCCAGATGGCTCAAACTCGCTATTTTATGAAAAAGATGCCATTGTTAATGATCCTAATGTTATGGCAGAACGTATCCTAAAGGGCGCAGGCAAATATACGATGCCAGGCTGGGAACCGGAACGCATGGCAAAACTTGATGAACTATTTAGTGCATATGCAGATATCGACGAAGATAAGCTCTTTGAAAACTTAAAGTATTTCTTAGAACGTATTATGCCAGCTTGTGAGCAATATGATGTAAAAATGGCGATACACCCGGATGATCCACCATGGCCTATTTTTGGTCTTCCAAGAATCATTCGAAGCCGAGATCATATCCAACGCTTTTTAGATCAAGTTGATAATCCATACAGTGGATTAACACTATGCACAGGTTCACTTGGTCCCAATTTGTTAAATGATATACCTGCAATCATACGTGAGTTTCATGATCGCATTTACTTTGCCCACATTCGTAACGTTAAAGTTTATGAAAATGGAGACTTTAGTGAAGTCTCACATCGTGGAAAAGATGGAAATGTCGATGTATATGAAGTGTTAAAAGCATATCATGACAACAACTTTACAGGGTATATTCGACCGGACCATGGTCGTCACTTGTGGGGTGAAGAAAAAGATTGCCGTCCTGGATATGGTCTATATGACCGTGCGCTAGGTGTAATGTATATGCTGGGTGTTTGGGATAGCCTAGACATACAAAGAGGAGGCTGCTAGATGTTAGAGTTAAATCAAAGCGCGTTAAAAAAAGCAGAAGCATGGGCGAAAGTCGATGTGGCATTACCTGAATTTGACATAGAACTAGTTCGAAAAAACACACAAGAACGTCCGACATGGGTGCATTTTGGTGCTGGAAATATCTTTAGAGGATTTGTGGCGAATGCCTACCAAAAAGTCCTTAATCAAGGATTGGCAGATACAGGAATTGTTGCGGCAGAGTCTTTTGACTTTGAAGTCATTGACAAAGTCTATACACCCTTTGATAATCTGACAATGTTAGTACTGATGAAAGCAACAGGCGAATTTGAGAAGACAGTTGTAGGCTCTATTGTTGAGAGTGTTACAACAGATCAAAAGCGTCCGAATGACTATGCGCGACTAACAGAAATCTTTGAAAATCCATCCCTTCAAATGGCTAGCTTTACCATAACAGAAAAGGGCTATGCAATTACAACACCCGATGGAGACTACTTAGGTATTATTCAAAAAGATCTTGAACAAGGACTAGAACATCCGATACATACCATGAGTATTATCACGGCACTTGCATACAAGCGTTTTAAAAAAGGAGCATATCCATTGACATTTGTATCCATGGATAACTGTTCCCATAATGGAGATAAAGTGAAAGCGGCTGTGCATACCATAGCAGAAGAATGGCTAAAACGTGGATATGTAGAGCAAGCGTTTATCGATTATATAAAAGATGAAGAAAAAATCACTTTCCCACTTTCTATGATTGATAAAATTACTCCCCGTCCGTCAGACGATGTAAAAGCAAGTCTTGAAAAAGATGGATTAGCAGATATGGATGTTATCATAACAAGTAAAAACTCCTATATGGCACCTTTTGTCAATGCAGAGATTAGTGAGTATCTTGTCATTGAAGATAAGTTTGTTAATGGACGTCCAAAACTTGAAGAAGCCGGAGTTATTTTTACAGATCGTGAAACGGTAAATCGCGTTGAGACGATGAAAGTAACAACATGCCTTAACCCTCTTCACACAGCTTTAGCCGTTACAGGATGCTTGCTAGGTTATACACTTATTGCCGACGAAGTTAAAGATCCGATTTTGTCCAAGTTAATTCATACGATTGGATATGAAGAAGGACTCAAAGTTGTGGTTAACCCTGGAATTATTGATCCAAAAGCTTTTATTGATGAAGTTGTTAATGAGCGCTTTGCAAATCCGTTTATTCCGGATACACCTCAACGTATCGCAACCGATACTTCTCAAAAAGTGGCTATACGCTTTGGAGAGACAATCAAAGCATATGCAGCATCAAAGGATCTAGATCCTAAGCAATTAACAGCGATTCCATTAGCGCTTGCGGCTTGGGTACGCTATCTTCTTGCTATAGATGATAAAGGAGAGCGTTTTAATTTAAGTTCAGATCCACTGATGGATGAATTAATGAAGTATGTAGCAGATATCAAGCTAGGCGATACATCGGCTGATATTCGACCATTACTGGAAAAAGAAAGCATTTTTGGTCTGGATTTATATAGCGTAGGACTCGGTGAAAAAGTTGAAGCGTTTTTCATAGAAATGCTTGCGGGACCTGGAGCTGTTTACAGTACTTTAAAAAAATATTTAGTATAAACATATAATATGTACGTATAATATATACATACACGAACATTAATCAGATGCACTACATTTTCCTTTTGTAGTGCATCTGTTTTTATGTAAAAAAATAAGATGACCCAAAAACAAAGGGCGTAAAATGTGAAACGATTAAAAAAATTTAACCGAATATTAAGAAACAAAGGGCTTTTTTTCGTTATAATAAGAATTGTGTTAATTATATAGTAGAAATGAAAAAAGGAGCAGGGTATGCAAAAGAAAATTATTTTTCAAGGGATATTTTTATTGATGCTTGTCGCATTGCTTGCAGGATGCCAAAAGCAAGATACCAATCTTGAAGTTGATCTTGAGGTTGGATATGATCAAGTCGTAAAAATATCAGAGGGAAATCCATTAAATGTTACGATGCGTAACGCGGGAGAGGCTGTTAGTGGAGAGATTCAAATTGATATAGCAACAGATGGACAATCGCAAATCGTCTTTGCGGTGCCTTTTGATATAAGTCAAGGTGCAGAGAAAGTTCTCGATGTATATATACCGGTTTACACAGTACAAAAAGAGTTTCCGGTTCGGATTGTTGTTGACAATACAACGGTATATGAGCAAAAAGTGAAGGCTAGACAGTTTCTTTCTCCTGAACGTGCAGTTATTGCCGTCATAAGTGAGCAACCGGACCATTATCGTTTTTTTAACCAAATGCATTTAAGCGCGATGGTCAAAGAAGAAGAACTTTATACATATGATCGTGTAACCCGAGAAGAATCCAATGAAATAGCTGAGGTGAAGTCGCCCCATGTTATCTTTTTTGATTCTGTAGAAGCGTTTAATGAACGACAAGCACTGGATTTTTTTGATTATATTTATCTTGGAAATACCAGTAATCTAGGATTTAATGCAGGTGTTGAAAAAAATATTATTCATTGGATGCAACAAGGCAATACGCTTTTTGTTGAAACCGGTGCGAATTATCAACGGATGATGAATCAATTACCAGAAGGACTAAAACACGTTGCATTTAATGAGGCGAAAGAGGTTAGCCTAGATTTTAGTGAAGCGAATCTTCCATTTGTAGGCGATGTGGTTTTAGCCACAGGTAATCCATTGAATGAGGATGTTGTCTTTATTGAGCAGCAAGAGAGCATCTTAGGCTATGGAGAACGCATAGGCGCAGGGAAACTTATCACGCTTTCTATGGACTTGACAGCAGATCCCCTAGCACAGTGGAATACAGGTGGGATCTTTTTATCGCATCTTATGCAAGTTCTTGATGTACAACAGCAAATGAGCCCTGGCGAATATGAAGAGTATTATGGAAATAATTCCTATCGCCTACGCTACATCCCTATGGAAAAAAAGCCGCCCTATGGACTCATGGCGTTGATTTTAGGTATTTATAGTATACTCGTAGGTCCCATTACTTACTTTGTATTAAAAAAGAAGGACCGTCGTGACTTGATGTGGATTATTGTACCGACGATGGCGATTGTATGTGTTGTAATTATTTACCTGTTTGGATTTATGACACGTTATGATAAGCCTATTAGTAATAGTATTTCAGAGATTAACTATCACCAAGGCGAACGTTTTTTAGAAATTAACAGTGAGATTGCTCTGTTTAACAATAAAAATAACCAGATGACAGTTTCGTGGGATTCAGAAGAAAACTTTAGAATTTCTTCATTAAATACTTCGCGCTATTACGGTGAAAACCGAGAGAGTAAAAAGACAAAGGGAAAATTATTTATGGGAAGCCGCGGCTACTATGAATCTTATGATACCACTTTATGGGAACCGACATTTGCCGTAGGTAAAAAGGTGATTCCGATTGAAAAACAAGTGGAAGATGAAACGGTACGTGTCAATGTAATTGATGAAAAAGTAGAATTGACAGTGTTTAATCCGACGCCGATAGAACTTGAATATACAGTTGCAATTTGGGGTGGACAAATGTTTGAAGTAGGAACATTAGAAGCTTATGGTCAAAAAACAGTATCGGTTGAAGGTGTAGCAGATGTCTATGATTATCTTGAAAAAACTTATCAAATGAGTCAACATTATCAAAATCCAGGGAAGTTTTCCGAACAGCTACGAAGTGATGTTTCTTTTTTAGAAGACAACTTATATCGATCGTATGATCGCAATAGGAACAGATCATCTGACCAAGTTATGCTTATAGGGATTAACAAAGATGATGTTGGATATGCCATTGAGATCAATGATAAAGAGGTTGAGGAATATTCCCGCAATCTTGTCGCTTTGGCGATGGATTATCGTTTTGATTTTGCGCAAGACATGACATTGCCCTATGGATTTATTCAACCATCAATTATGCTAGAGCGTTATGGTTATATGGAAGAAGGCTATTCATATTTTGATGGCGATGCTCAAATCATTGATTTATATGAGACGGAAAAAGCCTTTTTCACATGGAAAATACCGGAAGATATTGCCATTAATAAGTTGATGCTTAAATTAGAAAAACTGTATACGAGTGAAGCGTATTATGAAAAATATCGGAACAATTCTTCACAAAATACGTCTAATGAAGAACCTGTTGCTATTTATATTCAAAATGTGCAAACAGAGCAATGGGAGCTAATAGATATGACACAAGATGAAATTGATATCAACTTAGAGACATACGTGTCCGAGGAAAATACATTGGCAATTAGCTATGATTTGACAGAATTAAAAATAATGAATATGGATTACACGATGATTGTTCCGGCAATTCGTTTTGAAGGAGGTGCTGTTAATGATTAAAGTGGAAAATTTGAAAAAACGTTATGGAAGCTTTACGGCAGTGGATGACTTATCTTTTCATATTGAAAAAGGAGAAATCTTTGGATTTGTAGGTTCTAACGGAGCAGGTAAAACGACAACAATGAAAATTGCAGCAGGCTTAATGGAACCCACGGCAGGAACCATCTATATTGATGGTTTGGATATTACAAAAGAGCGTAATGCTGCAAAAAAAATGTTGGGATATATGCCAGACTTTTTTGGTGTGTATGATGACCTTAAAGTGAGTGAGTATATGAACTTCTATTGCGGCATTCATGGTATTTTGCCAAAGGAACGCGATGAGATTATCCAGCCACTTATTGAACTGGTCAATCTAGAAGATAAAACGGAATTTTATGTGGATGACTTATCGCGAGGTATGAAGCAGCGCTTGTGTTTAGCACGGGCACTTATCCATGACCCCAAAGTACTTATTTTGGATGAACCCGCATCGGGACTTGATCCAAGAGCACGTGTAGAATTTCGACAGATTCTATATAAACTTCGAGAAATGAATAAGACCGTGCTAATTAGTTCACATATTTTGCTGGAACTTGCAGAAATATGTACGACCATCGGGATTATTAACCGTGGTAAGATGGTGGTTAAAGGGAGTGTTTCTGAGATTCAAAAGCAGTTATCCCACCTTAATCGAATCAAACTTAAGGTTGTCAGTGACTTAGATACTACGCTACTTCGGCTAAAAGAATATCCAAACATCAGTAATATGAATGTGGTAAATGGAAGTATTGAATTTTCATATAGTGGAAGTGATGAAGATAAGCATGTGCTACTTCGCCGATTGATTGAAGAAAAGTTGCCCATATACCATTTTGAAGAAGCAGGCGGAAGCTTAGAATCCATTTTTATGCAGTTGACACAGGAGGGTGAAAATGCTTAATCCAATATTAGAACGTGAATTAAAGACGCGGATGCGTACATGGAAGACGCCCATACTTTTAACGGTATATCTTGGGTTAATCGGTCTCATATTAACATTGGTTTTACTGGCATCAGGTACAGTTTTTGGCTATGATGGATATGGATTTGACCCAAGTGTTATTGCCACTGTGTATGATGTGTTGGTCATCTTTCAAATGGCACTCTTGATGTTGATTATCCCGGTGTTTACGGCAACGGCGATTTCGGGAGAACGAGAACGTCAAACTTTAGATCTTATGCTTTGCACAGATATATCGACATGGAAAATATTGTTTGGAAAAATCAGTGCAGCATTAACGTTTATTCTTTTGATTATTTTTGCATCGATACCATTTATAAGCATTATTATGCTTTTTGGTGGGGTATCGATGTGGGATATATTTAAAACTGTTTTATACTACATGGCGGCAGCATTTATGCTCTCGACAGTTGGGATATTTGCGACGACACATTTTAAGCGTAATATCACAGCGATTATGATGAGTTATGTGATTTTGGGAGTTATATATTTTGTGCCACTGATTCTGATGATTATATTAGCGATTGTTACTCAACTTGAAAATATGCAATGGTTAAGTGATTTTGTTGAAATATATATTTATGATATTTCTGCAATACTTTTTGGAGCGAATCCTGGATTTGGGTTGCTGTCGTTATTGAATAATGATTTTATGGATATTAGCTATATGATCAATTATCAATCCATTTTATCCAAGATACCAACATGGACAATATCATTGATTTATTTTACCATTATAAGTAGCGTATTTTTACTTTTATCTAAGCATAAACTATCAAAGAGGTGATAAATAATGCTTCGAAAAAAAATATATAGATATATTCGACCCATTCGACAAAAACTTTATATTGAGCGTAGCCTTAAAGTGTTAAGCTGGATTCTGGTTATAGGATTTGGTCTAACATGTTTACTGGCTATCGTAAGTCGATTTGTCATGGTTGTACATGTAACAATGTGGATGGGATATGTTGGGTTAGTCGCAATGGCAACCTCAATTATTGTCAGTGCTTTTTTATATCCATCAGTACAAGATGGCGTAAAGCTGACAGATCATCTGGGGATGCAGGAGCGCTTAATGACCGCACTGGAGTTTGAAGATAGTCAAGAGGCGGCCATCACATCTCAACGTGAAGATACCTTGTTACATATAGAAGATATTACAAAGCGTCCAAGCTATTCGATAAAAATTTGGAGACGCCCTTGGCTCATTGCGGGGATATTATTCGTGGGTACCTTGGGGGTTTTAATGGTTCCAACGAGCTCATCTAAACAAGCAGCACAGATTGAAGAGCTGCAGGAAAAAATCATTGAAGAAATGGCTTGGATTGAAGAAAAGCTAGATCAAGACTTGCTCGAAGAAAAACTAGGAGATGCTGCGGATATAGAAGAAAAAGAAAAGGCCATTGAAGAAGCCTTAGAGGCATTAAAAGAGAATATTGAAAAGGCAAAATCTGAAGAAGAAGCCTTAAAAGAACTGGCTATAGCTAAAAATGCGTTGAGCGAAATAGAAAAAGAAATCGCAGAGCAACTCAAGGCTCAAAGTCAAGAAGCTATGGGAGAAGAGACGGCCTTGGCTATGGAAAAAGCATTAGAAGCCATGGGAAGTGAACTTCATGAAATGCAAGCGGCCATCAATGCGAGTGGTCAAAACCTAGCGACAAAGGCAAGCATTAGTCAGATGGCATTTTCAGGAGAACCATCGAATGGGAGTGAACCTAGTCAAAGTTCAGGAGCCATGGCGGGAAGCGGTGAAAATCCCCAAGAAGGGGAAGGTGAAGGTCAAGGCGGTGCAGGAGCACAAGAAGGCGAAGGTCAAGGCGCATCTGCAACAGGTTCAACCAATGAAGAGTCGCCGATGCAAGAAACCACAGAGCCTCAGGGAGGCCATCATCAAGGTGGTGAATCAAAAGAAGGGATTTATGAGTCCTTATATCCACCAGAACGTCTTGGTGGGGAGGCTGATCCTAGTTTTATTCAAGGAGATAGTCAAAAAGAAGGAGAGCGTACGTATAGTGAGGTACAAGGCGTTCCAACAGAAGCTGGAGAGTTTGTGCGTTACGACACCATACTGAGTGAATATAGTAGTGAGGCGACTCGGCGTATAGATCAAGCGCAGGTCCCTCCGATGATGCGAACAGTTGTTAAAGAATATTTTTCGAGTTTAGAGACATCGGATTGATAAAAGGAGACGAAGATGATGGAGTTAGAACATGTAAGTGAATGGAGCGAGCGGGTTATAAACGAAGTGTCTGCGCACATTATCGGACAAGAAGAATTAATTGAAGATACAATTATTTGCTTAATGGCTGGAGGTAACCTTTTGTTGGAAGGTGTTCCAGGTTTAGGGAAAACAAGACTTGTATCTGTATTAGGGGAAGTGCTTGGATTGGGATTTAAACGGATTCAATTTACACCGGACTTAATGCCGGCAGATATTACAGGAACCAATATATATAACCGAGATCGTAATGTATTTGAATTTCAACAAGGACCTGTGTTTTCAAATATTGTATTAGCAGATGAAATCAATCGAGCAACACCAAAAACACAGGCGGCCATGCTTGAAGCCATGCAAGAAAAAACTGTCACGGTGGCAGGTCAAACCTATCCGCTCCCTCGCCCTTATCTTGTCATGGCAACGCAGAACCCTATTGAGCAAGAGGGGACCTATCCTCTACCGGAAGCACAGATGGATAGATTTATGTTTAAGCTAAATGTTTTGTTTCCAAAGGCGAAAGACTTAGCAGCGATTGTTCAGCTGACAACAGGAACCCATGAGCCAAAAGTTCATACAGTAACCTCAAGTGAAGAGTTATTGGAAATACAAGAATTGGTAAAAACAGTGCCTGTAGCACAGCCTGTACTTGATTATGCTATGCGCTTGATTGTAGCTACACACCCTGAACAAGAAAGTGCTCCGGACATCATTCGTAAATATGTCCTTGCAGGTGCAAGTCCTCGGGCGGCACAGGGAATTATCAATGCTTCAAGAGTACGTGCATTAATCAAAGGGCGTTATAATGTGGCTTTTGAGGATATTAATGCCATGGCAGAGCCGGTTTTGCGACACCGCCTGGTACTTAATTTTGAAGCTATGAGTGATGGAGTAACGGTTGAGCATTTAGTAAGTGAACTTATAGGAGTGATTAAAGAGTAATGTCCAAAATAATTGACAGCGAATTTATGAAGCTCGTACAACATGTGCCGATGCATATTGAATTAAAGCTTAAAAACAATCAATTTGGGTTCAAGCGTTCATCGGCAAAAGGAAGTTCGGTCGAATTTTCAGATTATCGGGAATATGTGCCGGGCGATGATTTTCGTCGAATTGACTGGAATGCACTGGCACGTTTTGAGAAAGTTTTTATTAAGCTATTTATGGAAGAACAAGAATCACCAGTAACGATTTTTAGTGATCAAAGCAAGTCAATGGGATTTGGAAAAAAACGTGAAGTTGGGATAAAAACGGCAGCTACCTTTGCATATGCGGCATTGGCGGAGTATGATACGGTTTCTTCGATTACATTTAATGATAAAGTTGATCACTATTTGACAAATGTCCGGGGAACCAAAGGGTTTAATAATATTGTAGAACAACTTGAGAAAAAAACATATACCGGTAACAGTCACTTAGAAGAGGCGATCTTTACATGGCAACCGCGTTTTCGAAAAGGCATTACTGTGATTGTTACAGACTTGATGTATGATCATCACTTAGAACGGATTTTACCGATGTTACATTTTCGTAAGCAAAAAGTCGTCTTATGCCATGTGTTGTCGCAAGACGAGATACGCCCTGTGCTTGAGAGTAATCAGCGATTAATTGATAGCGAATCCCAGCAAGCTTATAATATTGATGCTGGGCTTGAAAGCAGCCAGTTATATGAAAAAGCCTTTGAAAAGTATATGCATGAGATTCAACGATTATGTAGTCGATATCGGGTGCATTATTTTCAGTTAGTTGCAGAGGAGGGTATCGAACCGCTTATCCGTCAAATGATTCAGATCAAAAACTAAGATGTTGTGAAATGAGGAAATTATATGGGAATCAGTCAGATAATGGGATTAACAGCCTTACTTGGCATTCCGTTTATTATTATTTTATACATGTTAAAACCAAAGCATCAAAACAGAGAAGTTGCCAGTACATATTTGTGGCAGCAAGTGTTTGATGAAATTGAATCCGCTTCAACACTTCATCGACTGCGAAAAAGTATCTTGCTTTTGCTGGAAATTCTTGCTATTTTGCTGATAACGGCTATTTTAGCAGGTGTTTTCTTGAAAAACGTTGGATCAAGTCAGCATCATATTTTAGTTTTGGATGGATCGATTTCTATGCAGTCGACGGATATAAAGCCGACACGTTTTGATGAAGCGAAGAAGACAGCCATAGACTACTTGAAGCAATTAGATGATAATGTTACTGTTTCCGTGGTGGTTCTTAAAGAGACACCGGAGATTTTATTTCGCGAAGAAGAAGATATTGCTATGGTTCGTGATGGACTTCGTCAAATTCAGCCAAGCATGAATTATGTGGATCCAAGTCTTGCCTATGAGACGATTCAAGCATTAGCTGGGGAATATGCCTATGATTTAGCTTACTTTGGCGACCAAAGTTTTAAAGGGGCACGTATATATCCAATTGGAAAGGATGAACGTAATCTTTCCATACATGATGTCTCAGTAACAGCTTATGCTAAAGGTTTGTCTGCATTGACAGAGGTTTTCAATCATGGCAATGACGTGGAAGAAGTCATGGTCAGTCTCTATGTCGATGATTTATATTTAACAACAAAATCAATACCTATTGACCCCCTCGGGTCAACACAAGTACTTTTTGATCAGATTCCGAAGGAAACGAAAATCATAAAAGTCGTTGTTGATACAGAGGATCGGTTGAGTATAGATAATACGGCTTATGCGGTTGTTCAGGAAAAGACAAAGGCAAAAGTGGCTTATTTTAGTGAAGGGAACCTGTTTTTAGAAAAAGTGATGGCACTTCACGAACAGCTGGATGTGTACGAGGTTGATGCATCACGCAATGAGATACTAACTGGATATGATATCTATCTCTTTGATAGTTTTGTGCCGGCGGATTTACCAACGGATGGAAATATCTTGATGATTGATCCGCAAAACAACACCTCAACAACGATACAATCGAAAGGATATATTGAAAATCCGAAGTTTAAAACGGTACAACATCCGATTACATATTTAATTGATAAGCCGGAATTTAATATTGCAGTTACTCAAGTTTTTGATATTAAGGATACATCCGAAGAAAGGAAAGATAGCATATATGAAACAGAACATGGATCCATTGCATATTCTTGGGAAAATGGTCGGAATCGTGGGGTTGTTTTCGGGTTTGATTTTCGTTATTCAGACCTACCTCTTGGGATAGAATTCCCTATTCTTATGACCAATACATTTGATTATCTGATGAATCAGTCGGCATTAGAGAACAATCAGGTGTCTGTTGGTGAAGCCGTTGAGATTCGTTTGTTTCCAAATACGGAAAATGCATGGATTTTAACACCGAGTGGATATAAGCATACCCTCTTAAATGAGGAGCAATATATTACATATAGAGAAGCAAGTCAACCCGGTATTTTTTCTTTAATTCAGCAATCAGGTGATGAAGAAAAAAGGGAGTACTTTGCAGTCAATACACCCCAAAGAGGCACAGATGAAGGGGCAATATCTTCTGGGCAGGATGAAGAAAAAAATTATGCGACAGGCAAAGATTTAAGTCTTTGGCTTGGTTCGGCTACGATTCTTGTCTTATTGATCGAATGGCTCATCTATACTAGGAGGAAACGCTATGCACGTTAATATAACGACACTTGCACCGCTACTTTTACTTATTCCTGTTGGCGGTGTAATGGCAATGACCTATTATAAAAGGCATAAGTATACCAAACGATTAAAAACTTTATGGTGGATGCGGGTCATCAGTTTACTTTTGATTGTCATGAGTTTGTGTGGAATGACCATTGTACGTTCCGCGAAGCAAGAAGGGACTATTTTTTTAGTGGATCGTTCTCAGAGTATGACGCAACATGCACATACCATGGAGACGTTCATTCATGAAGCCCTAAAAGAAAAACCGGACGAGGATCTTGTGGGTATAGTAGCCTTTGGAAATGAGAGTAAAATTGAAAATACATTACGTGACCGTATTGAATTTAATGGATTTCAAGTACAAGTGGATGATACATTTACCAATATTTATCAAGGACTGATACAAAGTCAGGTGGTGTTTGATCCTAATATCCGTAAGCGTATCGTACTCATGAGTGATGGCTATGAAAACAATCATCAAGCCGACAAGCAACTACGTGCTCTTGCAGAAGCTGGGATACAAGTAGATGTTGTAAGCTATGAGCGCGTAGGGCAAAAAGAGGTACAAGTCGATGAGATTTTGCTACCTAAAAATGCAGAAAAAAACCAACAAATACAGGTGGAAGTCAGCATATTAAGTACAGATACAATGACAGTGGATATGCAGGTGTATGTCAACGGTAAGCTCTCATCTACCCAAAGCGTTGACCTAAAACCAGGAGAAAATAAATACACGTTCTTTGATGAAATGGATGCTAGCGGATTAGTTGACTATACAGTTGAAGTGGTTCCAAAAGAAGATACATACATTGAAAACAATAAACGTTCAGCATATGTTATTGTCAATGACTTGGCCAATATTCTTCTCGTACAGGATGAACACAAAGAAGGCGAAAATTATATAAGACTTTTGAATGAAAGTGCGCATATTGAATCAGTAATGCCAATGGAAGTGCCTTTAGAACTAGACAATCTCTTAAAGTATGATGCATTCATCTTGGCAGATATCTCCCTTGAAACCTTATCACCAACATTTATTGAACATCTAGAGTTGCTTGTACGTAATCAAGGAAAAGGACTTTTGGTGTCGGGAGGAGATAATAGTTATGGACTTGGTGGCTATTATAATACGGTACTAGAAGAGATGCTCCCCGTTCAGATGGATGTCAAATCAAAAGAAGAAAAGCCAAATCTAGGGATGGTTCTTGTTATTGATAAATCAGGAAGTATGTCAGCGGGGCAATATGGTGTCTCGCAGATGGAACTTGCCAAAGAAGCGGCTATTCGTTCGACAGAGATTTTAGAAGAACAAGATTATCTTGGTGTTATCGCTTTTGATGGAGAGTTCAAGTGGGTAGTTAAGCCTGCACAGATGGAAGAAAAAGAAAAGATGCAAGATGCAATAGCTACGTTGGTTCCCGGTGGAGGTACATCCATTCGTCCGGCATTAAACGCTGCAGTTGATGCGCTTATGCCATTAGATACGGCGTTAAAGCATATTATATTATTAACTGATGGACAAGCAGAAAACACAGGATATGAAAAGATTCTTGATAATATCAGTGAAGAAGAGATTACATTATCTACAGTGGCTGTCGGGTCAGGAGCAGATAATCGACTACTCTATAATTTGGCAGAAGCAGGTGGCGGAAGATATTATGCCACCGATGTGTTTACGGATATACCTTCTATTTTTACAAAAGAAGCTTTTATGGCGGGGAAAAAATATCTTAATAATGTGTCGTTTTACCCGGAAGTAACCAACTATTCATCGATACTGGATGGAATCAGTGGGTTACCTATGTTAGATGGTTATGTAGCGACGCGAGAAAAAAACATGGCAAAAGTAGTTCTGTCTAGCCCTGATAATGATCCGATTCTTGCAACCTGGCAATATGGGCTTGGTCGTACAATGGCATGGACATCGGATATGAACGGAATGTGGACAAGTCAGTGGTTAAATTGGCCACAAAATAAAACGCTATGGGCAAATAGTATGGCATGGCTTGTTCAACAACAAATCAATCAAGACTACAGCGTTCAAACGGAGTATGTAGATGGCGAAGGAAAAATTGTTGTGGAACAGACAGATGGTGGAATAAACCAAACGACAGAGCTAAAAGGAGAATTAACAAATCCCAGTGGGAAGACAGAACAGATTACCTTAAAGGCGACAGCACCGGGCGTATTTGAAGGTATATTTAAACCACAAGGAGAGGGTGTATATTTAGCGAATATTGGTCTGGAAGATGAACAAGGAGCAGAGCAGATTCTTGCCGGAGTCATTGTTCCTTATTCTCCGGAGTTTGACTTTTTTGCACAAAGGCGCTTAACCCCGGAAAGTATTATACAACAATCAGGAGGACGTATAATCACAAGCCCTTCAAAGGTTTTTGAAGGTGAATTACCTCCGGTCAATTCGAGCCAAGATATTTCTACATACCTCTTGGTTCTAGGAATGTTAGTCTTCTTAACGGAATTGTTTTTTAGAAAAGTACGCTAATGACGATCGGTTTGAGGGATAACCTTGCGGCGGCGATTAATAAGCTTTCCCATTGATGTTGAAATAATAACACCAGCAGCGATACCAAGGGCAATAAGCAAGGATTCAAAACCAACATTTAAAGCTTGTTGGTAATTTCTTTCAATAATTTTTAACATAGAATAATAGAGTCCATAACCAGGAACCAAAGGGATGATGCCGGGAATGACAAAGGTCGTTGCCGGCATTTTCATGATTCTGGCAAGAATTTCACCTAAAAGACCGACAACGAGCGCACCGATAAGAGCAGCGGCAATGGTTGAGCTAAACGTATTTAAAAAATAAGTATAGGCAACCCACCCAAAGGCACCGGCTATTCCAGAGTGAAGTAATACACGCCTTGGAAGGTTAAAAATAAAGCTAAAACCGATGACACACATAGTGGCTATAATAAAGGCTTTAATATACATAGAGACCTCCTGAGATTAACAAATTAAGCTGTAAGACAATACCAACACCGATAGCAATAGCTGCTGCAACAAGCAAAGCTTCGCTAAGTTTTGACATGCCGGCGACATAGTCACCATATATAAGGTCACGAATAGCATTTGTAATGGCAACCCCAGGAACTAGAGGCATAATACTTCCAATAATTATCATATCAATATTTGCGGTAATGCCCAAAAAAACTAAAGTGGCGACAGAAAAAAGTGCCAAAATACCATTGACAATACCGCCAACAAGATTGCGCATAAAAGAAGACTTGGATTTTTTTGTCATAATCGTTGAAGCGGTCATAACACCAAGACTGACGAGAAATGCAGCAATAAATTCGAAGAAGGTTCCTCCAAATAATAGTGTGAAAAATCCACCGGATAATCCGCCAAATAAAATGACCAGTGGTGCGCTAAAACGAGGTGCATAGCGGATTTGATCGAGTTTTGATTTTGCATCATCAAGGGGAATTTTTCCGGCAACAAAATTTCGGGAAAAATCATTGACCATCCCAATTGCTGCTAAATCGATGTGTATGTTTCGAATACGCCGAACATAGGAATAATCCTTTGCCTCATGGTTATATGAAACAAAAATACCTGTAGGAATAACAAAGCTTTCAACATGAATATTTTGAGAAGCACATATACGATTAATCGTTTCTTCAACACGATAAGTTTCAGCGCCATTTTCAAGCATAACGCGTCCAGAATATATGGCAATTTCTAAAACTTGACGAATAGTATCTTGTTCCATAGAGTCTCCTTTCCCGTCACGAACAATATCTCTGTGAGATAACGCGACATAGTCGCTTTGTTCCAATATACCATAAGTGTTGGAAAAATTGAATTAAAATTTGACTTATAGTTAACTCAAAGGGGTATAATATAAAGGAAGAAATATCAACAAAAGAGTATTTATAAAGGAGTGACTTTGATGAAAGCTTTAACAGATACGTATACATTACATAATGGCATTAAAATCCCATGTGTGGGATTTGGAACGTGGCAAACGCCAGATGATGCAACGGGGGTCACGGCAGTAAAGCATGCGCTTGAGGTGGGATATCGACATATCGATACGGCAGCAGGCTATGACAATGAGCGTAGTGTAGGGATAGCGATTAAGGAAAGTGGAATCGAGCGGGAAGAGATTTTTGTTACTTCTAAGCTAAAAAATACGGATCATGGTTATGAAGCGACGGTAAAAGCGTTTAATAAAACTTTGGAAGAACTTGATACACATTACCTAGATCTATACCTTATCCATTGGCCTAATCCTATTCATTTTCGAGATAATTGGAAAGAAGCCAATGCAGGAAGTTGGAAAGCCTTTGAAGAATTTTATGCGGCAGGAAAGATTAAGGCAATCGGTGTAAGTAACTTTAGACCACATCATTTAGAAGCTTTGCTAGAAACGGCAAAGATAACACCTATGGTCAACCAAATCCGATTATGTCCAGGGGATGTCCACCAAGCAACACTAGAGTTTTGTAATAAGCACAAAATCCTTCTCGAAGCATATAGCCCGTTGGGAACAGGACAAGTGTTTGAAGTGGAGCAGATGCAAGAGCTTGCTCGAAAATATGACAAATCAATTGCGCAAATATGCCTTCGCTGGAGTCTTCAATGCGGATATTTGCCGTTGCCAAAATCTGTAACGCCAAGTCGAATTGAAGAAAATGCCCAAATTTTTGATTTTGAATTAAGTAAAGAAGATGTTGATATGATGACAAATCTTGTAGGCGTATGTGGAACGGCAACTGATCCAGATCAAACCAATTTTTAGTCCATTTAAAATGCTTGATAGTTAACTATCAAGCATTTTTATAATCTTTATTTCGGTTAAATGGCTATCTTCTATGGGGAGCGATGTATCGTAATCCAGAACAAGAACCAATCCATCTTCTGAAAGGGTAAACCAATTCATAGGCGGCTCTAAGAAGGTGGATTCATCGAAGTAGGTTGGATACATGGACGTATAATATTTTATCCCATCTAAGGCGTTGTCGCCAACATGAATTATTCCATCAAAACTTTGCCCTTCTTCTCGAAGTAAAATCCCCTCAACAATTGAACTGTGCGGATGAATAAGTACATAGGTATTATCGGTATGAACCGACCAATCCTCCCCATCAATAACTGGGAGTGTATCTTCTCCAAATTTTGCTTGAAGCGTATCAAGAGTATCCAAAAAGCTAATATCATTAACACGGATGGTATCAATATCTAGAGGATAATGTTGTGTAGCATCATAATCTAGATTTGTTGGCTTTGTATAGCCATATTTAAACGTAGCATCCATAACATTTAGTAGCTCAATATATACCCACTCTTCATTGAGTTCATTAACAACATGACCAAGGACAAAACAATTAAGCTCAATATTTTCTATCGATTGAGAAAAATCAAAGGGGGCTTGGTAAACATTGCCTTTTATAGAGTATACGTTCATGTCGGTATACTGGTCGGGAGTGAGTTTTTTGATGTGAAAGTTGGTGGGAGTGTTAGTGAGCGTTGATAAAGTGCTGGTTAAAGTATCATTGGACGTCTTTAAGGCAGTGTTTTCATTGATCAGTTTCTGCAACTGGCTTTGAACTTTGGTTCCCTCAGAAGCGTTGGTCATTAACTTGTGCGTTAAAGTATTTGTGCGAAACAGCATATACACCAGTGCAATGCTTAGGCCAATACAAAGCAGTATAAGCATTCGCTTAGATAGAATCTTATTCATAATTTATCTCCTCCTTAAGATTAGTATTGCGGAAAAAAAATTATTTGTCAACAAAGAAAAAAATATTGACGACAAGGAAAAAGTTCGCTATAATGTTTGATATCAAACAGTTAGAAATCAAACAATATGAAAATGGAGGCAATGATGGTGGATAGACGGTTAGGGTTTGAGCTTCATGCATTGCATAACCTTATTAAACGGCGGGTAGAACGTTCACAATATTTTCGACATGCACAAGAGATGACAGGGATGAACAGCTGGATTATTTCTTTTTTAGCAAAACATCAAGATAAAGATATTTTTCAAAAAGATATTCAAGAACGGTTTACGATAACTCGCTCAACAGCATCTAAAGTACTTAGTTTAATGGAACAAAAAGAACTTATTGAACGCAAAAGTGTGCCTTCGGATGCACGACTTAAGAAGATTGTTCTGACGAAGAAGGCAATTTTGATGCATGAAGTAATTGAACGGGAGATACAGAATATGGAAAATACCATGGTTCAAGGATTTTCAGAAGAAGAACTACAGCAGATGTATCAATATATTGAACGCATGAAAAAAAATATCAGCTCGTAGTAAGGGAGGAAAGTGTATATGCATAAAAGATTATTAAAAAGTATTCGAGAATACAAAAAAGACGCAATCAAAACACCGATATACGTTATGTTTGAAGTTATAATGGAAGTAGTTATCCCTTTTTTAATGGCAGATTTGATTGACTATGGTATTGATGCAGGGCAGATGTCTGTTGTTGTTAAAATGGGTGTAGCACTGTTAATTGCGGCGTTTATTTCGTTAGTTTTTGGAGCACTGGCAGGCAAAAGTGCTGCGATTTCATCTGCGGGTTTTGCAAAAAATTTACGTGAGGATATGTTTTATAATGTGCAGACTTTTTCGTTTTCCAATATCGATAAGTTTTCTACATCAAGTATTATCACTCGCTTAACAACGGATGTTACCAATGTACAAAATGCGTTTCAAATGGTGTTACGTATGGCAGCAAGAAGTCCTGTTATGCTTGCATTTTCACTGCTTGCCGCTTTTAGTATAGACCCTAAATTATCGCTGATTTTTTTAGGGGCGATTCCGATTTTAAGTTTAGGACTTTTTTTGATTATTACAAGAGCCTATCCAGTGTTCCAACGGGTGTTTAAAAAGTATGACCGATTAAACAACATAGTTCAAGAAAATCTTGCAGGAATGCGAGTAGTGAAGTCATATATCCGCGAGGATTATGAAGAAGAAAAGTTTAAAAAAGTTTCAAAAGAAATCTATGATGACTTTTCGGTTGCGGAAAAAACATTGGCATTTAATATGCCGTTAGTTCAATTTTTAATGTATGCTTCTATGATTCTTCTTTCATGGTTTGGAGCGAGAGCGATTATTGCCAGCGGTAATAATCCGGCAGTTGGACTGAGTACAGGACAGTTGATGAGTCTAATTACCTATACCATGCAAATTCTTATGAGCTTGATGATGCTGTCGTTTGTTCTTGTGATGATTACAATTTCACGAGCATCTGTTGAACGTATTTCTGAGCTTC
The DNA here is from genome assembly GCA_002382805.1 of Clostridiales bacterium UBA4039. Classification (GTDB taxonomy): domain Bacteria; phylum Bacillota; class Clostridia; order Lachnospirales; family Vallitaleaceae; genus UBA1351. Next base: position 38,574 of record DGAD01000054.1, read on the forward strand.
TTGAAGAAGAGAGTGACTTAAAAGATAAAGACGCGCCGATACAAGAAGTGAAAGAAGGGTCGATTGACTTTAAAAATGTTAAGTTTAGTTATTCAAAGGATGCAGATAAGTTATGCCTAGATGGTATCAATTTGTCGATTGCATCTGGAGAGACAGTTGGAATATTGGGTGGAACAGGATCGTCAAAGACAACGCTTATACAGCTTATTCCAAGATTATACGATGCCACACAAGGAACAGTAAGCGTTGGTGGAATCGATGTTAAAAACTATGATCTAAAAGTCTTACGTGACCAAGTGGCGGTTGTGCTACAAAAAAATATTCTCTTCTCTGGAACAATAAAAGATAACCTGCGTTGGGGAAATGCGATGGCAACAGATGAAGAACTCATCGAAGTGTGTAAACTAGCTCAGGCACATGATTTCATTCAAGAGTTTAAAAATGGCTATGACACCTACATTGAACAAGGTGGATCCAATGTTTCAGGTGGGCAAAAACAACGCTTGAGTATTGCAAGAGCCTTGCTAAAAAAACCTAAGATTTTGATCCTAGATGATTCGACGAGTGCTGTGGATACAAAAACAGATGCGCTCATTCGACAGGCATTTGCTAAGCAGATTCCAGACACAACCAAAATCATCATTGCCCAACGTGTAGCATCAGTTAAAGAGGCGGATAAAATCATTGTCATGGACGATGGAGCAATTGCGGGCATTGGAACTCATGCATCCCTAATGGAAACAAATGCAATCTATAAGGAAGTATATGAATCACAAGTGAAAGGAGGTCATGACCATGAATAAAAAAGTCAATCGTGATACCATTAAGCGTTTACTTGCCTATATTGGTCAGTATAAACTTCAGTTAAGCGTTGTTGTAGTAGCTATTATTCTTGGGGCATTAGCCAATGCAAGTTCAGCACTATTTATTCAGACCCTCATTGATGATTATATTACTCCGTTGCTTATTGAAAGTGTACCAAACTTTTCAGGTCTATTTCGTATACTTCTCTTAATGGCTAGTGTATATATGATAGGCGTTATTGCAACATTGATCTTTAATCGGGTAATGGTAGGAGTGGCTCAGGGCGTTCTAAAGACAATACGGGATGAGCTTTTTGCAAAAATGCAAAAATTGCCTGTTCGATATTTTGATTCACGAAGTCATGGAGATATTATGAGTCATTATACCAATGATATCGATACCCTGCGTCAGATGATTACCCAATCCCTGCCGCAACTGTTTTCCTCGGTAGTTACCATTGTTTCGGTTTTCTTTGCGATGATGTACTTAAGTCTTTGGTTAACGATTTTTGTACTCATTACAGTGGTGTTAATTATGCGTGTCATTCGCGTGATTGCAGGACGCAGCGGCAGCTATTTTGTAAAACAGCAGCAATCGTTGGGTGATGTTAACGGATATATTGAGGAAATGGTCAATGGCCTTAAGGTAGTCAAAGTATTCAACTATGAAGCTAAGGCAAAAGAAGCCTTTGATGTAAAAAATCAACAGCTTTGTGAAAATGCAACCTCAGCGAATAAGTATGCCAATATACTTATGCCGATCATGAATAACTTTGGGTATATTTTGTATGTATTGTTAGGAATTGTCGGTGGCGCAATGGCAATCTCGGCATTGCCAAACTTTAGTTTAACCGGACGCGATGTTATTACCTTAGGTATGATTGCTTCGTTCTTACAGTTATCAAGAAGCTTTATTCATCCACTGGCCCAAGTGTCTCAGCAGATGAATGCAGTCATTATGGCGCTAGCAGGCGCAGAACGCATTTTTGAGCTTATGGACCAAGAGAGCGAGCAAGACGAAGGATATGTGACGTTAGTGAATGCTAAAATAGTCGATGGAGAGATTAGTCAGACACAGGAACGTACAGAGCACTGGGCATGGAGACATCCACATCAAGATGGAACGGTTACATTTGAAGAACTAAAAGGTGAAGTGAATTTTTATGATGTAGATTTTGGATATAATGCAGAGGAGCTGGTTTTACATGACATATCTTTACATGCAAAGCCAGGAGAAAAAATTGCTTTAGTTGGAGCGACGGGAGCAGGAAAAACAACAATAACAAATCTAATCAACCGATTTTATGATATTGCAGATGGAAAAATTCGTTATGACGGAATCAATATCAATAAAATCAAAAAAAGTGATTTACGTCGCTCTCTAGGTGTTGTGTTACAAGAAGTTAATCTTTTTACAGGCACGGTAATGGATAATATTCGCTATGGACGCTTGGATGCAACGGATCAAGAGTGTATTCAAGCTGCAAAGCTTGCAAATGCAGATCACTTTATTCGTATGTTGCCTCATGGTTATGACACCGTGCTATCTGGTGATGGTAATGGTTTATCCCAAGGGCAACGCCAGTTAATTTCTATTGCAAGAGCGGCAGTAGCAGATCCTCCAGTCATGATTCTTGATGAGGCAACATCCAGCATTGATACACGGACAGAATCGATTGTACAAGCAGGAATGGATTCGCTTATGCATGGTAGAACGGTCTTTGTGATTGCCCATCGTCTATCGACCATTAAAAATGCAGACATGATCATGGTTTTGGAACAAGGACGTATTATTGAACGAGGCAATCATGAACAATTGCTTGAGAAAAAAGGTAAGTATTACCAACTTTATACAGGAACGTTTGAATTGCAGTAAAAATTTTATCGCAGATTATTTTGACCCTCTCCATGGAAAAGTGCTAGAAGCTATGGTATAATATAGCAACTAGTTTCTACACCTGTGGGAGGGTTAATTATATGATGAAGCGAGAGTTGTTTAGCAAAATAGCAGGCAAAACAATAGGGGTTTTTGTGTGTTTTTTTATTCTGACTTCTGGGTTTAATATTCATGTTAAGGCACAGGCACCCGCACGTGTTCTTTACATCAGCTCGTACTCTTATAGCTTTGACTCGGTACCGGGTCAGATCAATGGGATAAAAAGCATTCTGGATGAAGAATATGTTAATTATGATCTTGAGTTTATAGATACAAAACGTTTTAACAGCTCGGTTAATTATGAAAATTATTATGATTTTTTATATCATCGCTTATCAAGTATAAAACCATATGATGTTATTATTGTTGGTGATGACAATGCCCTCCAATTCTTAATGGACAACGAAGAACATCTTGTGAAGGATGTGCCTGTAGTTTTCTTAGGAATCAATGATATGAATCGACTTTTAGAGGCGGAAAAAAAGGATAATTACACAGGGATTTATGAACAAATGTCAATCGAAGAAAATGTTGAACTGGCTAAAAGACTACAGCCGAATTTAAGAGAAATCATAGCCATCTATGATAATACGCGCACAGGTATTGGCGAATATAATGATTTTATGGCAGTAAGTGATAAATATCCAGAACTTGTATTTAGCGGAATAAATTATAGTGAATTATCGGAAACAGAGTTTGAGCAACGATTAAGTTCGCTAGAAGACACCCAAGCATTAATGTATTTATCCATGATGGAAAATTATATGAAGCAAGTCATTACGGTGGATGAAGCAGTGCATAATATTCTATCTGCAACCGATGCAATCGTTTATACGCCAACGATTGGAGGCGAAGGCAAAGGACTTCTTGGGGGATACTCGGTATCCTATTTTGAGCATGGACGTTTGGCAGCTCAAATGGCCATGGATATTATTGGTGGAAAAAAAGTAGAAGATATAGCGATCATTAAAGAAAGCCCAAATCAGTATATTATTGATTATAATGTATTGGTTAGGCATGGGTTAGACCTAGAACGCTTACCCAAAGAAACCGTACTCATTCATGCACCTGAGCCATTTATTGAATCGATTCGTTGGCTTTTAATTCCGGCACTTGTGGTCGGCGTTGTGATGATGATGCTCTCTGCGTTAATGTTTGTAGATAACCGGAGAAAACACTTGGCCGCCATTGATTTGCAAGAAAAAAATGATGAGTTAACCGGACTTTATGAAGAATTAACGGCTCAAGAAGAAGAGCTAAGAGCCCAATATGAAGAACTTGAAGACCACCGCAAAGCGTTAATGCGAAGTCGAAAAAAATATAAAGAGCTGGCATATACAGATATGTTGACTGGGCTTAATAATCGTGCGTACCTATACGAAGTATTAGAGCGAGAATTTCAAAAAGATACCAAAACAGGCTATCTTTTTTTCATTGATTTAGATAACTTTAAGTATATTAACGATTCTTTTGGACATATTCTTGGCGATAAAGTGTTAAGAGCGATTGGATATCGCCTGCAAAACCTTATGGATGATGAAACGGTGGTTATCCGTATTGGCGGTGATGAGTTTGTATTGGCGCGGTTTTCTTCAGAGGAACCTATTGACCATCAAAACTTGTTAGCACAGATTAATGATTGTCTAGAGGACATGCTTATCATAGGCGAAAAGGAAATATATGTAACAGGTAGTATAGGGGTTGTCGCTTTTCCGGAACATGGCAAAACGGCTGAGGAACTTATACGAAAAGCAGATATTGCGATGTATGAAGCAAAAGAGAATGGAAAAGGTCAGGCAATGTATTATAGCAAGTTTATGGATAAGAATGTGACGAATCTTATGGGAATTCAAAATAATATCCGCTTTGCTATTGAACGCAATCAGTTTGAGCTATATTTGCAGCCACAAATTGAAGCGAAAAACTTAGGGCTTGTCAGTTTTGAAGGTTTAATTCGTTGGAATATGCCTGGAGAAGGCGTGATTAGTCCGGGAGAGTTTATTCCTGTGGCAGAACAACTAGGGCTTATACATCGTATTGGTCGCTGGGTATATCAGAGAGCCTTTTACAGTATTGAGCGATTGGAACAAGAACTTGGCATAACAGTGAAAGTAGCGATGAATGTTTCAGCCATGGAAATTACTCGACCACACTTTGCCCGAGAGTTTTTTGAACTCATTCAATCCCACCATATGCAACCGAACAAATTGATTATTGAGTTAACCGAATCTGTATTTTTAGAAGCGGCAGAGCGCCACATTGACACCCTAAAAGGGCTTCAAAACATTGGAGTTGAAATTCACTTGGATGATTTTGGAACAGGTTACTCGTCACTAAACTACTTGCGATTATTGCCAGTTGATGTTGTTAAAATAGACAGGGATTTTATTCAAGATATTACCATAAATGAAAAACAGGCGGATTTGACCCAAAGTTTAATTAGTATAATTCATAACCTAGGTAAAACGGTGGTTGCAGAAGGGGTTGAAACCCAAGAACAACTACATCTATTGCAAACTATGGGATGTGATGTTATTCAAGGGTATTACTTTGCTAAACCCATGCCATTAGATGAAGCTATAAAATTTGCAAAAGAACATCATCAAGTGAAGTTTTCTAACTTTGACTGATAAATAGTGGCATTAAGTTCTCCACCGATAAGGATGATAATACTGCTAATATATAGCCAAATAAGAAGAATAATAATGCCGCCTAAGCTGCCATAGATCATAGAATAATTACCAAAGCGATTGATATAGGTGGAATATAGAAGTGAAATACTAATCCAGCCTAATGAAGCAAATAAAGCCCCGGGAATGACATGTCTAAAACGTAACTTTTGATTGGGAACAAATTTATAAAAAAGAGAAAATGAAAAAATCAGCATTAATACAGGAAAAACAAAGCGTAGTTGATACCATAATGCTTGAAAAATACCGGTGATACCTAAAAATCCAAATAGGAATTCACCTATTTTTTCGCCAAAAACAAGGAAAAAGAAGGACAGAATAATGAGCATTGGGATGCCTAATGTTGAGAAAAAAGCTAAAAGTAACGTCTCCCAAAAAGGGCGGTTTTCAATGGTGTTGTAGGCAATATTTACACCTTTTATCAATGCGCGAATACCTTTTAATGCACTCCACAACGTGGTGACCATACCAAAGGATAGTAAAGTCACATTTCCACTTTCCATTATGGACTCAATGGTATTTAGAACAATTGCCGCAGATTCAGAAGGTAAGAGCGCTTCGATTTGATTAATTAACATGCTTTCATCGATAGAGGTTAATCCAATGACACTCAGCAAAAAAATCAAAAAGGGAAAAATGGATAAAATCAGATAATAAGAGCACTCTGCAGCCAATCCGGTTAAATCATCAGACTTTATTTTTTTAGCTAATCGTTTAAGAAAAGCAAGAATTGTATATAGCATAGCGTATCCTCCTAACCTTTGGTTTTCTATAGTATAGCACAGTATAGCGGGGAGATGTCTATGCAATTGGTCTTTTTTATGATATATTTGAAAGAGAAAAAATATAGGAGAAGATATGACAAAAGTGAAGTTAAAAATTATGTGGACAGCAACAATTATTATTTTTTTAACGTATTTTATAGTTGTATTTTTGGAAATAGACATACTAGGAAATATACTTTCACCTATTGTAACGTTTATGGCAGCGTTGTTTGTGTATAAATTTTTATATCGAAAAAATCGACATCTTCTTATACGTGAAGGGATGCTTTGTATTGCACTCGGTATTTTTAGCTGGGGAGTTGTTGACATTTTATGGGCTATATATTCATTTGTGTTTAAATTAGATCCATTAAATACGTGGATAGAAAATAGTTATGGATTAACGAATATTTGTTTTTTCATTGCCATTGCTTTTTTTGAAGTTCATGAATTAAAAAAATGGCATGGATTTCAGGTGCTTATCGATGCGTTGGCTATTTCGTCAACATTTACGATTGTGGTCTGGGTCATCTTTGCGCACGAACAGTTAAATATAACAATGATTTTAAATGACGGGGTCATGTTAGGTCTTATGATCGTTGACTTGATTAGTGTCATTTGGATTAGTCTTTGGTTTTTCTCCATTGGTCAAAAGGTAGTTCCGACCTATTTGCGGGTTGTTCTTTTTGGTATTGTCTTATTTATTTTTTCCGATTTGGTTTTTTATTATCAATATTATAATGGATTGTATACCCCCAATTCACTTTTAGATGGGTTATATGTGTTATCCTTTATTCTTATCATGTTAGGTGCAACATTTAAGACATCCGATACAAAAGAAATAACGATTAACTCACAGGTCGCTGAGGAAGAATACTCAGATATTAAAGGGATAAAGATAAAAGGCATATTTTTACTTTTTGCTTCATTCATCTTGATTATTTATCAAGGGTTGGTCCTTGAATATATTTTAATTCTTTTACTTATTGATTTGCTTTTTTTAGTTTTTTCGATATACATTCAGCGAAATATGTATCGGGAACAACTCTTAGAAAAAGAAAAAGAAGTGAATCAAACACTTGAAGCCAGAGTGAAAAAAAGAACAGAAGAGTTGAATCGTTTGTTAAATGAAGATGCGGATACAGGGCTACCAAGCCAACGACATTTTTCGCAAAAATTAGAAAAAGCGATGGATGTGTGTGAAGAGGGAAAAAGTGTAGGTGTTTTTCTTGTTGAAGTCAATAAATTCAAAAATTATCAAACCCTTTTTGGTGTGGAATTAAGTAAGAAACTGCTTAAAAGTATTGGACAAAGGATAAAAAACTATCCTTATGAAAAGTATGACGCGGTGGCAGCTTTTGAGAATAGCTCCTTCGTAATATATCGTAGTGGAACCTATACGTATAAGAGTAGTATTCAAATGGCAGAGAGTCTATTACAATGGTGCCAGGGTAATTATTATATTGATAGTTTTGACTTTCACGTCACATTAAATATTGGAATAGCGATGTACCCCTTTGACGCCCAAACCCAAGAAGAATTGTTAAAGCATGCTGATATTGCAATTAGTCAATCACGTCTTCGCGGTGTCAACAAAATAATGGCTTTTGATCAACACTTAGCCAAAGAAGTATATCGTAAACATATGCTTGAAATGTGGATGAAAAAAGCGGATTATGAAAATGAATTCAGCCTTCATTATCAGCCGCAGTATGATATAAGAACAGAGGCATTTACTGGATTTGAAGCTTTGCTACGTTGGAAGCATGACGATGGGCAATTTATTTCACCAGCAGAATTTATTCCGATTGCTGAAGAGACAGGGCTGATTATTCCTATAGGCTATTGGGTCATGGAAGAGGCGATTAGCCAATTGGCAAAATGGGATAAAAGTTCTACGAGAGCCTATAAGATATCGATTAATGTCTCGGCAAAACAACTGATTGAAAAAAGTTTTATTAAAGAATTTCAAACAATTATTGGGAAGCATCATGTGAACCCACATCAAATAGAAATCGAAATTACAGAGAGTATTCAATTGGAACAGAATGCGGAAATTATTAGTGTGTTAAAAATACTTCAAGAGTTTGGCGTTCAAATCGCAATTGATGATTTTGGAACCGGATATTCTTCGCTGTTTTATTTGAAAAATGTTCCGATGGATCGACTAAAAATAGCTAAAGAGCTGATTGACAATATTGATATCAATGAGTTTGATCGCACCATTGTGGCTTCAGTTGTGCGATTGGCAAAGATTAAAAACATAAAAGTCATTGCGGAAGGTGTAGAAACAAAAACGCAAAAAGATGTGATTCAAGAATTAGGGTGTGATGAGATTCAAGGATACTATTTTGAAAAACCATTACCACACGATCAAATTCTAAAACAATACATACATGAGTAAATTTACGGAGGAAAATATGGAGAGAGAATCATTAAGTAAAAAGCAAATTATGGAACTTATTTTATTTTTTGGTATCGTGCTTGTAGCTGTCTTAAATATTGAGATTGTACTACAAATAGGAGGATACATTGTTAGGATTTTCTATCCGTTTACCCTAGGAGCTGCCATCGCTTTTGTGCTCCACGTGCCAATGCGCTTTTTTGAAAAAAAATTATTGAGTCGTTGGATTAAATCTATCAAAGTGCAACGAACCATTAGCTGTTTGATGACCCTTGTTTTATTGACAGGTATCATTTTTGCAATTATCATTCTTGTTATACCGGAAATGGTGGAAGCGGTTAATACATTAATATCAAGAGCACCGGCTCAATTTAGACGATTACAAGCATGGATCGAGCCTTATTTTCATTATGTTCCCCTATTGGAAGATTGGATTAATGCAAATCTAAGTGACATCAACTGGCAAGAGATGTTAAAAAATAGCTTGGAGTTTTTGTCTTATGGAGCCGGCAGTATTTTTAACTCAACAGTGGGAATTATTTCAAGTGTGGCAGCAAGAACTTTAAGTATTTTTATCGGAGTAGTTTTTGCGATTTATGTACTTTTTGAACAAGAAAATCTAAAGCGACAAGGCAAGAAAGTTGTTTATGGTTTCTTTAAAGAAGACAAAGCAGATGAAATTGTTCATGTGATGGAGGTATCTAGTCGAACGTTTTCTAATTTTATTTCGGGACAAGTATTGGAAGCTATAATTCTAGGAACTCTTTTTTGGATAACGCTTGGCGTGTTTAAATTTCCCTACGCGTTATTGATTGGTGTTTTAATATCTGTAACGGCATTGATTCCAATTGTAGGAGCTTTTATTGGATGTGCTATCGGAGCTTTTTTAATGGTGGTTATCGATCCGATGTTAGCATTGTGGTTTTTGATTGTCTTTATCATCTTGCAACAGATTGAAGGTAATCTTATTTATCCATTTGTGGTAGGCAATAAAATAGGGATTCCTTCGATGTGGGTGTTAATGGCGGTAACTATCGGAGGTAGTCTTATGGGAATTACGGGAATACTCATTTTTATTCCATTATTTTCAGTGGTATATACATTGTTAAAAGAAAAATCAAATAAACGATTAAAACTAAAAAAAGTCAGCCGTGAAAAGTGGGCGAAATAGAGAGGAAATACTGTGAATACTACATTAAACTATACAAAAGAAATACTGAAAAACATCATTAATATCCCAAGCCCAAGCGGATATTGTCAAGAGGTCATTGCATATATCTTTGAACAGGCAAAGGGACTAGGATTTGATTGTTCGATGACGGCAAAAGGTAATGGCATTATTCATATTCCATGTCGTCCAGATAAAAAGCTGCATAAAAAAGGTGTGCTGTTAACGGCGCATGTAGATACATTAGGGGCGATGGTGCGCAGTATAAAGCCGGATGGAAAAATTCGTATGACGAGTGTGGGCGGTTTCATGATGCAATCGGTTGAAGGAGAATATTGCACAATTCATATGCGCAATAAAAAAACTGTTACAGGAACTATACTTAGTACGAAACCTTCAGTGCATGTCTATCAAGATGCTAGGTCCATGGAACGTAAGGAAGAGTGTATGGAGATACGCTTGGATGAAGCGGTCACGACAAAAGAAGAGGTAGAAGCTCTAGGAATTACAGTTGGAGATTACATTAGCTTTGATCCAAGGTATTCAGAATCTAAGAGTGGCTATATTAAGTCGCGACATCTTGATGATAAAGCAGGGGTTGCCATTTTGTTAGGATTACTGCATTATTTACATCAGAATAATGTGCAATTACATCGAGATGTGACGATTATGCTATCTACATATGAAGAGGTAGGGCATGGTTCTTCTTATATTCCTGAAAACATAGACACATTGCTGGCTATTGACATGGGAGCCATAGGGGATGACTTAAGCTGTACAGAAAAAGATGTCTCTATATGTGTAAAAGACGGTCGTGGACCCTATGACTATGGTATGGTTAATCAATTGATTGAGGTGGCAAAAACCAACAATCTATCCTATGCATTGGATGTATATCCTTACTATAGTTCAGATGCATCAGCAGCACTTGCAGGTGGTCATGATATTAAAGCAGCGCTTATCGGACCGGGAGTACATGCATCACATACCATGGAGAGAACCCATGAAGAGGGCTTGCAAAATACAGTGCAATTACTTATCGAATGGCTTAGTTTACAATAAAGAAGTGGAGTTTTTATGCAAAAAACAGAAGTATTGAAGGATATATTTGGGTTGTCGTCTTTTCGTGAAGGACAAGAAAACCTTATTGACCATATTCTTGCAGGTAATGATGTTCTTGGAATCATGCCAACAGGTGGAGGCAAATCGCTATGTTATCAATTGCCTTCGATGATGCTTGATGGCACGACAATTGTTGTATCGCCTTTAATCTCTTTGATGAAGGATCAAGTTGCATCCTTAGTCCAATCAGGGATAAAAGCCGCCTATATTAACAGTTCTTTGTCCTATCAAGAGTATGAATATATTCTTGAAGGGGCGAAAGCGGGCGAATATAAAATGATCTATGTTGCGCCGGAGCGCTTGCTCAATGAACAATTTATTATGGTCGCTAATCAAATGCATATTACCATGATTACCGTAGATGAGGCGCACTGCGTTTCTCAGTGGGGGCATAATTTTAGGCCAAGTTACTTAAGGATTCCGGAATTTGTCAAACGCTTAAATAATCGCCCGATTATATCAGCATTTACAGCGACCGCAACGACTCAGGTAAAAGAAGATATCATAGAGAAGTTGAAATTAGACACGCCTTTTTTAATGACGACAGGATTTAATCGGAAGAATCTATACTTTCATGTAGAGCAGCCTCAAGACAAATTCAAAGCGACCATAAATTACGTGACACAAAATTTGGATAAGTCAGGCGTTATCTATTGCGCTACACGAAAAAATGTTGAGGATGTCAATGAACGTCTCCAAGCGGAAGGAATTCGATCGACACGCTATCATGCAGGATTATCAGAAGTCGAACGCCATAGGAACCAAGATGATTTTATCTATGACCGATGCCCGGTTATTGTAGCAACAAATGCATTTGGTATGGGGATTGATAAATCCAATGTAGCCTATGTGATTCACTATAACATGCCGAAAAATTTGGAAAGTTATTATCAAGAGGCCGGTCGTGCGGGACGCGATGGAGAGCCGGCAGAGTGCTTGCTTTTTTACAGTGGACAAGATGTTCGAACGAACCAATTTATTATTGAAAAATCAGAAATTCCTACAGAAGAAGGTATAGAGTTGGATGCAAAAACAATAAAAGCACTTAAAGAAAAAGAGCTTGAATTGCTTAAGAAGATGACTTTTTTTTGCTTTACAAAATATTGCCTGCGACAAAATCTGCTCAATTACTTTGGAGAGAAATCTGAAAGTTATTGTGGAAACTGTAGTAATTGTAAAGCGATTTCTAAGGAAGTCGACATTACGGTGGATGCTCAAAAAATCATTTCATGTATTTTACGGACAGAGCAAAAGTATGGGACAACAATGATTGTGAATATTTTGCGTGCGAGCCGTAACCAAAAAATATTGGAGAATCAACTCGATCAAATATCCACCTATGGATTGTTGGAAGATATGTCGGTCAAAGAGGTGAACGATCGAATTGAACATTTAATCGCCCAAGGGTTTATCGATAATATTCATAGCCAGTATGCTATTTTAAAAGTAAAAAATAAATCTAAAGCACTACTTAAAGGAAAAACAAAACTTAAAATGCCGGTTAAAAATGAAGAGGCATTATCATTTAGTCCTTTGCATTCTAAGGATAAGACGATTAATCGCCCATTAGATCAAGAGCTTTTTGCTAAGGTCAAGCAATTACGCAATACCATAGCAAAAAAAGAGAAGGTCCCCGCATATATTATTTTTCCAGATACAACATTAAAAGAGATGGTTAGAAAAATGCCTTCAACGGCGGAAGAATTTCGTCGAATTAATGGTGTAGGGAATGTTAAGCTCGAAAAATATGGTCGTGCATTTTTAGATGTACTTAATAGGCAAAAAAAATAAAAAGTAAAAAAGTTTGCTTTTTTAGAAAATGTATGCTATAGTTAGGCAGAACCTTAGTTGAGGGATAAAAAGAATTTTCATGAAAGATTAGATGATAGATTATACAGTGCGTACTTCGAATCACCGAAATTTTGTAAAGCTTTTTTTAGAATCACATATTAAGGAAATAAAATTTCGGAGGAAACGAATATGATGAATGGTACTGTAAAATGGTTTAATGGAGACAAAGGTTTTGGTTTTATTACTGGTGATGACGGAGTGGACGTGTTTGCACACTACTCACAAATCAACAAAGACGGATTCAAAACTTTAGAAGAAGGCGAAAAAGTTACATTTGATTTAGCTCAAGGTCCTAAAGGTCCTCAAGCTGAAAACATTAATTCACTTTAATCGTCATTTACGACGTAAATCGCAAAACATCAGATGTATACATCTGATGTTTTTTTTATACGTTTCTAATGTATTTTCTCTTGAGATACGTTACAATAGTAATGATAGTTTAAATAGAAAGATGGAGGGATAATGATGAAAACAATTAAAATTTATTTTTATAGCTTTATTTTATTATTGCTGCTTGTAGGATGTAATTCAGACGATAAAAATATTACGCATGAAGAAGGACAAGATGAAGTTGAGGTCAATGTTGCTGACAATGGATCAGACGATGTTGTTAATAATCCAGAAGATGCTGTAGATAATACGGAAGATTCAATAGGACAAGAAGATGTGAATATCGATGAGCCAGAGGACGAAGGCTTAGAAGAAGTGACGTCGGAGGATGAAGAGGGGCAGATAAGCGAAGGGGGATCGACGACGATATCCTATGAAGGAGAAATTCTTGACTTAACTGCGCCAGAAGATGAACAAGAGTATACATCCGGATTAGTGATTATTAAAAAAGAGCAAGATTATTGGAGAGCGGTTGATCGCCAAGGATATGTCTATCGTATTAGCACTTCGGCGCAATTAAAACCGGGGATGGTTATAAAAGATAACAACGTATCAATTGATGACGAAGGTGAACGTTTTGTTGAATTAACATCCAGCTATGTATCTTATGAAGATTCGCTTATTCATCAAAAGAGTGCGGATAAAGCGGGAAAAGCTGTTGGCGACACTTTATTTATGCAGTATGATTTGGGAAAGTCATTGGATTCTATTAAGGTCTTAGAAACAATTGGAAGTGGTATTAAGCGGTATTCAATGGATGTAACATTAGAAAATGGAGAAAAGACAACATTTCAATATACGCTGTATGGGTATGAGGATACATGGATCATGCCATCGGCAAGTCATATCAATATGAATGGAAAAGTTGACAATACAAATGAAGCAACGGATGAAAACAATAGCGAAACGACAGAGGCTACAGATGATGCGTCAGCATATGAAAGTGAAGGGATTCGCCGGGAAGGTCTTTATGATAATGACAATGTGACCTATTATCAAGAGCATGAACTTTTGCCACAATCAAATTTAACCCAAGGAACAGATGTATACGAATATATGACCAATATATATTCAGAAGATGGAAGCGGAAAACGTCAGTTAATTCATAAAGGTGGACGAAATAGTTATTATGAGACTTTGGTACAATTTGGACAACGTGTGTATTTAAAAGCAAATGGTTGGGAACCCTTTAGCGAAGAATTTTCTGCGGGAATAGGGTTTTTAGATTTATCGGATAACACGTATAAAGTTCTTTATAACGGACCGATTATTGAGGGAAGTCTACGTGAAGATACTTTTTACTTTTTTGCAGACGATAAACTCTTAGAACTTAGTCTTGGAACAGGAAAATATGATAGTGTAACAACCTTGCCTGAGAGTATTAATGATGCGATTTTAAAAATTATCGCAGTAGATGATGCAACAATGCGCATCAGCTTGGAGAGTGATGCAGTACGTGAATATGAGATTAATCTTAGTGAAAGTACGATTAGTGAATATAGTGAGTAAAGTGTTTTTTGTCTTTTAGTCGCTAAGAGGTTATATGACCTCTTAGCAAACCTAGACAGTGCATATGTTTATGCATTAAATGCTTGTTCCAAGTCATCGATGATGTCTTGCACATTTTCTAGTCCCACAGAAAGACGAATCATACTTGGTGTGATTCCGGCAGCAATTAATTGCTCGTCAGACAGCTGGCGATGAGTTGCACTTGCAGGATGTAAGACGCAGGTTCGAATATCAGCGACATGAACAACATTTGATGCAAGTTTTAAGCTATCCATAAAACGGATGGCTTTTTCTTTTCCTCCTTTGATTGAAAAAGTAATTACACCACTGGAACCTTTGGATAAGTATTTTTTGGCTCGATGATGCTGTGGATCACTGGCTAATTGAGGATAATTAATTGATTCAACATGTATAGATGCTTCAAGGTATGAAGCGACTTTTTCAGCATTTTCGCAATGGCGTTCCATGCGTATAGGAAGGGTTTCAAGGCCCAAATTCAATAAAAAAGCAGCATTTGCTGAAGGATAGGCGCCGATATCACGCATTAATTGTACACGAGCTTTTGTAATATATGCGGCTTCTTTAAAATCCTTTGTATAGATAACGCCATGATACGAAGAGTCGGGCTCTGTAAACTCTGGAAAGTTTCCATTAGCCCAATTAAATTTGCCGCTGTCAATTATAACTCCGCCAAGTTGAACAGCGTGACCATCCATGTATTTTGAAGTCGAATGAACGACAATATCAGCGCCAAATTCAAAAGGACGACATAGTATAGGTGTGGCAAAAGTATTATCGATGATTAATGGAACATTATTGTTGTGTGCAATTGTTGCAAAGCGCTCAATATCAAGGACAGCAAGTGCTGGATTAGCTAAAGTCTCACCAAAGACAGCGCGTGTGTTTGGACGAAATTCTTTTTGAATATCTTCATCACTTGCTTCAGGGTCAACAAATGAACATTCAATGCCATAGCGTTTCATTGTCACAGCAAACAAGTTGACAGTTCCACCATAGATAGTGGTTGTACTTATAAAATGGTCGCCGGATTTTAAGATATTCAGCAAGCTAATCATCGTTGCGGCTTGGCCGGAGGTTGTACAAAGGGCCCCAACACCACCTTCAAGAGCTGCAATCTTACTCTCAACAGCAGCAACGGTAGGATTTGAAATACGTGAGTACATATGTCCAGCGGCGCTTAAGTCAAAGAGTTTTCCAATATGTTCAGTAGAATCATAGGTGTAGGTTGTGCTTTGTACTATTGGAACGACGCGTGGATCTCCATTTTGTGGGGTATAACCTTCATGTAAACATTGTGTTTCTATATGCATCATATTTTCCTCGCTTTCTAGAGTGTCAACTTTTGTATGTCATTATTTTGACGTGATTTTTGGAGAATGTCAAGTAAAAAAGGGATGTTGCTCTAACCTAGGTTAGTACAACATCCTTTTGTATATAAGTCTATTCTTATTAATCGTTCATTGGAATAAGATCTTCAAAATCTTTTACAGAAGCATCATTTAAGTAAGCTTCAATAATTTGACGACCAAGTGGATTTAACTCGTCAACAAGATATTTTTTAAGCTCTTGCTTGAAGAAGTCAACCAAGATTTTAGCACCTTGATCATAAGCATCATTTCCAATAGATAATTGAAGATTAGTTTGTAACAAGCCTTTTGGAATATCAAA
Source organism: Clostridiales bacterium UBA4039 (assembly GCA_002382805.1). Lineage (GTDB taxonomy): Bacteria > Bacillota > Clostridia > Lachnospirales > Vallitaleaceae > UBA1351. The sequence continues at coordinate 54,900 of DGAD01000054.1, forward strand.
TCCGTCAATTTTTAGGCTTTTAACAGCATAACCTAATGTTGAACAACGTGATTCAACAAGTTGGTCTTCTCTAAAACTTGCATTTCCTTTACGTGCAAAATATTCGCGGTCAATCCATTCAGCTTTAAAACCAACTTCATAGGAACCGATGTGTTGGTTTGGAATGAGGACAAATTTGGTTTCAGGTGTGTTGACGATTTGGTCAAGTAATAAGTTGGCTTGTGTTACCATTTTACCGGTAGCAAATGGCCAGTAGGAGCCTACACCTTCGCCGCTCATTCCTTCTGTATCAACAATACTTGGGTTTGCATGGCCTCTTGGTGATACAAGTCGCCAAATCCAAGCAAGTGCTGGTGGAAGAACGTGAACCATTCCGACGATACCGTAAGTTGGGTTGTCTTTTGTACATAATGGCATACGAACACCAAAGGAGCGAATATCAACTTCAACAGGTTTTTTGATAACGTCTTTTACAAAGTTTCGTGGCATAATTGCACGAGGGTTTGGACAAGGTTTACCCGGAGCATCTTGAATATGTTCCCAAATTAAAATTGTTGATTTAGGTGTAGCATCCATATTTAAGAAAATTAATGGCTCTGGTGGATGTATAGTTAACTTTTCGTGTTCTGGTGAAGAACCATATTGCTTAATGTGGTCAAAACGTAAAAACCAACCAGCTTCAGCATCAGAAACAACAAGTTTTTTACCTGTTTGATAAGAAGGATGACATAAAGCCATATCATCAGTGACAGGATGAAGGCTACACGTATAACTTAATTCCATACGTGTGACTTCGTCAGTGACAGTATCTCGGCATAATGCAATCGTTCCGTTAGGTTCACGGTGCAACTCTTCAATCATTTCAGACTTTCCACCACCACTAGCACCTTCATGCATGATAACAACTTCGTTATCATAAGGAGTTGTTATATGCGCAGTTGCAGCATGGGCAGTAACCCAACCTTCTTTTTCGCCAATGCTTAACAATATACCGTAAACTCCTTTTTTTGCACTAGGACCTGGATATAAGTTAAATGAAAATACTTCATGAATATTATCTAAACGATTATGCACGACAGCTTGTTTGCCGTCAAAATGTGTATGTCTAAATGTAGGAGCAAGATAGATAACGGCTCTTGGCTTGTAACCTTCTCTAATCTCGTTTAAGGGGATAAAACCTTGTAAGTCAGCGAGTCCACCTACGAAGAAAGATGCATTTCGAGGTGCGATAAGTATGGACTCATAACCTCCGTGATCTTTATCTCCTGAGATAAATGGTAATAAAACAAGCTCTTGCTTTCTCAACCATTCAAATGTTTCTTTTCGAACAGTACCAAAATCTCGGTTATACTTTTCTTTAAATGTTTTCTTATCTGTAGGTAAGTCATCTCCAATAGATGTACATTCAGGATCTCGACGTCGCATATAAGGTTCGGTGTAATTTACAGAGACGCCGTTTTTGCATTTTGTTACGGTAACTTCTTCAACAACGCCAATGCCTTCAATATCATAGTTAACCTTAAAAACATCTTGACCTTGACCGGTAGCTAAATCCAATATTTGTTTACGACTTTCTGGGATTACTACGGAAGGTGCAGTGTCTAAAATATCTCTGATTTCGTCGTTGACATCAAATAAACCATTCCAAAGTTCTTTCATCATTTTCCTCCTAGGTAAAATTGCTGTGTCATCGTTGTAAAGTGAATACGAAATTTTCCCCATTTTCATACAATTAAGGTACAACATTTTATATGCATTGTCAAGTAATTAACAATTAATATAAGTGAATAAAAATCTGTTCATTTGGTAGCTCACGCCAAATGAATAATCTCTTATAAAATAGCATATAGTTCAAAAAAACGCAAGATATTTAGCGAAAAGTTAGAAAGATTGATGAAGATTCTGTTGACAAACTTATACTAAGTGTACTATATTAGTATAAAAGGAGGAGAAAATATTACTATGAAATATAATGATGAATATGTTTATGAATTGATACTTGATAACACAAAACGGTTGTTAAACGAGCGTGGAGTGAAGGGATGGAGTATGGACGAACTGGCTAAAAACTCGTCAGTTGCTAAAAATACCCTCTATAAAATCGTAGGTTCCAAACGAGAAGCTGTTTCGGCGGTGGTTTTTCGTGATATTGAGAAGGTGCGCTTAAAACTAGAATACTTGATGGCAAAAAAAGCAGGGACTATTACTTTAGATGATTTCATTGAGGGATTCTTAATGACATTTTCGCATCTTCATATTCACTATTTAACCGATGTGACATTAGAGTTTCCAGCTAGTGGATTAAAAATCGAGAAAGCAGTGGAAGAGATACGTAAGCTCCTTATACAATTATTTGAAACCATAAAAACCGAACGAAAATTAAGAGAAGACTTAGACATTAACCTATTATTTGACTGCATACGTGGAATCAGTACGGAATTTATACGCCTGGGCTACACCGATGATATTTTTGTTCAAAAAAGTCGGATAATTTATGAATATCTATTACATGGTATTTTGTGTAAACCTTAATGGAATGAGGAGGTCTCATAATAATGAGAAAAGTTGTAAAGATAAGTGTTGGAAGTTTTTTGCTCATAGGTCTTATAGCGTTGATAGTAGTTGTTCGGTGGGAAACACCGGTTGACGAGCAGGACCAAAAACAACAAGCAAGCATACCGGTTGACATCATGGAAATCAGAACAACAATTGAAAATAAAACCCTTCGTTATATTGGTGTCGTTTCACCAAAGCAAATTCAATCGTTAAGTTTTAAAAATCCCGGCAAGCTTCAACAAATATTTGTTGAAGAAGGAGATCTGGTCGAAGAAAAAACAGTGTTAGCAACTATGGATACGCGTGATGTATCCTATGAACTTGAGTTGGCAAAAAAAGCGATGGAGGCGGCACGTGCCCAGTATCAGCTGGGAAAAAAGGGTGCGAGTAGCCAAGAAATCGAACAAGCAAGATTAAATGTAGAAAAAGCGAGCCAAGTTCAGGCATTTGCAGAAGCAACTTTTCAAGAATATAAAAGTTTATATGAAGAAGGTGTCATTTCAGCAAAAGAATATGATCAAATAGAGCTAGAGGCGGAGATTGCACAAAAAGATTTTGAAATGGCAACACAAATATATGAGACGGCGACAAACGGGGCGGACAAAGAATTAATTGAGATATATTATCGTCAGTATGAGCAAGCGAAGACACAATATGAATATGTAGAAACGATAATAAATGATGCAACGCTGGTATCGACGATTCGTGGAACGATTGTTGAGATACCTTTTGAAGAAAATACCCGTATTGCATCAGGGACTCCTGTGATTCATATACGTCAAGAAGGGTCCAATGTTGTTATTGGTGTGACAGATAGCGATTTTGGGAAGATAGAGATGAATCAAGAAGTGTATGTTCATGGAAACAATCGAATGATGGAAGGGAAAGTTTTGCGTAAAAAAAATATTCCTGACCCATCGACCCATCTATATACTGTGGAAATCTATCTCGAAGAAAAAGATACGCTTATCGGAGAAATCGTTGAATGTGACATTATGATTGGTACAGAAGAAGCAATTAAGATACCGATGCAAGCCATCATTGTTCAAGATGAAAGTTATGTTTATGTGTATGAATCGGGACAGGCACATAGGCGAACCGTTCAGGTAGAAGGATTTAAGGATAATTATGTGGTGATTAAAGGGTTGTCTGAGGGAGAAAAGTTGATTATTCAAAATGTAAAACATATGAACGATGGAAAAAATGTCGTACTTGTTCAAGAGGAGGAAGCTTATGATTAAATCGATTATTCATAATCGTAAGATACTCCTGTTATTTGTAGCGCTGATAATGCTTGCGGGAATCTATAGTTACTACTATCTTCCGAAACAAGAGTCGCCAGATATTTCTCCACCTGTGGCAATGATTACAGTGATTTATCCCGGAGCATCTCAAGAAAATGTAGATAACTTAGTAACAACAAAAATAGAAAATGAATTAAAGACACTCAAAGGATATGACTTTAGCGTATCGTATTCCAACAATAGTGTGTCAACAGTTGTGCTTCAAGTCCAATACGATGTGGATATCGATAAGACGTGGCAGGACTTAAGAACAAAAATGCAACAGCTGCAAGGAGAGTTGCCAAAAGAATGTCACGATATACGCATTGAAACTAATTTGGCAGAAACTGCGGGAATCATCCTTGCATTGTCCGGCGATGGGTATTCTTATGAAATGCTCTCAAATTATGGGCAAACGATTATGGATGCATTAACTGAAATAGAAGGTGTAACTCGCGTTGAATTAAGTGGTGAACTTGAAAAAGAAGTACATGTAAGCGTCGATCAAGCAAAGATAAATCGCTTAGATTTATCATTTAATGAGCTGCTAACTTTATTAGCGAGTCAAAACTTGGAGATACCTTCTGGTGTCATTGAAAGTAGTCAGGGAAAAGTGGCATTAAATATTACCGGCTCTTTTACATCGCTAGAAGAAATTGAAAATATGATTATCGGAATGGGAGAACAAGCGGGTACAGCGCTTCGACTTAAAGATATCGCAACGGTGTCCTTTGTGGATGGCGATGCAGGTTTACATTATAAAGATAATGGCAACAAAGCAATCCTTCTTAGTGGCTACTTTGAGACGGATAAAAATGTTCTTTTGATTGGCAAGCAAGTACGTCAAACGATTAAACAGCTTGAGAAAGAACTACCAAAAGATTTAGTCATTAATGAAGTGCTATTCCAGCCGGAAGATGTTCAGGAATCCATTCGAGGATTTATGATGAATTTATTGCAAGGTATGGGACTGGTTATATTGGTGGTTTTCATTGGAATGGGCATTCGTAACGCGGTTATTGTATCTACGGCTATACCTTTGGCTATTTTAATGACGTTTATTGCTATGCCAATGGTCGATGTTCCCATTCATCAAGTATCAATCATAGCGCTCATTGTTGCATTGGGAATGCTTGTTGATAATGCGATTGTGGTCAGTGATTCCATACAAAATAAAATAGATGAAGGGATGGATCAACTTGAAGCTTGTTCCACAGGGGCAAAGGAAGTGTTGGTTCCAATATTTTCTTCAACGTTAACAACCCTTGCCACGCTATCGCCATTACTGTTTTTAAATTCCATTGTAGGTGATTATATTATAGGTCTTCCTCTTGTGGTTATTCTTGCGCTGGTTGCATCGTTTTTAATTGCCATCTTCGTAACCCCGGTTTTGGCCTATATCTTTTTTAAGCCCAGTTCAAACCATAACCACCATGCGACGTCAAGGTATGGGTATAGACTTTTGGATAAAATGGTGCAACATAAAATCTTGAGTGTAGTTACAGTCCTTGGGTTTATTGCTCTTTTAGGAAGCACATTTTTATGGTTAGAAGTCATTTTTTTCCCAAAGGCAGATGAAAATATTCTCTACGTTGATATTGTAGCTGATGATGTGATTGACCTAGAGACAACGCAAAAAGTTTCTGATCAAGTGGAAGCGATTTTGGAAAATGAAGCAGGTGTCGTCAGTTATACAACTGCTATTGGAGGCGGAATGCCCAAATTTTTTACGGCGTTGAATGTGTATAATCAATTGCCCCAAAACGCTCAAATACTCGTGCGAGTTGATCTAGATAAGACCACATATAAGAAGAACACCCCGTACGCACAATATTTGCAAAACCAGATGAATCGTCAGGTTTTAGGAGGCAAGGTAACCATAAAAGAGCTGGAAAATGCTTTTCCAAGTGAAGCACCAATTGCCATAAGGTTTTCAGGAGAAGACTTTGACGAGATTAACGCCCAAGTAAGTCGAGTAAAACAGTTTCTTGAATCGATTGAAGGTAGTAAAAATGTACGAACAGACTATGATGGAAAAAAACTCGAATACGTCATTGACTTAAATCCAAGTGAACTTTCTTATCTGGGATTGACGAAGTATGATGTGCTTAATGAAGTGAGTATTGCCTTAAGAGGAAGGGAAGCGTCTACCTATCGAGCGCAGGTAAAAGAATATAGCATTCAGTTGGAGGGAAAAGAAAAATCATTGGATGCTGTTGAAAACTTAAGGATTAAATCAAGTGTTAGCGGACATAAGTTTTTGCTCAAAGATATTGGTGAGATTGGATTGACAGAACAACAACCTACGATAAAAAAATACAAAGGGAAGAATTCGATTACGCTTTATAGTGATATATATCTAGGTTATCAACGTAGTAACATATTGGAACAACTTAATCAAGAACTAAAGACTATGGATATGTATCCAATAACCTATACGTTTGATGGAGAAGCAGAACGTATCGCAGAAAATTTTGGGAGCGCCGGTATATCGGCAATTTTTGCGGTGTTTCTTATTTACATTATTTTGCTGATCCAATTTAAAGATTTAAGGCAACCTTTGATTGTATTAATTAGCGTACCACTTTCTTCAGCAGGAGCTTTATTTGGATTGTTTGTGATGAATCAACCGATTTCATTTACAGGTTTGATTGGAATTATAAGCTTAATTGGTATTGTGGTGAATAATGCGATTGTTCTGATTGATTATATTAATATGAAAAGAAAAGAAGGCAAATCTATTGAAGAGGCCGCAAAGGAAGCGGCGGGAATTCGACTGCGTCCGATTTTGATTTCAACGGTGACAACTATATCCGGATTGATGCCTCTGTTGCTGTCAAATAGTGAGTTGTTTAAACCTATGGCGGTAGCTCTTGTTTTTGGACTTTTGGTTGCTACATTATTGACCCTTGTTTTTATCCCATTAATGTATATAATAATTATTAGGGATTAAAAAGTTATTTCGGTTATTTTTTCATCCCCAAAAAGAAAAAGTTGAAATACGGAGAATGAAAATGAAATCTAATCAGCAAGAAGTTAATGAAACAAAATGGGCGCTAGTTGTAGAAGGCGGAGCTATGCGAGGTATCTTTTCTACAGGAGTACTTGATGCGTTTATTGAGCAACAGTATAATCCTTTTGAGTGGTGTATAGGCGTATCAGCAGGAGCAACCAACCTTGCGGCGTATTTAGCGCAAATGCATGGAAGAAACAAGCAGGTCTATATCGATTATTCGACAAAATCGGAGTTCATTAATCTAAAAAGATTTTTTAGTGGACATCATTTAATGGATTTAGATTGGTTGTGGAACAAAACCATTGATGAATTGCGTTTGGATATTGAATGTATTATGAATGCGCCCAGTAAATTTTATGTGGGTGTTACTAATGTAGAGACAGGGCGCATTGAATTTATAAAACCTACGGAAGATACATTGGAAGAGACTATCAAAGCATCCTCAGCTGTTCCGGTTATGTATAAGCATCCGGTTAATGTTGATGGAACGGATTATGTTGATGGTGGCGTGGCGGACCCAATACCTGTGGAGAAAGCTGTGCAATTAGGTGCAACCCATATTGTTGTCTTGCGGTCAAAAAAATATGATTATCGCATGGATAATTCCAATAAATTATTTACTAAATTTATGCTAAGAAAACTTCCAAAGATAAAGGAAGCGGTTTCTGCGCGTAGCAAAGTATATAATCAACAGCTGGAATTTATTCGCTCGCAACATGAAGGAATTCGCATGATTGAAGTATGCCCGCCAGAAGAATTTCAGACAAAGCGACTAACAAGAGACCTGACGATATTAGAACAAGACTATGCGTTGGGATATGAATATGGTGAAAAACTAATTCAGTTTTTAAAAGAAGAGCCTAAACGATGTAAAAGTCAAGAAATGGAGAGTTATTGTGTTATATAGGTCGATAAAAATTACTCTAGGCGTCATGCTCGCCATTGTATTGGCAGAGCTTTTAGGGCTTGCTTATGCAACAACGGCAGGTGTTATTACGATGCTTAGTATTTTTGAGACACGCAAACAAACCTATATTATTGGATTAAAACGCCTCTTGTTTGCTTCCATTGCCATTATATTTGCATATATAATATTTTGGTTTGGAAGTCATACATTACTTATGTTGGGCGTTTTTTTATTGGTTTTTACGTTGATCCTGACACGATTGGATAGCCTTGAAGCATGGGCGATTAGTACAGTGTTAGTCAGTCATATATATACTCTTGAAGAACTAAGTGTTCGCATTGTTGCCAATGAACTAGGGTTGGTTTTGATTGGGATAGCGGTTGCGTGGGTATTGAATCTGCATATGCCCAACCAGATAGACAAAATCAAAAAATATCAATTGGATGTTGAACAGGAGATGAAGCGTGTACTTAATATTATGCGATTAAAGCTCATCAATCAGTGCTCTATAGCCGATAAAGAACGAGGACTGGATTATTTAAGTCAATGTATCGAAGAGGGGCAAACATTAGCGATTGCATATAATAATAATTCCCTGTTTAAGGATAATAGCTATTACATCTATTATTTTCAGATGCGTAAGCAACAATTATTACTTTTAAGGCATATGGATAAGTACTTAGAGCGTATGTTTATAGCTGTTTCTCAGGCAGAACCGTTGAGTGAATTTACCGGGCAAATCGGAGTGGAATTTAATGAAAAAAATACGGGGAAAGCCTTGAAGAAAAGAGGAGAGCAACTGTTGGAATATTACAGAGACTCTGCACTTCCTACCAGTCGTGAAGAATTTGAAAATCGAGCGATTCTATTTCGCTATTTAAGTGACTTGATCGAATTTGTTGAAATCAAAATCCGCTTTTCAGAAAAGTTCAAGTAAGCCTATTGTAGTTGTGTGTTCAGTGTGGTATAATAATATGATTGCTGTCTAAAAGTAACAGTATTAATTTGATTTAAGAATAGGAAGTAAAGAATGAACTTTGAAAAATTAGTAACAAGCGGTAACATCTTAAAAGCAATAGCGGATATGGGATTTGAAAAGGCGACAGAAATCCAACAAAAAGGTATTGCACTCATTGGTGAAGGTCATGATGTTATTGGCCAATCACAGACAGGAACAGGGAAAACAGCAGCGTTTGCTATCCCAGTATTAGAAAAAATCGATCCGGACGTAAGAAAGCCACAGGTGCTTATACTATGTCCTACGCGTGAATTGTCGGTGCAGGTTGCAGGCGAATTCAGGAAACTTGCAAAGTATATGTCAGGTACCAAAACAGTGGCTGTTTATGGCGGTGAACCCATATATAAACAGATTAGTGCATTAAAAAAAGGAGCTCACGTTATTGTTGGAACTCCTGGTCGATTAATTGATCATATTAATCGTAAAACAATTAAGTTTGACGCATTACACACAGTAATTATGGATGAAGCAGATGAAATGCTTAAGATGGGCTTTCGAGAAGATATTGAGTTGATTTTAAGTAGTGTTCAAACAGAGCCACAAAAAATCATGTTCTCGGCAACAATGCCAAGAGCGATTCAAGAAATAGCTGAGAAGTACCTAGATCATCCTAAGAGTATCAAAATCAAGTCAAAAGGCTTAACAACAAGCACGGTGATTCAACAGTATTGTGCAGTAAAAAGCAAGTACAAAACAGAAGCTCTGTTTAGACTTTTGGATGCGAAAGCACCGGAACGTTGTATTGTTTTTTGCAATACAAAACGTATGGTAGATCAGATTACCGATGAACTTCATGCCAAAGACTACTGGGCAGATAAAATCCATGGAGACTTAAAACAAGAGTTGCGATTGACTGTTTTACAAAAATTCAACTCAGGTGTGATTAATGTTCTTGTGGCAACGGACGTTGCAGCGCGAGGCTTGGATATTCAAAATGTTGATTTGGTTATTAATTATGATATTCCGGAAAAAGCGGATTATTATGTACATCGAATCGGACGAAGTGGGCGTGCAGGAAAACCAGGTGAATCAATCACATTGGCTTCATTTAAAGACCGCTTCCAATTACATGCAGTTGAGCAGTACATCAAGAAAAAAATCGAAAAAATTAATGTTCCTTCCGTAAAGGAAGTTAATGACACAAAAATGGAAAAATTCATTGATAACTTGATGGAAAGTATGGATCAAGATGTTCTTGACCATTATGAGCCAATTGTTCAAAAAATTGTTGCAAAAGGCTACAGCATGGATACGTTGGCTGCATCACTGTTAAAAGATGCGCTGACATTACATGACATGGTTGAAGAAAGCGACTTAAATGACTATAACTTCAACAAGCAAGGGCGCGGAAATGACCGAGGCGGACGCCGAGACTCTAGAGACGATCGTGGAGCAAGAGGCGAGCGAGGCCCTCGTGGAGAACGACAAGCAGGTAAGCGTCGCAGCACAAAAAATAGCGGACAAACACGGATGTTTATCAGCGTAGGAAAAGCGCATAAAGCAACGGTTTCAGATTTGCTGGGAGCTATTACAGGCGAATGCCAAGTTAACGGCCGTAGCATTGGCGCCATTGATATGTACGATAAGTTTTCTTTTGTTGATGTTGAAGATCGCTACGTTAACCAAGTACTTAAACAATTAAAGGACAAACGCATTAAAGGGCGTATTGTCAATGTTGAAGTGGCAAAAAGCTAAAAAAATACAAAAATAAAATTTATGGCATGCAATTGACATAAGGAAAAAACAGTTCGACGCAATAGGGAAATCTTCCCAGCTTCGAACTGTTTTTATTATGTTTTTATAATTTTTTTGCACAGATATAAAACGAAGAAGGACCCATATCATGTTGGTTTACTTCAAGAGAATAAGTCACCATAAGTTCGATAGAATTAAGGCTTTGCGTGATTTGGATATCCTTTGTGGAAGAAACCATATCGAGTATTCCAAAGGGCGTTTCATAAGGGATGATGTGGGTAATGCCTTTTTCAAAAACAAGATGTGTGTTTGTTGCACCGGTGCGTATTATAGAGACGGTATTCTCATCAATAGTTACACGGGTTTTTGTCTCTGAAGATTCAATTAACTGAGTATCATTGTATAAAATATAATCTTTATTGTTTTTGGTGTACCACTTTCCGGTTGTCTGCATTTCAATTAATTCATCTTCAGGTGAGTTATCTTGAGTGCCTCGAACGGTTATACGCACATTGTCTTTCATAAAATCCTCCAATAACTATTTTAAATAACGCATCGTAGTCGCTTTGTTCTTTAATTATACACATTTTATTTGAAAACTCAACGGGTATAACTTAATAAAGTGGCAGTATATGTCGAAATAATATGATATAATGTTTTAGTGTTAATATATAAAGAATAATACGTTGGAGGATTCTATGAAGGTAAAAATAGTTATATGGAGTTTGATTGTCATGCTTTTGGCATCAAATGTAACAGTATATGGAGTTATAGAAAGCGATCAGGCTATTTTGTCGGCGGAGATTGATAAAGTTTATCATGGACGTCAAGAGGCTAGTGCCATATTAAAAAATAACCAATTTTCAGATGTGGCGACAAGTTTTTGGGGAACCGAAGCGATTTCTCAGATGGCAGCTTTAGAAATTGTACAAGGTTATCGTAATAATGGTGTTTTTCAATTTCGGCCGAATCGAAATGTGACGAATGAAGAAGCAATAGCTATTATTTTAAGAAGTGTTGGGTTAGAAGAAAGAGCAAAAACAGCTGCGCAAAATATCGGACAGCAGGATGAAAGTCTGGGAGAAATATGGTCCAAAGGATATATGACCGTTGCAAATCAATTAGGGCTTATAGATAACACAGAACTGGCAGATAGTTTGGTTGCTGAGCAAGAAATTCTTGATCCGGAGTTCAATTTTATACGCGGTGCATATGTTACACGTGAACAGATGGCAGCCTGGCTGGCACAAGCGATTAATAGCCAAAACCCAAATGTTTTAAATCCACAGTATGAGAATCAAGAAATACTGCGCTTTAATGATTGGCAATCAATTGATTTAGAGTTTGCACCTTATGTGGAAGCCGTCTTAAAGGCTGATTTGATGCAAGGGGCAGGTAATAATTTTAATCCTAAAGGATTATTAACACGTGCAGAACTTGTTCAAACCATTCGCAATATGGGGCAACTGTTATACAATACAATGAATTTAACAGTAAAGACGGGATATATTGGACATATTAGTCAAGAATACTTATTGGGAAGCGATAATAATCAACAGGCCAAAACGGCATGGGTTCGTGACAATAATGGTCGGGTTAATCAGATTACTATGGCTTTGAACCGGGATGCATTTGGAAAAACACTGTCAGAAGAAGTTATCGTGCATAAAAATGGACGCTCGGTTGGATTTGATGAATTACGTGAAGCAGATAGTTTGGTCTATCTTGTAGATGAGACAACAAATAAAGTCATCTATATACACGTTCAAGGGACAAGCCAAATCACTGAAGTTCGTGGAACACTGGAGGCGATTAATGACAATGGTGAAGGGCGGCTTCGGATAAAAGTTGGAAATCAAGAAGCAAGCTATAATGTTTCAAGTGGTTTGTATCGCGCTAATCGAGAACAAATCCGTATTGGAGAGATTTTTATTCCGATTACTGAAGCACCGATTACCCAAGAAGTCTCCCTTAAGATTTTAAATCAGTTGGTCGTGTCAATTGATTTGGTGCAAAACATGAACAATCAAACCGAACTTAGCGGAATGGTGGCAGAACATAATCAGGAATTTAATTACCTACGTATTATAGATTGGGATGGACAAGAAGTTATCAAGCGTTATCGAGAAAATAATATTATTGTTGAGCGACAAGCGTATTATAATGAGGAAGATGAAATCGGCTATATTGATGAACTGTTTCCATCATATGCATTTGACCCGGACGATGCAACGATTAATGCGATTGAAGCTGGAGATATTATCCACGTACGCGTTGATCCCAAAGAAACGGACTATATCGTTTTAGCAAGGGCAAAAACAAATTATACAGTCAAGTTTGGCGAGATTGTTATGGTTGGAGAGCGCGGAGACGCAGGTAGAACATTAACCATCCGAACGGATGATGGAATGGTGGCAACATACGATATTCATTCGCTTGTTCCTGTTATCAAGAACAATACGAACATGAATATCTACGGTCTAGAAGCTGGAGATCAAATTCGAATGTTGGTTAATCAAGCAGTGGTTGGGTTAGGAAATATTGTTGAGACCGTTAAAGAAGTTCGTGTGGATCCATATGGGAATATCATAGAAAATCTATATAAAGGTCAATTAGGAACGATAAATACAAACCAAGAAACCATCACCATGTTAAATGGTTATGAGCTTCAACAGACCGGGTGGCGAGGTTATAGTTCGGCGCTGACCCTTGATGCTTCTAACAAAGATATTGAGTATTACTATAATGGAGAGCGTATTAGCTTAGGTTATGCTGAGCATTATCTCAAACAATCAAATATGGATATGTATGTGGTTACAGAAAACTACTATTCAAATGAAAAAATAAAGAAAATCACTTTCCGAAATGGACGAGATAGCGTACTCGCATTTGATAATGTTATTGCATCAAATGGGTTGAATTCTATTCAATTGCAAAATCATATGGGAAGAATTACCCTTGATGAAGGAACCATTGTTGTGAAAAATGGGAAGCATATTTCTGCGAATGGTATCATGGTACCGGATTATGCACAAGTTGTACTCAACGGACAGCAACAAGCAGCCGTTGTTATTGTTAAGCCGGATTCAAATAATAGCGGAATATCCATAATGCGTGGTCGTATTGCGAAAATCAATGAATATGAAGACTTTACGGTTCAATCGCATGCAAACTTACGTGAAAGCGAATGGATATATTCTCCGATTGAACGTTCCTATACGATGGACTATAGAACACTGATCAAAGAAGATGGCAAATTTATCGACTTTGACGAATTCAAAAGCTATTCAGAGATTAACAAAGTTGATGAAGTCTATACGATTATTGCAGAAGGAACGAAGGCAACCCATGTTGTAAAAATGCCATATGCAAAAGAAAGTGTTCTGGGAGAAATATATGCAATGGATAACGAAAAAATATCTTTAAAAGATATTTCGGTATATGATGTCAAAGATGAGCGATGGTCGATGTTAAGTCATACGAATAATTATGGATACATCGAATTATACCCAGATACACTTATTATAAAAAACAGTGAAGTCATTGATGTGGAGCAACTACGTATAGGCGACCGACTAAGAGTTATGACTGACGTAGACATGAAAGACGCATTAACTGAGGATAATCTTCGTACAGCACCAGGATATATCTTAATGGTAGAAGATTAAGTAGATGACTAGACAAAATAGAACGCGGAGGAAAGCATGAATAAAAAAATGAAATGGAGACGGTGGCTTGTTGTACTTGGTCTTTTTATAGGTCTGTTGAACAGCCCGGTTTATGCAGCAGAAGGAGAAATGGGTTTTTTCGGGGGAGTCTCTGAAGGAAGTTATTTGCCTAAACTTATCGAAAAATATGTTCCGATGGATGCAGATGAAACCAACACATATGTATATAAAGAAGTGGTTTTTATCACAGGAGAACCGATTGAAGTGACGGGAACCATTGAGGTGACGATTGAACATATTGATTTGGTAAAAGATCCGAGTGGAACCATTGAAGAAGCTTATGTCATTGAGGCTTCAAATGCAGCGGAAGGTGTAACCCTAAGTCGTGAAGTTGAATTAGAAACTAGATATCGCCTCAATGAAGGTACATTCAAGCGACAATTAAATAAAAGTTCTGAGCTAGTGGCTTGGGAAGAGACGATTGAATCCGAAGCAGGAACCTATACCCTTGATGAAGACACAGCAATTTTTTCAAAGACAACTATTGAAGATATAACACCGGGAATTACCTATTATAATACATCCATTTCATATGCTATTGAATATTTGGACCAGGAAGATCGTAGAATTGAATACGTAGTGGACAGTGATGTCTATGGTTATAAGCAACCATGGTCAAAGGTAGAGACTCAATATATGAATGTGGCTATTAATTCTCAAGCAGAAGATCTTGACCTTCATATGGATATTACAGTTAATCCGCGATTAGAGGCCAAAAAGACGATGTACTATAATGATAATACTCCATATCCTATTAGTTTTGGCGGAACTTACAATCAACGTATGCAACGCCAAGGGACATTGAGTTATCAGATTAATTCATATCATCCTGAACTTAGAGCATCTAAGCGTCAAGGAAGATTTATATTAACTACAGCCAATCAAATCGAAAAACTTCCAATTCCGGAAGGGCTAGACTTTATTGAAGGGCACTGGGCAGAAGAAGATGTGAAAAAAATGTACAGTATGGAAATTTTCACATCGACACCTCAAGAGGGCATGCAATTTCAAGCGATGACACGAGGAGAATTTGTAAAGGCTTTGTGCCTTGCTATGGATATTGATATTAGCAAGTATCAAAAGATTCAAAAAGAAAGTCAACAGATTTTTGGTGATGTACCTCCAAGCCATCGCCTGTATCCTTATATTATGGGAGCTTTTGATGCAAAGCTTATCAATGGAACTGGAGAAAATTTTGACATCAGTAAGCCGATTACACGTGAAGAAGCCTTTGTAATCTATATACGCGTCATCGGACTCGAGCGATTGGGTGTAACCAATGCCCCGCGTACGCCGTTTGTTGATGATGATCAGATTTCACCATGGGCAAAAAAAGAAATAATGGCGGGATATCATTTAGGAATCATACAAGGGAACGAAGCGGGAAAAGTAGCGCCTAAGCAATGGATTGCAAAGACCGAAGCGGCAGCTATTATTAATCGTTTAATTGATTATTTACGGGAAGATATTGGAAAAGACTATTAATTGAGTGAGACAATAAAGGAGATATCTATGAAAAAAATAATAAGTATGTTAACTGTAGCGATGATGCTTTCCATGTTTGGGCATCCTATTGAGGCGAAGACAGACGAGGAGTATTTGATAGAGATTCAAGAAACGGTTAATCTTATTAACGAGCTGTATGTCGGGGATGAAGTGACAAAAGATGAACTCTATGAAAGCGCCCTTAAGGGAATAGAGTCGATGCTTGATGCCTATTCGGGAATCTATACACAAGAAGAAGCGATGGAGTTGGTATCTACCCTTAATAGCGACTATGTAGGAATAGGCGTTGGTGTTCAGATGATCGATGGTGAGGTTTATATTACACAAGTATTTGATGGCGGAGATGCCAAAGACAAAGGTGTGATGATTAACGACCAATTAATTCGCGTTAATGGTGAAGACGTAAAGGGACAAGACCTTGATAGTGTAGTGTCAAAAATCCAAGGACCAGAAGAGACGACGGTTGATATTGAGCTGTTACGTGGTGAACAAACAATCGTATTGACTGTAGAACGTCGCCATATTATGATCTCTTCTGTTGAACCCTTTGATTTAAAACAAATAGACAGTTCGATCGATTCGGCAATACAAAGTCAAGTTGCTGCCTATACGATTGATACATTTTCAGAAGGAACAGATGAACAATTATTTGATATTATTAAAGTCAAGAAAGAAGCCGGAGTAAAATACCTTCTTTTAGATATGCGTGATAATACCGGAGGATATTTAGAGACGGCAGTCAATATGGGGAAAGTGCTGATTCCTGAAGGAATCATTACATCTTTGGTGAATAAAGAAGGTGAATCTTTTGTTTATCGCAGTTATATAGAAGAACCTCCGTTTAAAATTGTGCTCTTAGTTAACGGTAATAGTGCTTCGGCAACGGAGATTTTTGCGGCGGCGGTCAAAGAATCTGGCGTAGGTGTAGTTATCGGAGAACAAACCTTTGGGAAAGGTGTGGCACAGACTTTTTATCAGACAAATAGCGGACAAATAGTGAAGCTAACGACAGAAGAATTCTTATCTAGAGATGGTAATACAATTCATGGCATAGGGGTTAAACCGGACATTGTTGTGGATATGCCTGAATATATTTTTGCACAAGACCGACTATATATAGGTGATAATAGCCCGCAAGTCAAAGTAGTTGAAGAACTATTATCCTACTTAGGTTACTTGAATGAGGTTCCTGATGAAACCTTTGAACGAGGGACATTTGAGGCGGTCAAAAAATTTCAAGCAGATGCAGGATTATATTCATATGGTGTTTGTGATTATACGACTCAGATTGCACTAAATACAGGTTATATACAATCCAAGCAGACAAGAGACCCGCAAATGCAGAGTGCAATTGACTGGATAGTAGAAGATACAAAGTAGTTCTTGACAATACTACGCAAAACACATAAAATATAACAGTTGTAAAAAAATTGGAAGAAACTTAGTCATTGTATGTGTGTGAAGAGGTGAAATATGCAAACGAAATACATTTTTGTCACAGGTGGTGTTGTCTCCGGTCTTGGAAAAGGAATTACAGCAGCTTCATTAGGGCGCCTATTAAAGGCGAGAGGATATAAAGTAACGATTCAAAAGTTTGATCCTTATATTAATATTGATCCTGGAACGATGAGTCCATATCAACACGGTGAAGTGTTTGTAACAGAAGATGGAGCAGAGACAGATCTTGACCTAGGTCATTATGAACGATTTATTGATGAAAACCTGACCCAGTATAGCAACATTACAACAGGAAAGATTTATTGGTCTGTATTGAATAAAGAACGTAAAGGTGAATATTTAGGAGCCACAGTTCAGGTTATTCCCCATATCACGAATACAATAAAAGAGCGTGTGTATCGTGTTGGAAAAGCAAATCAGTCGGATGTTGTGTTTACAGAAATTGGGGGAACGGTTGGAGATATTGAAAGCCTTCCGTTTTTAGAGGCGATTCGCCAAGTTGCTTCAGAAGTTGGACGAGAAAATGTTCTCTATATTCATGTGACATTGGTTCCGTATTTACGTGTTTCAAAAGAAATGAAAACGAAACCGACACAGCATTCAGTTAAAGAGTTGCGTTCAATTGGTATTCAACCGGATATCTTGGTGTGTCGAACAGAAGAAGAGCTTACCACAGAGATGGCTGAAAAAATGGCACTATTTTGTAATGTAGATAAAGATTGTGTAATTCAAAATTTAGATGCACCGACATTATATGAAGTTCCGTTGATGCTTGAAGCCGAAGGATTGGCTGATATCACCTGCAGAAAGCTGAATTTAGAAAACCGTACTCCGGACTTAACTGAATGGACAGCAATGGTTGAGCGGGAAAAGGGAATTGGTCAGAAAAACACACGTATTGCACTTGTCGGAAAATATGTTGAACTTCATGATGCATATATCTCTATCGTAGAGTCATTAAAGCATGCAGGTATACATCATGAGGCAAATGTTGAGATTCAATGGGTGAACTCAGAACATCTTACGGATGAAAACATTGCTCAAGAATTAGGCGGTGTTGATGGAATATTAGTCCCAGGTGGATTTGGTGATCGAGGTATCGAAGGAAAAATCAAAGCTGTAGAATATGCACGCATTAATAAAAAGCCGTTTTTTGGGATTTGTCTTGGGATGCAATGCGTTGTAATCGAATATGCACGCAATGTATTAGGCCTTGAAGGCGCCCACAGTTCAGAATTGAATCCTGATACGCGATATCCGGTAATTGATTTAATGCCGGAACAAAAGGATATTGACGAACTAGGTGGCACGATGCGATTAGGTGCATATCCATGTAAAGTGAGTGAAGGATCAAAGGCGTATGAAGCTTACGGTGAGGTTTTGATTTATGAACGTCACCGACACCGTTATGAGTACAATAATGTATATCGTGAACAGTTAACACAGGCAGGACTAAAAATCAGCGGGGTATCTCCGGATGAACGTTTGGTTGAAATGGTCGAAATTGAAGATCATCCTTGGTTTGTAGGTGTTCAATTCCATCCTGAGTTTAAGTCTAGACCGAATCGTTCGCATCCATTATTTAGAGACTTTATTGGAGCGACATTAGCATAAATTGAATAGACGAAGAGAACAATAGATATATAAAAGTCCCGAATCATTTTTGATTCGGGACTTTACTTTATTTATTAGGATATAACTATGCTTTTTTCTTAAGGCTACTTGCTTTTGCTTTGACTTTATCCATAAAACTTTGTTTTACAGGTTGTGCATTTGCAGATTTTTTAACCTTTGGCAATGATTTGATGCCAACGATGTACATACCGGCAAGTTCAACTTTAATCATTTTCTTTACGGGAAGCTCTTTATAAACACGTTCATCACACATAAGTGTTGTAATCTTTGGACCGATTTTAGCTTTCACTAAAGGCATTTTTCTCCATTTAAGATAAACAGGGATTTGATCTTGGACCATCTTAGGTAAGTTTGAATCTTTGAGCTTTTGCTTCTTTTTATCAATAACCAGAATAGAAACAGTTTGTTTGGATGCATCAATGAGTCCTTGCTGTGAATCTGCTTTTTTTTGTAGTCGAGTTCCTACAACGTAAAGAATTCCGAAAACAATAGCAAGCACTGCTATTACAATTAATAAAATTTGCCACCATGTCATGGTTGCTACCTCCTGTTGTTAATAATTTAATTTATTCTATCATTATTTGGTTTAGGTGTCAAAACTATTTATAGCTTCGACGAAACCATATTGGTTAAGGAGTCAACATACATTTTTTCAATGATTTTGCTAACATAAAGTGCACTCTTAAGTTGGTCTTCCTTAGACAGGGTGGATAAGTCAATAGGAGCTCCCACAGAAAAATATACTGTAGCCGGCTTAAGATTTAATCCGTTGTTCTCAAAGACATCGACAGTGCCTCGAATAGCTATAGGTATAACCACCGTATCGCTTTTAGAAGCAAGCTTTAGACTACCTTGTTTGAAAGGGAGAAAATCTTCGGTTTTACTTCGTGTTCCCTCTGGAAAAATAGCAAAAGATTCTCCGCATTTAATACGTTCAATTGCCGTTAAAATAGTTTTTAAACCTTCTCTTGGACTGGTTCTATCCAAAAACAAACCATCCATAGCTGCCATCCACCATCCGACAAATGGCCATCTCATAATGCTTTTTTTCCCGATGAAGTTGATCGGGCGGTTGGAAAAACGCATAATGGCAGGAATATCAAGCATACTTTTATGATTGCTCACAAAGACCGCATTTGAATCCTTAGGAATGTTCTCTAGGCCGGTGGTGATGAATTTTGCACCTGCGACGGTGAAGATGAGCCAGCCGGTGATTCGATTATAATGATAGGCGATGGTTCGTCGCATAGGCATGTTAAAGGTCCCGATAATATATGTTGCCAATAATAAAGGCAATCCAAGTAGATAGTATGTTGAAATTACAATAAAAAATAGTATTCTTCGCATAAGTCACCTTCTTTAATGTTTATGGTATCACACCAGTTTTACTATTATAGCAAGGCTCGAACAATTAATCAAGTTCAGATTCTGCTAAGATGGCGTTATGCTGTCCTCGCCCGCTAAGTGCTGATAACTGGCTTAATCGATGGATGACAAAGTCAGAGAGCATATCTTGAGTATAACGCCATTGCCAATTGCCGGCAGGTATACCCGGACGGTTCATACGCGCGTGGCTACCTAGGCATAAGATGTCTTGCAGTGGAACAACAGCTTGATTGGAAGGGGATAAAAAGCATGTGCGAATAAAATCCCAGCAAATATCATTAGCATCTGTATTCATAAAGCGTCGAACTTTATCCTGGGATGCTTCAGATGCTTGCTGATACCATCCGAGAGTTGTATCATTATCATGTGTTCCGGTATAAGCAATAGAATTAAAGGTATAGTTAAAAGGAAGAAATTCATTGTTGCCAAGGTCTTCAAAAGCAAACTGCAAAATTTTCATACCTGGAAAATTAAAAGCGTCTCGAAGCTCGCGAACGGCAGGTGTAATAAGCCCTAAGTCTTCAGCAATAATTGGCAAGTCTTTGCCAAGTGCTTTTTCCATGGCATAAAACAGATCTTTTCCGGGACCGTCTTGCCACTCCCCATGAATAGCATTTGGGGAACCGTAGGGAACAGCCCAATAAGATTCAAAGCCTCTAAAATGGTCGATGCGCAAATAATCAACAAACTTCAAATTATATTCAATACGCTTAATCCACCAAGCATAATGTTCCTTTTTATGCATTTTCCAGTGATATAGAGGATTTCCCCAAAGCTGTCCTGTAGCACTAAAGTAATCTGGAGGAACACCGGCAACGATGGTTGGAAAACCCTTCTCATCGAGATAAAACAACTCTTTGTGTGCCCAAACATCAGCACTATCAAAAGCAACAAAGATAGGGATGTCACCGATGATAGAGACGTTTTTTTGTTCGGCATAGTTTTTGAGTTCAAACCACTGACGAAAGAAAATGAATTGTAAAAAACGATAATAGTTATATGTATATTCTAATTCGCTTTTCCATTTTTTGATTGCCTTTTTATCCGGAAATGCAATTTCTGGGTCCCAACTTGTCCACACTTGTCCATCATGTGCATCTTTGACGGCCATAAATAGTGCATAAGAAGAAAGCCAGTCCTTTTCCCTGTGGATAAATCCTTTATATGCATAAAAAAGTTCGGTATTTTCATTTGTGATAAACTGATCATAAGCCTTTTTAAATAAATCGTGCTTGTAGCCAATGACCGCACCAAAGTCGATAGCGTGAGGGTCCCAATCTCTATAGTTAATGTCAGAAGGAGTTAAAAGGCCTTCTTCCATAAGTTTTTCTATGCTGATGAGTAAAGGCTGACCTGCATATGAGGAAAAAGCTTGATAGGGAGAATCCCCATAACCTGTTGGGCCTAAGGGGAGAATTTGCCATAGTTCTTGTCCGCTAGCGTATAAAAAGTTGATAAATCGGTAAGCTGATGTACCAAGGTCGCCGATACCAAAAGGTCCGGGAAATGAGGTGGGGTGAAGTAAAACGCCACTTTGACGTGGGTTTTTTAAAGTTTTCATCATATTAATACCTCCTAATCAGGTGCCGGGTTAATTGCTTTCCATCATCATTTTTTGTTTTAATGCATACAGTTTTTCTGAAAGGTCTACATAGACAGGCTGTGGATTTACAAGTCGTCGGGATTCATCCCATAGTGTACTTAATTCTTGATTGCAATATTTTTTTATTTCCATTGTTTTTGGAGAATGGTATACTTGCTTTCCATTGATATAGATAGGTTGAAGTATTTCTCGCAATGTGTAACTGCCTCCAGTCAAAAGTGTTTTTTTCCAAGGAGCTTCTGGGCTAAAAAGTAATAGATTGTCGGTATCATCATAGGTTTCGTCAATTAAAGTAATAAGATCGGCGATAATTTTTCCAGAATCTTTATTATAGACGCGTAGAATTTTTTTGTTGCCCGGATTGGTTACTTTCACCGGATTATTGGAAAGCTTAATCTTGGGTTCGTATTGACCATCCTGGTTAATCGCTGCAAGCTTATAGACACCGCCAAAAGCAGGGCAGTCGCTAGAGGTAATTAAGTTGGTTCCAACACCCCATAAGTCAATACGTGCACCTTGAAGACGAAGGTCACGAATTAAAAATTCATCCAAATCCGATGAAGCACTAATAATGGCTTCAGGGAATCCGGCATCATCTAACATCTTTCGAGCCTTTTTTGATAAATAGGAAAGGTCACCGCTATCAAGACGAATGCCTATTTTAGGGGACAATCCTTTGGCATATAACTCTTTGAAAATAGTAATGGCATTTGGAACACCGGAGCGCAATGTATCATAGGTGTCAACAAGCAACAGACATGAATCAGGAAACAGATTGGCATAGGCGCGAAAAGCTTCTAATTCAGTATCAAAGCTCATAACCCAACTGTGGGCATGGGTTCCCTTAACAGGGACGTCAAACATTTTTCCGGCAAGAACATTAGAGGTTGCATCACAACCACCAATCATAGCAGCACGAGCGCCGTAGATACCTGCATCAGGACCTTGGGCACGGCGTAAGCCAAATTCAAGTACGGCTTGGTCTTCAGCGGCCCATTTAACACGTGCGGCCTTGGTTGCAATGAGGCTTTGGTGGTTAATAATATTTAGCAAAGCCGTTTCAATAAGTTGTGCCTGGCAAATAGGAGCAACGACCTTTAAGATAGGTTCTTGGGGAAAGACAACAGTTCCTTCAGCAACGGCATAGATATCTCCGGTAAATTCGAAATTTTTCAAATATTCTAAAAAGTCTTTAGAAAAAATTTGCTGTGCTTCTAAGTATGCAATGTCTTCATCAGTAAAATCTAAATTGTTGATGTAATCAATGACCTGTTCTAGACCGGCTGCAATTGAAAAACTGTTGCCGCTTGGATTGGAACGATAAAACAAATCAAATACAACGACTTTGTCGCGATCTTTATGATTAAAATATCCTTGCATCATGGTCAGTTCGTAAAAATCTGTTAGTAAAGTTAAGTTTAAGTTCGGCATGAGAATGCGATCCCTTCTTTCGTGTATAATCTTCCTTAATATTATCCTAATCGAAGAAAACAATCAAGAATAACTAGATATTATTTAGATATAAGGTTATAATACATTAAGGAAGTTTTTCGTAAGTCTTTACAAAAAGCGTAAAGATACGTATAATAAGGAATTGATTATCAAAATGGACCTTAGGAGGAATTAAAGTGTACGAAAAAGTATCGACAAAACTGAATTTCGTTGAACGCGAAAAGAAAATTCTGGATTTTTGGAATGAAAATAAGATTTTTGAAAAGAGCATTGAACTAAGAAGTGACGGTCCAACATATACATTTTATGATGGACCACCAACTGCAAATGGTAAGCCGCATATTGGTCATGTACTTACTCGTGTCATCAAAGACTTAATTCCTCGTTACCAGACAATGAAAGGGAATAAGGTGTTACGTAAAGCGGGATGGGATACCCACGGATTACCGGTAGAACTTGAAGTGGAACGTTCAGAAGGTATTGATGGAAAAGATCAGATCCTTGATTATGGTTTAGAACCTTTTATCAATAAATGTAAGGAAAGCGTTTGGAAATATAAAGGTATGTGGGAAGACTTTAGTGGGACTGTTGGTTTTTGGGCAGACATGGAAGATCCTTATGTAACCTATCACAATGAATATATTGAATCCGTATGGTGGGCATTAAAAACGATTTGGGACAAGGGGCTTTTATACAAAGGTCATAAAATCGTTCCTTATTGCCCTCGTTGTGGTACGTCCCTTTCAACCCATGAGGTTGCACAAGGATATAAGGATGTAAAAGAACAATCAGTGATTGGAAAGTTTAAAATTGCAGATCAAGACAATCAGTATTTCCTTGCATGGACGACAACACCTTGGACCTTGCCAAGTAATGTCGCGTTAGCGGTTAACCCTGTGGAACGTTATGTAAAAGTGCAGGTTGGTCAAGAGCAGTTTATACTGGCAGAAGCATTATTGGATCAAGTATTAGGTGCTGACGCAGACTATAGCATCCTTGAAACATATACAGGAAAAGATTTAGAACATATCCACTATGAACCTTTGTTTGATTTTGAGACGCCAAATGAAAAAGCGTATTTTGTGACATGCGCAGATTATGTAACGCTATCGGATGGTACCGGAATCGTACATATTGCACCGGCATTTGGTGAAGATGATGCGAATGTAGGTCGTGCATATGGATTACCGTTTGTTCAACTCGTTAATGATAAAGGGGAATTTACAGATCAAGTTGAGCCTTGGAAAGGTATGTTTGTAAAGAGTGCCGATCCATTGATTATTGATTACTTAGATAAGCACAATAAATTGTTTAAAGCGTTGGAGTACGAACATAGCTATCCACATTGTTGGCGCTGTGATACTCCGCTTATTTACTATGCAAAAGATACGTGGTTTATTGAGATGACAAAAGTTAAGGACCAACTTGTAGCTAACAACAAAAAAATCAACTGGTTACCTAAGAATATTGGAGAAAAACGCTTTGGTGATTGGATTGAAAATGTTTTAGATTGGGGTCTAAGCCGTGACCGTTTCTGGGGAACACCTTTAAATATATGGGAATGCTCATGTGGTCACCGTCATGCGATTGGAAGTATTGAAGAGTTAAAGTCCATGAGTGATGATTGTCCTGAAGATATTGAATTACATCGCCCATTTATTGACAATGTGCATATAAAATGTGAAGAATGTGGCGGATCGATGACGCGAGTTGAACCTGTAATTGACTGCTGGTTTGACTCAGGTGCTATGCCCTTTGCGCAATGGCACTATCCTTTTGAAAATAAGGACAAGTTTGAAGATAACTTCCCGGCAGATTTCATTAGTGAAGCGGTGGATCAAACCCGAGGATGGTTTTATTCCTTGTTAGCAATATCAACACTTCTATTTGATGAGCCGGCATATAAAAATGTTATTGTTCTAGGTCATGTCCAAGATGAAAATGGTCAAAAGATGTCTAAGTCAAAAGGAAATGCAGTCGATCCATTTGATGCCTTAGATAAATATGGTGCGGATGCCATTCGATGGTATTTTTATAACAATTCAGCGCCTTGGTTACCGAATCGTTTTTCCGATGAAGCGGTCATTGAAGGGCAGCGTAAATTCATGGGAACATTATGGAATACATATGCGTTTTATGTACTTTATGCGGATATTGACCAATTTGACCCGACAAAATATACATTGGACAAAGAAAATCTGAATTTAATGGACCAATGGTGTTTGTCCAAATTAAATTCATTAATTCAAACTGTGGATTCTAACTTATCAGAATATCGAATTACAGAATCGACGCGAGCGATTGCAGAATTCGTCGATGAACTAAGTAATTGGTATGTTCGACGAAGTCGTGAACGTTTCTGGCAAAAAGATATGAATCAAGATAAAATTAACGCGTATATGACGTTATACACGACATTGGTAACATTGGCAAAGGTAACGGCACCATTTATTCCTTTTATGGCAGAAGATATTTATCAAAACCTTGTGGTTAATTTTGATGCGCAAGCACCAGAAAGCATTCATTTTTGTGACTTCCCAGTTGCAGAGACAGCTATGATTAAACCTAAAGTTGAAGAACAAATGGAACTGTTGTTAAAAATTGTTGTCTCAGGACGTTCTTGCCGTAATGGTGCAAATATTAAGAACCGTCAACCCCTTCCAACCATGTTTGTTAAGGCAGAAGGTGACTTAGATGAACAATTTGTAGCGATTATTCGCGATGAGCTTAATGTTAAAGAAGTCCAATTGGTTGATGATGTGAGTGCATTTACAACCTATGAGTTTAAACCACAACTTCGTACGGTAGGTCCGAAGTATGGAAAACAGTTAAACCAAATTCGTGAAGCTTTAGCTAACATTGATGGCAACCATGCAATGGAAGAATTAAAAAATCAAGGGCACTTATCTTTTGATTTTGATGGAGTTGAAGTGAGCTTAACAGAAGAAGACTTGCTTATTGAATCAGCTAAAAAAGAAGGTTATGCATCCGATGTGGATGGCAATGTAACCGTTGTATTAGACACCAACTTGACAGAAAGCTTGATTGAAGAAGGCTTCGTTAGAGAAATCATCAGCAAAATTCAAACAATGCGAAAAGAAGCAGGTTTTGAAGTCGTTGACCATATTGAATTTGGTCTGGCGGGTAATGAAAAAATTCAAGAACTTGTTCAGAAGAATCAAGCAATTATTCAAGAAGAGACATTAACAGATACCATTCATAATAGCTTAATAGAAGGATATACAAAAAATTGGAACATTAATGGGGAAACCGTTGACTTTGTAGTAGCTAAACGCTAAAACCAAGAATGGAGGAATTGTATGAATCGCTTGAATGTCACAAAAGAAGCTTTTAAAGAAGCGATATTTGAAAACATTAAAAATCAATTTCGAAAGACCATTGATCAAGTGACAGAGGAACAGCTATTTCAAGCTGTAGCCTTTGCAGTCAAAGATATTATTGTGGACGAATGGATTGAAACTCAAAAAACCTTTCAAGAAGAAGATGCGAAAACTGTCTACTACCTTTCTATGGAATTTTTGATGGGAAGAGCATTAGGTAACAACCTAATTAACTTACAGGTGAATCAAGTCGTTGAAGAGGTCCTTCGTGAACTGGGATTTGATCTTAATACTATTGAGAATCAAGAACCGGATGCAGGATTGGGTAATGGCGGTTTAGGCCGACTTGCAGCCTGCTTCTTGGATTCGCTTGCAACGTTAGAATATCCGGCCTATGGATGTGGAATTCGCTATCGTTATGGGATTTTTGAACAAAAAATTATTGATGGCTATCAGGTAGAAAAACCTGATGAATGGCTAAAAAACGGAAATCCATTTGAAATTCGTCAACCAGAATATGGTGTCGAAATTAAGTTTGGCGGAAACGTACGTGTTGTGAAAAATGATGACGGACGTGAGCAATATGTTCATGAGAATTATCAATCTGTACGTGCAATTCCTTATGATGTACCTATTGTAGGTTATAACAATAGTACGATTAATACACTAAGGTTATGGGATGCAGAAGCCATTCAAAGCTTTAACCTTGAGATGTTTGATCGAGGAGATTACCATAAAGCAGTTGAACAACAGAACCTTGCAAAGACGATTGTAGAAGTGCTTTATCCTAATGATAATCATTACAAGGGCAAGGAACTTCGCTTAAAACAACAATATTTCTTTATTTCGGCAACCATTCAGCAAGTGGTCAAACAGTTTATGGAAAACCATGATGATATACGTCAACTGCCGGAAAAAGTTGTCTTCCATATTAATGACACCCATCCATCATTGACAATTCCTGAGTTGATGCGTGTGTTGATGGATGATTACCATTTGGAATGGGCACAAGCGTGGTCGATTACTAATCGTACATGTGCATATACGAATCATACTATCATGTCAGAAGCCCTTGAAAAATGGCCGATTGAGCTGTTTAGTCGGTTGCTTCCTAGAATTTATCAAATTGTTGAAGAGATTAATCGACGCTTTTGTGCTGAAATTACAGACCGATTTGGATTTGACAATGATCGTATTCGTCGTATGGCCATTGTTTCAGATGGGCAGATTAAGATGGCGTGGTTATGTATTGTTGGCAGCTATTCCGTTAATGGTGTAGCAAGATTACATACAGAAATCCTTAAAAATGAAGAATTAAAGGATTTCTATGAAATGTATCCCAAAAAATTCAATAATAAAACCAACGGTATTACACAGCGACGCTTTTTACTCCATGCTAATCCGAAGCTATCCTCATGGGTTACTAAAAAGATTGGAAAAGAGTGGGCGGTTAAATTGGATGAAATCAAGAAAATGGAAGCGTTTGTTGATGATGAAAAAGAGCGCCGAGAGTTCATGCAAATCAAGTACCAAAACAAAGTACGTTTAGCCGATTATATTAAGAAGCATAATGGTATTGATGTAGATCCAAGATCTATTTTTGATATACAGGTTAAGCGTTTACATGAGTACAAGCGTCAGCTTATGCTTATCTTATATGTTATGCATTTATATAATGAGCTTCGTGAAAATCCGGATTTGGATATTTTGCCAAGAACGTTTATTTTTGGAGCAAAAGCAGCGCCAGGATATACACGCGCAAAAAAAATCATTAAATTGATTAACAATGTAGCGAATGTTATCAATAATGATGTAACCATCAATAATAAGATTAAAGTTGTATTTATAGAAAACTATAGTGTCTCGAATGCAGAGTTAATTTTTGCGGCAGCAGATGTGTCAGAACAGATTTCAACAGCGTCCAAAGAAGCTTCCGGAACAGGAAATATGAAATTCATGCTTAATGGTGCATTAACGATAGGAACACTTGATGGTGCAAATATTGAAATCGCTGAAGAAGTCGGCGAGGAAAATTGTTTTATCTTTGGAATGACAGCAGATGAAGTTATTGCATTACAGCATAGTCGTACATATGATCCCTGGGACATATATAACAACAATCAAGCGATTCGACGAGTCGTTACTCAATTGATTAACGGTTTCTATTCACCTCAAGATCCAGACCTATTTAGAGAAATTTATGATTCTCTATTAAATGGTGGTGGGGAACCCGCTGATCAGTATTTTATTTTGAAAGATTTTGATGCGTATGTGGATGCGCAGAAAAAAGTAGATATTGCCTATCGCAACCAGAGTGAATGGGCACGAAAAGCGATGCTAAACATGGCAAATGCAGGAAAGTTTTCTTCGGATCGAACCATTGAAGAATATGCCAATGAAATATGGAAGTTGGATAAAATCAAAGTGTTACTCCCTGAAGAAAAGGCATAAATTGAAAGGGGTAAATTATGTTAGGATTTTCATCAGACATCGGAATAGACTTAGGAACAGCAAATGTACTAGTATATATTAAAGGCAAGGGGGTTGTATTACGAGAACCATCCGTTGTAGCCTTTGATCGTAATACAAACAAGATTCTTGCAGTAGGAAGTGAAGCAAGGCGCATGTTGGGAAGAACACCTGGAAACATTGTGGCGATTCGTCCTTTGCGTCAAGGCGTAATTTCAGATTATACAGTTACAGAAAAGATGTTGAAGTACTTTATCGGAAAAGCTGTGGGGCGACGTTTACGTAAGCCAAGAATCACAGTATGTGTGCCAAGCGGTGTAACCGAAGTTGAAAAAAGAGCCGTCGAAGATGCAACATATGAGGCAGGAGCGCGTAAAGTTGAAATTATAGAAGAACCTATTGCCGCGGCAATAGGCGCAGGAATTGATATCTCTAAAGCGTGTGGTAGTATGGTCGTTGATATCGGTGGTGGAACATCAGACATTGCGGTCATCTCGTTAGGCGGTACGGTTGTTAGTACATCAATTAAGATAGCTGGCGATAATTTTGATGAAGCATTAGTGCGCTATATGCGTAAGAAGCATAATCTTCTTATTGGAGAACGTACGGCAGAAGAGATTAAGGTCAAGATTGGAACGGCGTATAAACGACCGGAAGTATTGCAAATGGATGTACGAGGGCGTAACTTGATTACTGGTTTGCCAAAAACAATTACAGTGACATCAGAAGAAACGGAAGAAGCTTTAAGAGAGACAACATCAGCAATTGTTGATGCTGTCCATAGTGTGCTTGAAAAAACACCGCCAGAACTAGCATCGGATATTGCCGATCGTGGTATTGTACTAACAGGTGGAGGCGGTATGCTTCAAGGATTGGATCAACTTATTGAAACAAAAACAGGAATTAATGTGATTCAAGCCGATGATCCGTTAACATGTGTTGCCATAGGTACAGGACAATATGTTGAATATCTTGCACATAATAATTATTAAGGGTTAAGAAAGTCAAAGGTTATTACGATATATAATAAAGAATAACCTACATGAAGGAGTTAATTATGTTAAGAGGATTGTATACCGCTTATACAGGAATGGAAGCTCAACAACAGAAGATGGATATTGTCTCAAATAATCTTGCCAATGCCAATACGACAGGGTTCAAAAAAGATGATGTGACAATGGAAGCATTTAAAGAAGTTTTGGCAATAAAAATTAATGATCCGGCGAATAAATCCAATACACGTATTGGATCAATGAGCTTAGGTGTATCTGTAGACAATATATATACAAACTTCGAACAAGGTGCATTAAAGCGTAATGATGATCCGCTTTCAGTCGCATTAGAAGGACAAGGAATGTTTGTTGTAGGACAAAAAAATGCTGACGGCACTATGGAGCAAAAGTATACACGAGATGGATCGTTCACCTTAAATGCTAACAAAGAACTTGTTACCAAAGAGGGGAATTATGTTGTAGGGCAAAATGGTATTATAACAGTAGATGCAGGAGATTTTTCCGTTAAAGAAAATGGAGCAGTCTATGCTAATGGGAATTTGGTAGATACAATAAAAATTGTGGGATTTGAAGATTACAGAACACTTAAAAAAATTGGCGATAACCTTTATGACACAACCGATCAAAGTGTAGAAGCTGAGTTTAAAGGTATGGTTCGTCAAGGCTATGAAGAAGCTTCAAATGTAAATTCAGTTAAAGAAATGATTGATATGATTAGCGTTATGCGAAGCTATGAAGCAAACCAGAAAGTATTAACCACATATGATGATACTTTAGATAAAGTTGTCAACAATGTCGGTCGAGTATAAGAGGAGGAATAGTATATGATGCGTTCGTTATGGACGGCGGCGTCCGGAATGAAAACACAGCAGTTAACCGTAGATACAATTGCAAACAATTTAGCCAATGCAAATACAATTGGCTTTAAGAAAGAACGTTTAGAATTCAAATCCTTATTATATGAGACGATGCGAGAAGCAGGAGGTCCTAATGAGCAAGGAGCACCGGTTAATTTACAAGTTGGACACGGTGTACGTGCAGCAGGGTCAGTCAAGACCTTTACTCAAGGTAATATTGAAGTGACAGAAGCACCCCTAGACTTTGCGATGGCAGGTAATGGTTTTTTTGCAGTAGAGACATTTGATGGAAGTGTAAAATATGCAAAAGCCGGAGCTTTTAAAGTGAGTCAAGAAGATGGAGAATTAACATTGACGGATGTCAATGGATATCGAATCTTAAATGCAGATGGAGATCCCATTACCTTTGAAGAAGGTGTAGCTATGGAAAACGTTGTTGTAGACGAGATGGGGAATTTTTCAACAGTAGTTGACGGTGAGCCTGTAGACTTAGACATTCAATTTGAAATTGTTCAATTTCCCAATGTAGCAGGTTTAAAGACATTAGGCAATGGTCTATTTGATACAACGGCGGCGTCGGGTGAAGCTATATCTGAGCATGACAATGAAGACCTAAAAAAATCATCTATTATTCAAGGGGCACTTGAAGCATCCAATGTCCAAGCGGTTGAAGAAATGGTAGGCATGATTATTGCACAACGTGCCTATGAACTAAGTTCAAAAGCTATTCAGACATCCGATGATATGCTTGGCATGGCTAATAATTTGAAGCGATAGTAGGTGGTAGATATGGAAATTAATGGGATCGGACAAGAGTTGTCAAATATTTATGGAAGCGCTCAAAAAGGAACCTCAGTTGAGCAAGAGTTTCAAAAGTTATTGGATCGCACAGTGCAACAACAGACAGATCAGGAAAAAAATGATCAGGAATTAAAGCAAGCATGTGCGTCTTTTGAAGCTTATTACGTACAACAATTGTTTAAAGAAATGCGAAAGACAGTTCCAGATGGTGGAATGTTTGAAAAAAACAATGCCAGTGAGATTTATACACAAATGCTGGATGAAGAATATTCAAAGATTATCTCAGAAGGTCAAGGCATGGGAATTGCAACTGCATTATATAAGCAACTGTCATCCTTGGATAAATAAGTTGATCAAAACCATCAATCATTGATGGTTTTTTCATTTCAAGAGGTTGGGATTATGATAGATTTTTCAACATCATTTCGAACAATGTTTATACTTATTGAGCTCATCATGAGCTTGGGATTGACACATGAGCAGGTCATGATTGATGGCTATGAACAACAAGTTTATACGATTGAAGCGAGTTTAAACCAAGGGGCACAACTTGTTCAGGAATTAGCCTATAATAGTTTGCTGGGGTATGATCATATTTCGGCAATGGCAGTTCAACAGGAATATACCTATCCTCTTGGCGTTAATGGTATGTTCTACAATGGCTATGGTCGTCCCCAAGGTATTGTGATTAAAAATTACGAATTGATTTCACTTCGGTCTGTGCAAACGCCAACCGTTCTTGTTTATTCTGACGGAGATATTGCTTTAAGAGATATAGAACTTCGCGCCTATCTTGTGCACAACGAGGTTCGACAACCTATATATGAGATTAATGATGACTATTATAATCGGGGCGTAGGTGTCTATACACAGTGGTTTGGCAAATACCTCTATCCTCAGGAAAACATACGAGTCTATCGTATAGATAATAATGAAGTGTCCGAAATTGTCACACATCAAGAACGTATTGCATTAGAAGATAATACATTGAACCAAGAACGCTATTATGTATCAAGAAAGATTTTTTCAAAAGAACCGATATATAATGTAGGCGACTCTATCCATGTGGATATTGAGAGTAATGTGGATATAGAAAATGTTAAAGATGCATTTCAGACAGGCGGTTGGTTAGTTTATGACGGGGACAATGTAGCAAAAGACTATGAAGCGTTTATTGGTTACACGACATCGTTACAACCCAGAACGGCTATTGGGATTACTGCACAAAAGAAAATCATCATAAAAGTCATTGATGGTCGACAACCAGGAATAAGTCGAGGAGTTACAGGCAAGCAACTTGCAACCCTTATGCAAGAAGCCGGTTGTACGTATGCGGCTTATCTGGATGGAGGCTCCTCTTCAGTTATTACGCATCAAGCTCAGGTGATTAATCAGCCAAGTACGGGAGAAGAAAAGCCTGTAGCTCATGGAATATACTTTCATAGGACACTACCAAAAGAGTTGCAAAAATAAGAATATGCAGTATAATAAAATTAGATTAAATTAGGAGGACAATTATGTCAAAAAGATTATTTACTTCAGAGTCAGTGACTGAAGGACATCCAGATAAAGTATGTGACCAAATTTCAGATGCAGTACTTGATGCTATATTAGCTCAAGATCCTAAAGCAAGAGTGGCATGTGAAACCGCCGTGACGACAGGTATGGTTATGGTTATGGGCGAGATATCTACAGAATGCTATGTTGATATTCCTAAAGTTGTTCGTGCAACAGTAGATGAGATTGGATATCATGATGCAAAAGCTGGATTTGATGCGGAGACATGTGCGGTCATGGTAACGATTGATGAACAATCGCCAGATATTGCAATGGGTGTAGATGTAGCCCTTGAAGTTCGTGACGAGCAAGAACATAGCGAAGAAGAAGCAGGTGCTGGAGATCAGGGAATGATGATTGGTTATGCCTGTGATGAAACAACAGAGTTGATGCCACTACCTATTTCACTTGCACATAAACTATCAAAACGCTTGTCCGCAGTACGTAAAGATGGAACACTTAAATATTTAAGACCGGATGGAAAGTCACAGGTTACAGTTGAATATGAGGATAATGTGGCTAAACGTGTTGATGCGGTTGTTATTTCAACCCAACATGACGAACATGTGTCTCAAGAGACGATTCGAGAGGAGTTGAAAAAGTATGTTATCGATGAAGTGATTCCTCAAGAATTATTAGATGATAAGACAAAATACTACATCAATCCTACGGGACGTTTTGTTATTGGTGGACCGCAAGGAGATGCAGGGTTAACAGGTCGTAAAATTATTGTAGATACTTATGGTGGTTATGCCAGCCATGGTGGCGGAGCTTTTTCAGGAAAAGATCCGACAAAAGTGGACCGTTCAGCAGCGTATGCAGCGCGTTATGTTGCAAAAAATATTGTTGCTGCAGGTCTTGCAAAGCGATGTGAGATTGAGCTAGCTTATGCGATTGGTGTTGCGCATCCGGTATCTGTCTTTATCGATACAGATGGAACGGGAATTGTGAGTGATGAACGTATTACAGAAATTGTCAATGAAGTTTTTGATCTTCGTCCATCCGCAATTATCCATGATTTAGATTTGCGTCGACCTATATATCGTCAGACGGCAGCATATGGGCACTTCGGTCGTACAGATATTGATCTTCCATGGGAGCGAACAGATAAAGTGAAAGAGCTTAAGGAAAAAGTCAACGAAAAAGTCAATGCGTAAATGATTTGAGGGTTTATGGAGAAGATAACAGGGATTGTTGAAGAAATAATATATCGAAATGAACAAAACGGATATACGATTATTGTTGTTTCCGCACAAGAGGGTGAAATAACTTGTGTGGGAACAATGTTTAAACTATCCATCGGTGAAGAAATCAGCGTTGAAGGGGAATATACTACCCATCCAATTTATGGAAAGCAGTTCGACGTAGAGACATTTTCCACATCAGTACCAAAAGATAAACATGCATTTGAAAAATATTTAGGGTCCGGTGCCATAAAAGGAATCGGGCCTGTTTTGGCTGGGAAAATTGTTGAGAGCTTTGGTGATGACACCTTCCGAATCATTGAGCAGGAACCAGAGCGACTTGAGGAAGTTAAAGGCATTAGTATGCAAAAAGCACAACAGATTGCCGAAGTGTTTTATGAACAACGTAGCATGCGTCAAGCAATTTTATTCTTACAAGAATATCAGATTTCCCTAACCTATGGATTGAAAATATATGAATACTATAAAGAAAAAACATATCAAATTATTAGAGAAAATCCTTATCGCCTAGCGGAAGATATCTATGGAATCGGATTTAAACTTGCAGATGAAATTGCAAAACGAATCGGAATTGAAGAAAACCATCCCCATCGAATCATGTCAGCCATTACATATGTTCTTAATCAAGGAACGTTAGATGGGCATGTGTATCTCGAAAAGAACATGCTTGTTGAACGAACCCAAGAACTTCTTGGGATATCCATAGAACAAATTGACCGAGAGATTATGGAACTTCAATTAAAGCAGCAAATTAAAGTGCAGGAAGATGAAAAGATGACCCGAATTTATTTGAGTCAATATTACCTAATGGAAGAAGCGTGTGCACATAAGATTTGTCAATGTCTAGCCCATGAGATTCAACGGATCGACAAAGTGGAAAAACGAATTGCTTCTATTGAGATGCGTAATAATATTTCGCTGGATGGGGTGCAAAAAGAAGCCGTCCTTGACAGCGCTAAGTATCCTTTTTTTGTACTCACAGGAGGGCCGGGAACAGGAAAGACAACAACGATTAACACTTTAATTCAAATGTTTGAAGAAGAGGATTTAGTCATTTTTTTAGCGGCACCAACAGGAAGAGCCGCTAAGCGAATGACGGAGACAACAGGCCATGAGGCAAAAACTATTCATCGTTTGTTAGAGATTAATTTTTCTTCCGATGATCAGCGCCAATCCTTTGAACGAAGCGAGGAGTATCCACTTGAATGTGATGTGTTGATTGTTGATGAGATTTCGATGTTAGATATTAATTTGTTCTATCATCTATTAAAAGCTATTCCACTAGGTTGTCGTGTTATCCTTGTAGGTGACAAAGACCAGCTTCCGTCAGTTGGACCGGGAAATGTATTAAGGGATCTTATTCATGTCAAACATTTTGTGCCGACAGTAACCCTCCAAAAGATCTATAGACAAGCGGAAAAAAGTGCAATCGTACTTAATGCTCATAAAATTCATCAAGGAAATATGGTAGAGTATAAAAACAAGAATGACTTTTTCTTTATTCAAAGAAAGCAAAGTCAGCAGATTCTTAAGGAAATTATCTCGTTGGTCAAATCAAGACTGCCAAAATTTACAGGCATAGATTATCAAGAAGGTATTCAAGTACTCACTCCGATGCGAAAAGGACTGCTTGGAGTAGAGCAATTAAATGTTGAACTCCAAAAAGCGTTAAATCCTTCATCCCCAAAACGTGCTGAAAAAACATTTCGACAAGTGATATTTCGCGAAGGTGATAAAGTCATGCAAATTCGCAATAACTATAATATTCATTGGACGATAAAAAGCCAATTTGATATTGTTATTGATGAAGGGGTTGGAATTTTTAACGGAGATTTAGGAACAGTCAAACAAATCAATCACTATTCCGAGACATTGGTTGTAACGTTCGACGATTTAAAGGAAGTGATATATGAATTTAGCCAACTCGATGAGCTAGAACTTGCCTATAGCATAACGATTCATAAATCACAAGGAAGCGAATATCCTGTGGTTATTATTCCTCTTTTTAAAGGACCAAATATGCTGTTAAGTCGTAATCTACTCTATACTGCGGTGACAAGAGCACGTGAATTAGTTGTTCTTGTAGGAGATATTGATATTTTAAAGCATATGATTGACAACAATCGCGAGGTTAATAGAAACTCAACCTTGTTTCTTCGGATTATGGAAGCTGCTCCTTTGTTTGAGGTTAAGGAGTTGAGATAGATGCGTAGCATCATGAATTTTTTGTTCCCTAATAAATGTATGTTTTGCATGAAAGAGTTACAAGAAAATGGGACGGATGTTTGCGAGATATGTTATAATAAAATTAGTCTCATTGAACAAGCCTACTGTCGTCAATGTGGAAAAGTACGTGAACAAGAAGATGATTTGTGCATGGATTGCTTGACACGTCTGCATCAGTTTGAGGCAGGACGAGGTGTGTTTGTATATGATGAACATGTGAAAAAGGCTTTACTAGGTTTAAAATTCTACCATCATACATGGATCGCACGTAAAATGGGGCGAATTATGGCACAGTTTTATTTAGAGCATGTTGGTTGGCAAGTGGATTATGTGATACCGGTTCCTATTCATTATACAAAGTTTGTTGCACGTGGATATAATCAGGCTGAATTGTTAGCAATTTATTTTGTCAAAGCCTATAATAACCAGATGAAAAAATATCAAGGGACACCGGTACAATTGCTTAAACGTGGATTAAAACGTAAAAAATGGACGACGCCTCAAAAAGATTTATCGCCGGAGACGCGATATAAGAATCTTGAGAATGCGTTTGAGGTTCATAAGAAGGTCAACAATACAATTACGCATAGTAATATATTAATTATTGATGACATATATACAACGGGAGCAACGGTGGATGCTTGCGCAATACAGCTAAAAAAAGCGCATGTTGACAAAGTGTTTTTTTTAACAGCGGCCATCGGAAATGGACTATAATTTTTAGGAGGTAATGGGTATGGATGTTAGAAATTGTAAAAAATGCGGACGTATTTTCAACTATGTCGGAGGACAACCAATCTGTGCACAATGTAAATCAGAATTGGAAACCAAATTTACAGAGGTTAAAACCTATATTCGTCGAAATCCAACAGCAAATATCGGGCAAGTGGCCGAAGAGTGCGATGTGGATACACGTCAAATTCGTCAATGGGTTCGAGAAGAACGATTGATATTTTCTGCCGATAGTGCGATGGGAATA
Source organism: Clostridiales bacterium UBA4039 (assembly GCA_002382805.1). GTDB lineage: Bacteria > Bacillota > Clostridia > Lachnospirales > Vallitaleaceae > UBA1351. The sequence goes on from DGAD01000054.1 coordinate 92,591, forward strand.
GAATGCGAAAAGTGTGGAAAATCTATTCGGACGGGCCGATTTTGTGATGATTGCAAGAGAGATACAGCTAACGAATTAAGCGGAGCCTATCAAAGTCATAAGGTTGAAGAGGACGCCCCTTCGAAAAAAGTTGTAAAAAATCGTATGAGATTCCTAGATAAAGAACATAGAAATTAATACACTTTTAGGAGGCACATAGTGGAAAAAATAGATTATTTGATTGTGGGGGCAGGCCTTTTTGGTGCGACATTTGCATATGAGGCAAATAAGCGTGGAAAAAAATGCATGATTATTGAACGACGTCATCACATTGGAGGAAATGTCTACTGTGAAAAAATAGAAGACATCAATGTACACACATATGGGGCACATATTTTCCATACAAATAATTGCCAGATATGGGAATATGTCAATCAGTTTACAGAGTTTAATAGGTTTGTTAATGCGCCAATTGCCAATTATCATGGGGAAATATATAACTTACCTTTTAATATGAATACGTTCAATAAATTGTGGGGCGTCATTACACCTGAACAGGCCAAACAAAAAATTGCAGAACAAAAAAGTGCACATGTTAATGAACCGAAAAATTTAGAAGAACAAGCGATATCTCTAGTCGGGCGTGATATTTATGAAAAATTGATCAAAGGATATACCGAAAAGCAATGGGGGAGAGATGCAACAAAACTTCCGGCATTTATCATCAAACGTTTGCCGGTTCGCTTTACATATGACAATAATTATTTTAATGACAGATATCAGGGAATCCCGTTAAAAGGATATAATGGTATTGTTGAAAAGATGCTTGAGAATATAGAAGTCAAATTGAATGCCGACTATTTTGATGACAAAGAAAGATATGACAACCTTTGTGAAAAAGTCGTTTTTACTGGTATGATTGATGAATTTTATGGCTACAAATATGGACCGTTAGAGTATAGAAGCTTGCACTTTGACAATGAAGTACTTGACACCGATAATTATCAAGGGAATGCAGTGGTAAATTATACAGATGCAAAGACACCCTACACGAGAATTATTGAACACAAGCATTTTGAGTTTGGAACGCAACCAAAAACAGTTATAACAAAAGAATATCCTCGTGAATGGCAAAAGGGCGATGAACCTTATTACCCGATAAATGACCAAAAAAATTCTGAGGTATTTCAAAAATATAAAGATGCAGCAATGGGAGAAGATAAAGTAATCTTTGGTGGGCGATTAGCGGATTATAAGTATTATGATATGCATCAAATAATTTACCATGCTTTAGAGACAGTTAAACAAGAATTTAATGAATAAGATATCAAAAAAAACATAATGTTTTTTTGCTTGCAGTCGCATGTGAAAAAATATTGTGTTTTTTTTTGTAGAAACCTAAACTTTTGAAGGAACCTGACCGATACATAATGTGAATGAATAAGTGTTAGAATTTAAAGGATGGTGACAATTATGAGAATCAACGGAGTTAATAATGTTGACCCAGTGTATAAGGCTAAAAAGGCAAATAAGATTTATAATGCACATGGTACCCAATCCAGCAAAGATGTTGTGACATTATCGACTTTTGCAAAAGATCTTGCCGTTGCGAAAAAAGAAGTTAAGCAGGCACCTGATGTTCGAATGGATCGTGTGAAACAGTTGAAAGCACAAATAGAAGCTGGCGAATATAATGTAAGCGCATCTCAGATTGCGGATAAAATGCTAGAACAATCCCGGGGATTGTAAGATATGAGGTGTTGAAATGGCAAGTATTGTTGAAGAATTAATTGAAGTATTAGAGGACACGACAGGATGTTATGAGAACCTCTTAAAGATGGCGAATAATAAAACGGATGTTATTATCAAAGGGGATGTGCCCAGCCTACAATCACTCACTGACGAGGAACAGAGTGTAGCTGGGCGCCTTTTGCGTTTAGAGAAAAAACGTATAGGGCTCATTGAAGATATTTGTTTGGTAACCAATAAAAGTGCAAAAGATATGACTGTATCAAGTCTTATTGAACTTATTCCGTCAGATAAGCCGGAACATGACCGACTTAAAGAAGTGACACACCGAATGGTACTTGTCATTGATGAAGTAAAAAAAATCAATGATATTAATCGACAATTGCTTGAAGAATCTCTTGAATTTCTTAATTTTACAATGAATGCAATTCAAAGTTCGGCTTCGCAAAATTCGGGCAATGGATACGAAAAAAAAGGACAGCGGTATGAAGGAAATACCGATAACAATTTTTTTGATGCGAAGCAATAGCATGATACATAAGATGAGACAGAAAGGATGAGAATATGGGCTCAATTAGTAGTTTATCCAGAGCGGTTTCCGCGTTACTGACAAGCCAATCGGCGTTAAATACAACAGCGCATAATATAACGAATGCAAACACAAGAGGGTATGTGCGCCAACAAGTTATCATGTCAGATTCTAGATATTTAACCATAGGAACATCAAGAAATTCAGGGATGCAAGTTGGTTTGGGAACAGATGTACAAGTGATTCGACAAGTGCGTGATCAATTTTTGGATTCAGCATTTCGGGAAGAAAATAGTCGTCTGGGATTTTACGGAAGCAAAAGTTCAGCAATTGAAGAAGTAGAAAATATTTTAGGTGAAATTGAAGGTGAATCCTTTTCAAAGATTCTTAACAATTTGTGGGAGTCGATGTCGGAATTAGTAAAAAGTCCAGAAGGGCTTGAAACTCGAGGGACATTTATTCAAAATGCTACAATCTTTATTGAAAAGTCAAATCTGATTATGGGCCAGCTACAAGATTATCAGAAAAACCTTAATAATGAGGTTATGAACAATGTAAAGCGAATCAATGAGATCGGCAATGAAATTCAGTCGTTGAATGAAATTATTGCGAAAAATGAAGTACATGGGGCAAAAGCCAATGACTATCGTGACCAACGTAATCTGCTTATTGATGAGCTATCAACAATGGTCGATATCTCTTATCGTGAAGATGTGAATAATAATCTGATTGTCAGTATTGAAAATGTCCCCTTTGTAACGGTTGGAAATGTCAATGAGTTGGACTTAACCTATGCCGAAGATAAAAGTCTGTTGGTTGACCCGTACTGGCCGCATTTAAGCGATTTAAGTACTGACCCACCTCAGTATCACAAGCTGTATAACTTTGATGTACCAACAACGACAGCCGCCAATAATGATAAAGGTTCGTTAAAAGGTCTTTTGTTAGCGAGAGGATCACGTACGGCTAATTATACAGATCTTAATGATGCAGGTGAATTTACAAAAGATATTAAACCCTCTGAAATCATGACGGTTCAAGCGCAGTTTGATAATTTAATCCATGGCATCGTAACGATGATTAATGATACCGTGGCACCACCCGGAAGTACAGACGGACCCTATGGTCTTAATGGAGAACAAGGTATCGAAATTTTTTCAAGACTTTATGTAGACCGAAGTGTCGCAGAAGATGAGAATAATGAGTATTCCTTGTATTCCGCGGGAAATCTTAAAATGAATGAGGAAGTTGTCTTAGACTACAATAAAATCTGTTTGAGCCGAGAAGAAGGCGTTGATGGCGATAGTTCTGTTGTTGAGGAATTACTTGCAAAGTGGAAAGCGCCTTTTTCCAACATTGATCCAACACTTAACGGCGAGTTAAATTATGTAGACTATTATAATAGTTTTGTCTCAAATGTTGGAACGATGGGAAGCTCGATTAACAATCAAGTGTCGAATCAATTGCTTTTAACCGTACAGATTGATAATCAACGTAGCCAATTAATGGGCGTCTCTTCAGATGAGGAACTATCCAATATGATGAAATATCAACATGCATACAATGCGGCGACTCGTGTAGTAAATGTAGTTGATGAGATGATAGAACGTGTTGTTAATCAGACAGGAGTTGTAGGACGATAGGAAGGAGTAACTAATATGCGGTCATCTTTTTTTGGGCTTAATGTAGCTCAACAAGGTTTATATACATCAAGAACAATGCTAGACATTACGAATCATAATATTAGTAATGCTGAGACGTTAGGATATACACGTCAATACGGCGTACAAATCGCTACACGCCCGTTGCCAAATGCACAACGCGGTATGGTAGGTACAGGAACAACGATTGAACAAATCAGTCAGCATCGAAACGAATACCTTGATTATAAATTTTGGAGTATGAACAAAGACTATGGAACATATGAAGTAAAGTCAACCATGCTACAGCAGATGGAGTTGATTTTTAATGAACCCTCAAGCGTTGGGTTTACATCCCATTTTGATGGTATGTTTGATGCGTTGCAAAGTTTATCTAAAGATGCATCAGATGAAGCCAATCGAGCGAATTTTCTTGCCTCGGCACAAAGCTTTTCTCAGTATATGACAGATATTGGGGAACAGTTACGTGAGACCCAAAACGATGCAAACTTTGGTGTAAAAAATAGTGTTAACCAAATTAATAGTTACGCAGAACAAATTGCTACATTAAATCAACAAATTCGTAGCCTTGAATTAAATGGTAATCGAGCGAATGATTTACGTGACCAACGCATGGTTTTAGTGGATAACTTATCAAAAGTTGTCGGTATTGATTATCAAGTGAATACAGATAGTTATGGCATGGAAACGGTCAATATAACCATAAATGGGCAACAACTTGTCAATGGTAATGCATTTAATACACTAAAGGTAGTCAATAGAGAACATTTACAGAATCCAGAAGATAATACGGATATTTATGATATACAATGGAACTCCGGGAAAAATCTGTATACAGATAACTTAACAGGAGAATTAAAAGGATATCTAGATGTGCGTGATGGAAATAATGGTAATAATTTTAAAGGTACAATTGATAGTGTAGATGTGGGTACCAATACTATTGTATTTACCGATGTGAATCGATTTGACCTACAGGCATCTGGAAAACTCATTATCGATGGTGTAGGACATGAATATAGTTCATATACATATGATGAAGTCAGTGGTGAAGTAACTTTTGAAATGGTTAATCCGCCTTCGGCGACAATGGTTGGACAAGAGGGATCTATTGGACGGCAAAATACATTTAAAGGAATACCTTATTATCAGCAACAATTAAATACGTTCGTTCGAACCTTTGCGAGTGAGTTCAATGCACTTCAACAATCAGGCAATGATGGGACCGGAGTTCCTTTATTTGTATATGAAGGATACGATGGAACAACGGCGCTAGATAGTTCAGATATGTCAACCTACACGCAGATGACAATTGATAATTTTATTGTCAATCCAGACATGATGGAAGATGTCTCTCTCTTTTCTGCAAAAGCAAATGCAGCGGATGGGGAGAGTGCCAATGATATTATTTTGGCAATGATTGATAAGCGTCAAGATACAAATATGTTTGCTAAAGGTGTTCCTGATAACTATATGCAAAGTGTGCTAAGTGAGTTGGCCATCGACGTCAGTCAAATGACAAGCTTTAAAAACGGACAAGAGCAATTAACAAAGATGATTACAAATCAGAGGCTGTCAGTTTCTGATGTTGATTTGGAAGAAGAGACAGTGAATCTGTTAAAATATCAGCAGGCATATAGTATGTCCGCTCAGGTAATTAGCATTTTTGATGAAATATATAATGTAACCATAAATCAAATGGGTGTATAATTAGGAGGACCGACATATGCGCATAACGAATACAATGATGACAAACAATATTTTGACAAATGTCAATCGAAATAGAAAAACAATGTCGTTGTTAGAACAGCAGATGGCTAGTGGGAAAAAAATACAAAAGGCATCTGAAAACCCTATTATTGCATCGCGTGCATTGAAATTTCGAACAACTATTAGTCAGATTAGTCAATACAAAACAAACTCTGAAGATGCTATGAGCTGGCTTGAAGTGACAGAACAGTCCATTGCCAATACGACAGATATTCTTAAGCGTGTACGCTATCTATCTGTTCAAGGATCGAATGATCCGCTGACCACGCAAAATCGAGAAAGTATTATCTCAGAACTTAAAGAGCTTAAGGAACAACTTGAAAATGAAGGAAATGTATCTTATGCAGGACGCTATATGTTTACGGGATATCAAACAGACAGTTCATTAGTCTTTAATGAAGCTTCAACAGATACGTATGAAATTACAGAAAACTTTTCTCAAGAGAATGTTGAAACCGTCAAGCGCGTCTTTGACGATGGATCAGGACATCCTGCAATTCACGAAGTTAAGCGGATACGCTTAGGATACAGTGAGCTAGACGCAGCCGGAGTAAGTTCGGCCGAGCTTAGTGCAGCAGGATTTACGCTTGTCAATAAGAATTCAACAGATGCTGATGCATATAATGTAGGGGCTAATACAGTCCATTTCATAGAAGATACAGGTGAATTAGTATTTAACACAACAGATGCAGAGACTTTACCGGAGTTTTCAATGACCTATCAAAAGTCAGGTTTTACGAAAGGTGATATTAAGCCGGATCATTATTTTGAATCAACAAATTTAACAACCGGAGACACATTTTTACCGGAAAATGAGGCGATGAATTATCAGGTTTCCTATAGCCAGACGCTTCAAGTTAATGAGATGGGAAATAATGTCATCACGAAGGATTTGATTCGTGATCTAGAAGAAATCATTAAAGAGGTGCAGAATATAGAAGGAAATGGCGCTTTGGATGATGAGCTAAAGGAAGATTTACTTGGAGAAACCTTTACAAAGCTTATTGGAAAGATGGATGGATATATTCAGAACAACTTAAACATTACAGCGGAAATCGGAGGAAAAGTTAATCGTCTTGAACTGACAAAAGACCGATTAAAATCGGATTCGTTGAATTTTACAGATTTGATGTCAGAAAATGAAGATGTGGATATGGCAGAAGTTTTGATACGTTTTTCATCGATGGAAGTCGTTTATAATGCATCTTTATCTGCTAGCGCAAGAATTATTCAACCATCGCTGTTGGATTTTATTCGATAACAGTTTAAGAGGGAAAAGGAGATACTTATGGAAATAATGACAAAGCATTTTGGAAATGTGGACATTGATGAAACAAAAGTGATTACCTTTGAAGATGGAATATTTGGATTTAAAGAGATGAAAGACTTTATTTTGCTGTATGATCAAGGTGAAGAAGGGGGAGCCCTTGTTTGGCTTCAAGCAGTTAAAGACCCCAAGACGTGTCTTCCGTTAATTAATCCGATGATGTGGTTTCCAGATTATGCACCAGAGGTAGAGGATGACTTGATTGCTTCTATAGGCCAACTAGACCCGAAGGTACTCGATATTTTTACAGTGGTGGTTATTCCGGATAAGATTGAGCAGATGACAACAAATCTAAAAGCGCCAATACTGATTAATCGTGAGACAAAAAAAGGGCGCCAGGTCATTGCAAATGATGAAACGTACGATATACGTCACAATTTGTATCAGCAGATGAAGTTGATGTCAAAGGGTGGTGAATAGTTATGTTAGCCTTAACGAGAAAAGTTGGAGAATCAATAATTATTGGTGATGATGTTGAAATAACGGTTTTGGCAGTACATGGTGATCAGATAAAAATAGGTATTGACGCACCGCGAAGTGTAGCTATTCATCGGAAAGAAGTGTATCTGCAAATCCAAGAAGAAAACCAAGCTGCAGCAGCTACATCAGAGGTGGGAGCACTTGCGTTTAAGGACTTTATAAAGAAAAAATCATAATCTATATGAATTTCTAAAAAAAAGTTGAAATAGGGGTTAAGGAACTTGAAATCCTATCCGATAAATACAGTGTAAATCAAAAATGACAGTTGGCCAACTGCATACGGCAAGGATGCCGAATAAAACTTATACAAATTCAAGGAGGAATTTAACATGAGAATTAATAATAACTTAATGGCAATGAACACTCACAGAGCATTGGGATCAGCTAACAACAATATTTCTAAATCAATGGAAAAATTATCTTCAGGTTATAGAATTAACCGTGCAGGCGACGACGCAGCTGGTTTATCAATCAGTGAAAAAATGCGTGCTCAAGTTCGTGGTTTAACTCAAGCATCACGAAACGCACAAGACGGTATTTCTATGATTCAAACAGCTGAAGGTGCTCTTAACGAAACACAAGCTATTCTTCAAAGAATGCGTGAATTAGCAGTTCAAGCAGCTAACGATACAAACGTATCTGCAGATAGAACAGCGATTAGTGATGAGTTGTCAGAACTTAGTGCTGAGATTGATCGTATTGCAACTTCTACAACATTCAACGAAAAGAACTTGCTTGATGGTAGTTTATCAACTACAGGAGCTACTCTTCAAATCGGTGCTAACTGTGGCGTAAGCATGACAGTTACTATTGGTGATATGCAAGCAGCTGCTTTAGGCGTTGATGCTATTTCTGGAAGTGTTAGCACACATGCTGATGCAACTGCGGCGATTGATACAATCAACGATGCAATTGAAACAGTATCTGCTGAAAGATCAAAACTTGGTGCAAACCAAAACAGACTTGAGCATACAATTAAGAACTTAGACAATGCAGCTGAAAATATTCAAGCAGCAGAATCTCGTGTTCGTGACGTTGATATGGCGAAAGAAATGATGGAGATGACAAAACAAAATATTCTTCAACAAGCTTCTACTGCTATGTTAGCTCAAGCAAACCAAGCTCCACAAAGTGTATTACAATTATTAGGATAATCATAATATTTACCGTTAAATTTAACGTAAAAGTAGAGAGTCTTTATGACTCTCTACTCTTTTATAAGGAAGTAGGTAAAAATAGATGAGAATAAGTTTATGTATGATTGTTAAAGACGAAATCGAAAATATTGAAAAGTGTTTAGAATATGCCTTACCCAATGTCGATGAGACTATTATTGTCGATACAGGTTCGACAGATGGGACGCGAGAAGTGTTAAGCCGATTTGAACACGACGAAAAAATCAAAGTCATCGACGCAATATGGGAAGATGATTTTAGTAAAGCAAGAAATATCTCTATCAAAGAGGCAACTGGAGACTATATTCTTGTGTTGGATGCAGATGAACGTCTGTTTTGCCAACGCGAAAACTTAGAGAAAAAACTAGAGCAATCGGACAAGGATGTTTTTTTTGTTCCGATATATAGCATCTATGAAAATAAGGAAATGTCCGTATCACGGTCGATGATACGTTTATATAAAAATATAAATCCGCACTATGAAGGTGCAATCCATGAACAAATTCATATTGATGGAAACACTCAGATGGGTGATGTCATTGATAGTGATGTAGCTAAAATATATCATTATGGATATAGTGAATCTGTATTTGAAGAAAAAGAAAAACAAAAGCGTAATATGCAAATCATAAAAAAGCAGATTCAAGAAGAACCTTATGACCCTTTCCATCGCTATAACAAAGGGGTTATGGAATTAATGGCCAAGAATTATAAAACGGCGATGAAGGATTTTGTAAAGGCACATGAATTAAGTCATGGTGTACGCAAAGGGTTTCATAATGATATGATGATTAATATGATTAAGTGTTTGATATTGCAAAACAAATATCAAAAAGTCATTGATTTTATTAAACCATTAATGAATGATCCTTTTTTTAAAGAATTACCAGATATATATTATTTTTTAGGCATGGCCTTTAGACAACTTAAGCGTTATGATTTGGCTATCAAAAACTTAGAAAAAGCAATATATATTGGCGATACAGATAAAGGACTTTCGTTATATGGAGCCGGAAGTTATTTGTCCTTGTTAGAGTGGGCAAGAACCCTTGCAGATCAGTCGCGTATGGATGAAGCCATTGAAAAGTATAAGCAAGCTCTTAAAAATCCCAACAACCATAACCACAATGGACAGGAAGAATTTTTACAACTGATGCAAAAGATGAATAAAGAAGAACAATACAATGCGTTTGTAAAAAGTCTTGAAAACAGTAAAAATAATAAACCGGTTATCGATGAAACGTTTAAGACACAAATAAAAGAAAAAATAAAAGCGCTGATTAACACGAATTCTATAGCAGATGCGAAGATGCTTATTGATGAGTATCTAAAGCTAGATACAGAGGATGCGGATATATATTCCCTTAATGGTGTGATTTATATATTGGAAAAAAATTATCCAAAGGCTATCGAATGCTTAGAGATCGGATTTACATTAGATAATACCAATGATGATCTAATATATAATCTTGCTTATGCATGGGAAATGTCTGGCAATAAAGCGAAGGCGCTAAAGTATTATCAGGCACTGCTTGCATTGCCTGGGCAATCAGAAGATCGCGAGATCCTTCAAAAAATTGAGGAATTAAGTAGATAGAGAAGGTTGAGTAGACGATGATATCAGTATGCATTATTGCAAAAAATGAAGAAACGAATATTGAACGATGCTTAAAAAGCCTGGAATCCTATAAGTTTGAAATTATTGTTGTGGATACAGGCTCGACAGACCGGACCAAAGAAATCGCGCTACAATTTACGGATGGCGTTTTTGATTATGAGTGGACGGATGATTTTAGTGCAGCGCGTAATTATGCTATTGAACAAGCGACAAATGATTATATTCTGATGATTGACTGTGATGAATATGTAAAACAGTTAGATTATAATCAATTGGTTGCTCTTATTGGGGAACCTAAAAATGAAGTGGGAAGAATTACGCGCGTCAATACGTTCTGGAGAAATTCGGAAAAGAACCGTATTCAAGAGCGGGTTAGCCGAATTTTTAATCGGAAGTTCTTTAAATATCAAGGAAGAATACATGAACAAATCGTTCGCAAAGACGGAGAAGACTATACGACATACATTGTTCCTGTTGTCTTAGAACATACGGGCTATGATGGTGATGTGACGTTTATAAAAGAAAAAACGTCAAGAAACATTCGCTTATTGCTATTAGACTTAGAGGAAATAGGCGATGATCCATATGTTCTTTATCAACTAGGTAAATCCTATTATATGCAGGCGGATTACTTGAAAGCATGCCAATTTTTTTTACGAGCGTTGGAGCATGATTTAAATCCGGAGGCAGAGTTTGTGATTGACTTAGTAGAAACTTATGGGTATGCATTGCTTAACTCAGAACAATATGCGCAAGCACTTCAGTTTGAGAATATTTATCAAGAATTTGGAGGGCGCCCAGAGTTTAAGTTTTTAATGGGATTGATATATATGAACAATGGCGAGTTTAATCAAGCCATCAAGGAATTTGATAAAACGGCTCAATATGATTATGCCGATACCGAAGGAATCACCTCCTATAAGGCATACTACAACATGGGCGTGATTTATCAATGTTTAGGCGATATAAAAAATGCGAAAATATATTATAAAAAGTGTGGAGATTATAGATTAGCACAGAATATGCTAAGCGAATTGGGGCGATAAAATGGATGAGAGACAGACCTTGGAGTTTACCCTTGGTTTACGGACAACGCTAATAGAAGGGCAACTTCTACCAAATTCCCCGTATCATATGGCAACAGAAGTTATCTATCATGGTGCTAAAGGGTCAAAAATCTTATTTGATTCCGATCAGTATGTATATGCCATTGCATTGTATTCAAAACGGTTGAATCAAGAATACATGGTTGAATACAAATATCAAAATGAAAGCAATTGGACGACATATACAAAAAATCTATCGCCCCAATCGTATGGAACGCGTTCCTTTGTCTTTGATAAGGAATATTACTTTCGAATATGCATTAAACATAAAGAGGGGCGTCGCCTGAACTATTTGGATGTTATTCAGGCAACACAGAGTTTGCAGTTTGTATATGTCAAACCAGCATACCAAGAAAAAAAATACTTTGAGCAAGAATGCATACGTGTGGCTCAAAGAATAAATCAGCAGACTGGACAGATAAGACGTCCACTGAGTTTAGCTTTGATTACGGATACCCACTATTGTGTTGGCGGAACATGGGAAGACACAGCACACAATCTGTTAGCGGTTCACCAAAAAAGTGGGTTTGATGCAGCTGTTCATTTGGGAGACTTGACCGATGGATTGACCTCAGCCAAAGTCACAAGCTACTATGCAAGTAAAGTTATCGATGATATGGAACAATGTCAAGTTCCTTTGTATGTTGTCATTGGAAATCATGATACAAATTACTTCCATGGAAATCCAGATATATTGAGTGAACAAGAACAGATTGACCTATACTTAAAAAATATAGAAACGACCAAGCCTTATTATTATGTTGACTTTGAAATGCAACAATTAAGATGCTTTTTTTTGTCGTCATTTAATGCTTCACAACCCGTTCGCTATGGGTATTTTGAAGAAGAACTTCAGTGGCTACAAGCATCTTTAGAGAGCATGGAAAATGGAGGGAATATTTTGATTTTTTCCCATGACGCACCGATAGCCCAATTGGATTATTGGAGTGAGTGTATTCGTAATGGGGACAAATTAATAGAAATTCTTGAACAATATAATATGCGTGATACCTATCATATTCTTGGACTTTTTTATGGACATACTCACGCAGATTATATCTATGAGGGCTGTAGTTTTCCTATAGTATCTATTGCATGTAATAAATGTGAAGCCTTCAATGATAAAAAACCAGAAGGGGTGCGTGTTCCAAAGCGCATGATGAACCATGTATCTCAAGACTTATGGGAGACGATGATTGTAGATGTTGATCAAAAAAAGTTGCATCTAGTTCGTTTTGGAGCTGGAGAAAGCCGAATGATTGATTGTGTCAAGAAAAAGGTCTACAAGCAGACGTTAGGAGAAGAAAAACTACAAAAAAGTCAAGACCATCAAACAAAAATATGGGCGCATCGAGGGCTTATGTCCTATGCACCGGAAAATACAATGCCGGCTTTTGAATTGGCCTATGAACACGGCGCTGATGGGATAGAACTAGACGTTCAATTGACAAAAGATGGTGAGATTGTTATTATTCATGATGAGACGATTGACCGCGTAAGTAATGGAAGTGGATACGTTAAGGACTATACGCTTAATGCGTTGAAAAAGTTTAATTTCAATCAACGATTTCCAGAATATGGAAAGGTGTCGATTTTGACCCTTGAGCAGGTATATGCATTTATAAAAAACACACACATGTATATAAATGTAGAATTAAAGAACAATCACATCCCATATCAAGGCTTAGAAGAAAAAGTTATCCAACTAACTCAGGCAATGGGAATGCAAGAGCGTGTACTTTATTCGTCCTTCAATCATCAATCGATGAATAAAATAAAAGCACTGGATAAAAAAGCGAAGGTAGCCTATTTATATACAAAAGATATTATTCCGGCATGTGACTTTAATGAAGAGCAAAGTGAAATAATCCTACATGTATTGCCGATGCATTTAAAGCATCACGGATTCTTAGAAGCTTGCCATAAGCGTAAGATTAAAGTGCAGGTGTGGAATATTAATACCGAAGATGATCTTCGCTGGATAAAAACATTAGGTGTTGAAGGGGTCATTACAAATAGTGTGATACGGGCAACGACTATTTTTAATCAAAGTTAAAAGAAAGGAATAGAGGATGAAAAAAGTAATTACATATGGTTCGTTTGATCTATTCCACGAAGGGCATTATAATCTTTTAAAACGAGCTAAAGAGTTGGGCGATTATTTGATTGTGGGGATTACAACAGAATACTATGATATGCAGCGCGGTAAAATGAATGTTATCGATTCCTTGCTTGATCGGATTGAAAATGTCAAGAATTCAGGATTTGCGGATGAAATCATTATTGAAGATCATGACGGACAAAAACTTGAAGACATCATTAAATATAAAATAGATATCTTTACCGTTGGTTCTGACTGGATTGGAACATTTGATTTTTTGAGAGAATATTGTGAAGTTATTTATTTGGAGCGAACGAAATATGTATCAAGTACTATGTTAAGAGACTCACGTTTTCCAATTATCAAATTGGGGATGATTGGAACGGGAAGAATTGCAAAGCGTTTTCCCGATGAGTTAAAATATGTTAGTGGTATTAATTTGAACGCTGTGTATAATCCAAATTTGAACAGTGCCAAAGCCTATAAGAAAATGTTTGAACTCGATTTGGCAACGGATCAGTTAGAGGAGTTTTATGAAAATGTTGATGCGGTTAATATAGCATCTCCCCATGAAACACACTATACATATATTCTTGATGCATTAAACCATGGTAAGCATGTCCTATGTGAAAAACCATTGTGTTTATCTTCACAGCAGGCCATTAACGCCTATGCCTTGGCTAAAGAGAAGAATTTGGTCTTGATGGAAGGCATAAAAACGGCTTATGCGCCTGGATTTGTACAGCTTATTGGCGTTGCCAGAAGTGGTATTATTGGAAATATTCGTGATGTTGAAGCCTGCTTTACCAAATTAGTGCCGACAGATTGTCGTGAACTGACAGATCAAAAATATGGTGGATCATTTACAGAATTAGCATCATATACCTTGTTGCCGATTATTAAACTGATGGGCTGCAATTATGAGAATGTACATTTTGAGAGTTTGAAGTCGGAAAATGGACTGGATATATACACAAAAGCTTATTTTTATTATAAAAATGCGTTGGCTACATCTAAAACCGGATTAGGCATTAAGTCCGAAGGACAGTTGCTAATATCGGGGACCAAAGGATATATTTTAGTCAAATCGCCATGGTGGTTAACAAAAGGGTTTGAAATATGTTTTGAAGATACATCCCAAAATGAATACATCAAGACAAAATTTTTAGGTGATGGCTTACGCTACGAAATTAGCGATTTAGTGAAGCGGATTAATGGACGCTCTAAGCACATAAAAGATCGTTTGACACAAGAAGAATCCATTGCAATGGCAACATTGATGGAAAATTTTTTAGAACATCGTAGCTTGGAGGATATAGAATGATTGCATTGACACAAGAACAATTAAAGAAACTTCAGCAGATAGAATTAGAGATGCTTCTTGAAGTGGATCGTATATGTAAAAAACATTCAATAAAATATACAATGATTGCCGGAACGATGTTAGGAGCCGTTCGCCATGGAGGTTTTATACCTTGGGATGACGACGCTGACATCGGTATGTTGCGTGAAGAATATGAACGCTTTAGAGAAATATGCAAAACAGAATTAAACACAAACCACTATTATTTTCAAGATTATAGAAATACTAAAGGCTATCGATGGGGTTATGGTAAAATTCGAAGAAAAGATACGGTGTTTATGCGAGACGGACAAGAGCACATGCCTTATGAGCAAGGGGTGTTTATTGATATATTTCCCATGGATAATATACCGGACAAATATTGGATTCGATGGATTCATGATAAGTTATGTTTTTCTATACGCAAGATACTTTGGTCAGAGGTTGGAAAGAAAACGGATAAAAAATGGTTGAATCGGATGGTTTTCAAGGGATTAAATCGGATTCCTGAACAATCTATTAAGAAGGCTTTATATGCGTTTGAGAAAAAGAGTAATGCTAAAAAGACAAAATATGTTCGGATGCTTATGTTTCCTTCTCCGAATAAAGTCTATGGATATAAGCGGGAATGGTATCAACAGTTAGCAGCATATAATTTTGAAGGACACAAATTATATGGCATAAAAGAGGCGGATGCCTATCTCACATTTAC
Organism: Clostridiales bacterium UBA4039; assembly: GCA_002382805.1. Classification (GTDB taxonomy): domain Bacteria; phylum Bacillota; class Clostridia; order Lachnospirales; family Vallitaleaceae; genus UBA1351. The sequence continues at coordinate 108,140 of DGAD01000054.1, forward strand.
ATATGGAGACTATATGCAACAACCACCCGTTAAGGACCGAAAAGTACATCCGGTATCAGAAATACAATTGTAGGAGGAACGAGAATGCAAGTAATGATGTTAGCCGCTGGATTTGGCCGGCGCATGGGAAAACACACCCAAGATCAAACCAAGTGTATGATGGAAGTCGGTGATAAAAAAATTGTTGATCGTATTATTGATTCGCTACGACTAGCAGGGATATATAAGTTTATCATTGTGCTTGGATACCAAGGAAAATCTCTAAAAGAATATTTGCAAACAACTTATACAGATATGGAATTTATTTTTATTGAAAATATAGATTATGCGCATACGAATAATATATATTCTCTTCATCTAGCTAGTGAAGAGTTGAAAAAGGATGATACGATTTTATTAGAGTCTGATTTAGTATTTGATAAGAATGTTATTAAAGATATGGTCGAACAACCGGAGTCGGATTTAGTTGCTGTTGCAAAATATGAGCATTGGATGGATGGAACAGTGACACGCATTGATGCAGAATGTAATATTGTAGAATTTATTGAAAAGAAAGATTTTCAGTTCGATGTTGCAGACGGTTATTATAAAACAGTCAATATATATAAATTCTCGAAAGAATTCGTAAGTCAGCAATATCTTCCCTTTTTATCGACCTACATTCTAGCCTATGGAAAAAATCAATACTATGAATCTGTATTAAGAATTATAGCACATGTTAAACGTACAAAACTCAAAGCATTTTTACTTGATGATGTGCGGTGGTATGAAATTGACGATCCACAAGACTTAGCTGTTGCTAATGCGCTATTTGGAAAAGAAGGACAGGAATTTGAGGCTTATGATCATCGATATGGTGGGTTTTGGAGATTCCCAAAACTAATTGATTTTTGCTATTTGGTTAATCCGTATTTTCCAACCAATAAAATGAATGATCAAATAAAATATTTTTTTGATACGCTTATTCGAACATATCCTTCAGGACTAAATATTCAAAATGCACTTGCAGCCAAAATTTTTGGCGTGGATGAAGACACCATTATTGTAGGTAATGGAGCTGCTGAGTTAATTAATTATCTGGGACAAGAGGCGAAAGGAACCGTCGCATTATGTACACCTGTTTTCCATGAATATATACGATGCTTTAAACATTGTAAAGTTCATGCGCTGCTTACCCACGAAAATAATTTTAAAATGGACAAGCAAAAAATCATGGAAGCCATTCCAAAGACAGATTATTTGGTGATTGTAAATCCAGATAATCCGACAGGAAGTTTTTTACATCAGCAGGATCTACTTGAAATCGTTGAAGTGTGTCAAAAACAGGGCGTAGTATGTATTGTGGATGAATCGTTTGTCGATTTTGCAGAAGAAGAGATAAAGTATACGCTTATTGATGATGAGATTATTCAACGTTACTCGAACTTAATTGTTATCAAAAGTATCTCAAAATCTTATGGTGTACCTGGATTAAGACTGGGAGTTCTTTTAACATCAAACCAAGCGGTATTAAATAGTATCAAAGAGGAACTATCCATTTGGAATATTAACTCATTTGCAGAATACTTTATGCAAATTATGGATTTATATCAAACAGAATATATACATTCATGTACCCAAATCAGTCGCTTAAGAAAAATGTTTGCTACTCAGCTTGAAACGATTGATTACATTGAGACGTTCCCATCACAGGCCAATTATATCATGTGTAGATTAAGTGAAGGTGTTATTGCAAAAGAGCTTGCCAATTACCTGGTTAAAGAAAAATCGATTCTTATTAAAGACTTATCAGGGAAAGAAGGGATAACTGGGAATCAGTATATTCGCCTTGCAGTAAGAGAAGAAGTGGATAACCAGAAACTTATTGATGCATTAAGAAGCTATAAAAATGTAAATGAGGGAAAAAATGATAAATAGAATTGTAGATAATGAATTTGATCAACTTTTACAACACCTTGGCCAAAATTATTCCAATTGCTTTTATATTTACATTGATGCCATTACATATGGAAATACAGATCCGAATGTTTCTTTTTATAGGATAGGCGATGGATTTAAATGTGTGATAATGAAATATTATGATAGTATTCAAATTGCAGGTGAAGTGCATTCAGAGGATGAGACGAACTTACTATCCTTTTTAAAGAATGAAGATGTCAAGATGATTACGGGAACGAAGAATACCCTTACGATGCTTCACAATAAAATGATGAATAATGGCACACATGAATATGTAGAAGGTATGAATTATCAATATGAAAGTTATCGTATTGCAAAATCACCGGTGAAGATAGAACGGGCCACAAAAGCAGATGCAAGAGCAATAGCGGAGTTGATTCTTTCAGACCAAACCTTTAAGAACAATTATGAAATCAAAACATTAGAACAACAGTTATCGGAGCGGATTGCGTCAGCTAAAGGACGAAGTTATGTAATCAAAGATGCACAGAAAGTCATCGCGCATATTGCTACATATGCAGAAAGTGAACATGTAGCCGTAACCAGTGGAATGATTGTCGATAAAGCATATGTCAATAAAGGATATAGCTTTTACCTAGAGAGCTATATTGTCAATGACTTATTGGGCGAAGGGAAAAAGGTATTTACACAAGTTTTTGATAAAAAACGTGCAAAACTTTTAGAAAGTTTAGGTGCAACGTACTGTGGAGATTATGCAAAACTAACAAGGGTGAATTAATATGAAAAGTTTGAACTATCCGTTTGACAGCCAATATTTAATCAAGCATAAGACAAAAATCCGACAAGAACTTATATGTGAAAATAAAACATATACCTTCATTAAGGTTGCGGTTTTAGCTGGGAGTACCGTCAACCACATTGTGGATTTCATTGAATTATTTTTACTTGATTGTGGATTAAAGCCTGAATTTTACATATCAGGTTTTAATCAGTACTATGAAGAAGTTATGTTTGAGAGTCAACGACTAGAACAATTTAAGCCGGATATTGTCTTTATACATACTTCTTCACGAAATATCCTTTCAAAACCTACCATAAAGGATACAAAAGAACATATAGAAGAAAAACTAGATATGGAGTTTGAGCGATACACAGCAATGTGGACGAAACTAAAAGAAATGTTTAATTGTATAATTATTCAGAATAACTTTGAACGTCCAATGTATCAAATAATGGGTAATAGTGATATATCCAACATCCATGGCGAGTCAAATTTTATTTATAGAATAAATGGATTGATGTATAAATATAGTCAAGATAATGGGCATTTCTATATACATGATGTTGACGGACTTTCTGCAAGATATGGATTGGAACGTTGGCAAGAACCTAAATATTGGTATTATTATAAATATGCATTAAATATTAATGCAATTCCGGAATTTTGTTATAGTTTAGTTTCAATCATAAAATCTCTTTACGGAAAAAATAAGCGAGGCATCATTCTTGATGCAGATAATACGCTGTGGAAAGGGATTGTGGGAGAAGATGGTGCGAATAACCTTAAGATGAGTACAGATACAGGAATTGGCTATAGTTTTTATGAATGGCAGCATTATTTGAAAAAATTATCCCAATATGGAATCGTCTTATCCGTGGCATCAAAAAACAATGAATGCGATTTTTTTGAGGGATTGGCAAATACATCAAATACATTAGAAGCCAAAGACTTTGAGTGCGTCTACGCCAATTGGAATCGAAAAGATGAAAATATTGAAAAAATCGCTCAAGAGCTTCAATTAGGCAAGGAACACTTTTTATTTGTAGATGATAATCCTACAGAGAGAGCACTTGTCATGCACACAGATGTAACTGTGATTGATGGGAATAAGCCGGAAGAGTTTATTAAGTATATCAATAATGGGCATTACTTTGAAGTGACCCAGCTGACCAAAGAAGATGTAGTTCGCAAACAGTCCTATAAGGCGAATGCCGATCGTCAAAAGCAGCAGCGACAACATATTCATTATCACGATTTCCTTCGGGATTTAGAACTGACACTCAATATCCAAACTTTTGATGGAACCAATATAGATAGAATTGTCCAATTACTTAATAAAAGTAATCAATTTAATTTTTTAACCCAACGCTACACACAACAAGAATTCATACTTCATGTTCAAGAGAATAATCGAAGATGCTATTTTGGCGAGCTAAAAGATCGGTTCGGAGATTATGGTCTTATAGTCATCATCATGGTATCTGTTGATAACCGTGTACTTTATGTTGAAGATTTTGTGATGAGTTGCCGTGCCATTAAGAAAAACGTGGAATTTGCTATAATGGATTATATCTATCAAGTTGCTAAAGAAAAAGAGTGCAAAAAAATTGTTGGAACTTATATACCCACGGCAAGAAATGCTTTGGTAAAAGATATATATAAGAGCATGGGCTTTACATCAAAGGATTTAAATAATGGACCAATAACATGGGAAATTGAAGTGTCCAAATATAAGAACATGAATCAAACAGTTCAGACAATAGTGAAAGGGCAATAATGATGAATATAGTAGAAAAATTAAATGACATTATAAACTCAATCCTTGAGACCAAGGTAGTCATCAATAATCAAACAAAGTTTAGTGATCTACCTGAATGGGACAGCGTTGTTCAGATGACCTTTTTAGTGACCGTAGAAAATGAGTTCAACATAAGCATCGATATTGGTGAAGCATTAGAAGCAGAGACAATAGGAGAGTTTTCGAGATGCATCATGAAAGAATAGTAATTAACCAAAAAGTGTCTTAATAGGAGAATATTATGCTTAAAATTCTTGAAGTACCTGCATTTGGAATCGAAGGTGGAATATATCAATATATTTTTAGCCATTTAAATTACATGAATAAAGCAGATATGGAAATTGACTTTTTAACAAGAAATAAAAAGTTAATTGACCATAATCAAATAAAAGAAAACAACTACGGTGTTAGATTATTTTCAACAACTGAGAGAGAAAACAAAGCATTATTTGATCAAGAAATCCTAGAGATACTTGACAAGGACTATGATGTTATACACCTACATAGTTCATATCTACTAGGATATAGAATTGAGCAACTGGCAATGAAAAAAAAAGTAAAAAAAGTAATTTTACATTCCCATAGCAGTGGTATGGAGCTTTTTGGTAAACAAGCAGATGAAGACTTGAAATTATTGCATGAAGAAAATAAAAAAAAGTTTTCAATGCAAGATGCTACAGATTTTTGGGCATGTTCAAAGAAAGCGAGTCAATGGATGTTTGGCGAGCAAATTGAACCTAGCAGAATAAAGATTATGAAAAATGCCATTGATACAGATAAATATAAATACTGTAAAGAAAATAGAGAATATATTAGAAGCAAATATAATATAGACAACAAATTTGTTATTGGACATATAGGTCGATTTTCATATCAAAAAAATCAAGAGTTTCTAATTGAAATATTCGAGGAAATATTTCAATTACGAAAAGATATTGTACTTTTTATGATTGGATCAGGAACAACATATAATATAATTGTGGATATGATTGAAGAGAGAAATTTGAGTTCGCAGATTATCTTAGTTGATTGGACAGAGAATATACAACATTATTTATCTGCAATGGATTTGTTTGTCTTGCCTTCACGCTTTGAAGGGCTTCCGTTAACACTTGTTGAAGCTCAAGCCAATGGACTAGAGACTATAGTAAGTGATTTGGTCACAAAAGAGGTTGATCTTATGAACAATATGAAGTTTCTTCCGCTTAAAGAGCACATGTGGGTTAAAGAAATACTAAATCATCAAGGAAATAATAGAAGAATAGATGCAGATAAAATTATTGCAGAAGCTGGATATGATATTCGTCAACAAGCAAAAATATTAGAAAAAGAATATAGGAGTGTACATGAATAATAATACAACATATAAAATTAGTGTTATTCTTCCAATGCACAATCGACAGGAGTACATTAGTGCGTCTTTAACTAGCGTTCTAGAACAAACGCTTAAAGAGGTAGAAATTGTATGCATAGATGATGGGTCGACAGATTGCACGGTACATATTGTAAAAGAATTTATAGGTAAACATAGCAATATAAAATTGATTGAACAAGAACACAAAGGTGTTGGAGTTGCAAGAAATATAGGAATAGCACAAGCATTAGGCGAGTTTATCTTCTTCATGGACAGTGATGATTTTTTCTATTCAAATGAGGCGCTTAAAACACTTTACAAGACGGCGAAATCGCACAAAGCATATGTTTGTGGAGGAGGAATGTGTAAATTTGATAATGGTAAAATTATCAAAAAATATTATGGATGGTTGAAAGATATGGCGTTTGAGAAATCTGGTTGGGTGAATTACGAAGATTATCAGTTTCAGTCCGGATTTACTCGGTTTATATATCAGAGAGAGTTTTTATTAAAGCATAATTTAAAGTTCCCAAATTACGTACGTTACCAAGATCCACCTTTTTTTGTAAATACAATGATAGCAGCAGAGAAATTTTATGCTGTTTCTGAGATCATTTATACATATCGTGTAGGACATAAACGCTTATCAATGGAAAAAAAAATGGTTGTTGATTATGGAAGAGGAATACGAGATGTTTTGGAAATAGCGTTAAAGAATGATTTTTCAAAATTATATGAAAATGTAAAGTTTTCATTAGAAGGTGCATTAAAACCGTATTTATATAAATTGATATATCAAGAAGATATAGAAGCTATTGAACTAGCGCATGAACTAAATATTCTTATGTCACACGAAGAAAAAAAAATGTTTGCATTCGGAAATCAAGCAAAAGAATATATTGAATCCATCAAAAAAGAAGCGGATGATTTTTTGAAAACAATTGATGCGTTTGAAGCAGTATATATTTTTGGAGCAGGAAAAGTTGGAATGAGAACTGCTGAATTTATAAAAAAATCTGGATGTAATACGTTAAAGGAATATATCGTTACAAATATAAGTGATAACCTTCCAATTATTAATGGTATTAAAGTTAGAGCTTTGGAGACAAAACGAGAAGAAATCAATAATACAATAGTTCTCATTGCATTGTTTAAATCTAACATATCAGAAGTTATTGATGCTTTAAAGGAGAGGGGATTGAATAATTATATGATTATTCATCCTGAGAAAATGGAATTTTGGAATATACTTATTGATGTATAAATCCAATATTGAAACAATGATAACAAGGAGATAAAAATGGCAAAAGTAAGTATAATCATACCAATATACAATGTGGATAAATATTTAGATACATGTATTGAAAGTGCCAGAAATCAATCATTAGAAGATCTTGAAATTATTTGTATTGATGATTATTCAACGGACCAAAGCCTTGAAGTGCTTCGTCGCCATCAGATAGACGATCAGCGCATTATTGTCATTGAAAACACCAAGAACCTAGGGCAGTCCTATTCTAGAAATATTGGAATACAAAAAGCTACAGGAGAGTATATCTATTTTCTTGATTCAGATGATTTTATTGAACATGATGCCATGGAAAAGCTATATTTTTACGCAAAAAGCCGTTCCCTTGAAGTGATTTTCTTTGATGCACAGTTAATTTTTGAAAGTGAAACGTTGGAAAAAAAATTTATGACATATCAAAGCGAACGTTCCCATACATATGAAGAAGAAAGCGGCGAGAAACTGTTCCAAAAATTCATAGAAAATAATGAATGGTCGGCAAGTCCACCTAGGCAATTTTGGAGCAAAAATTTTATTGACAGTATTGAGCTAAGCTTTTGGGAAGGGATTATACATGAAGATGAATTGTTTTCATTTATAGGAATACTTCAAGCTAAAAAAACTGCATGCATTAAGCAACGATACTTTATAAGACGTTTGCGTGAAGGTTCTACAATGACGATGAAGCAAGAAGCATATCGATTGGAATCAATACTTGTTGTTTATCGGCAGGCATTAGAGTATTGGCTTACGCATCACTTTATGGAAAAAACCAATGAAGCTATTCATAAGTATTTGATGAAGTTAACTAGACAGATTAAGCGATTGTCCATGCATACAGAGCTTTTAAATGATGAAGTGATTTTACAGCATATGCACACATTAATATCATTAAATGGTATTGATGAACATGCATATGAGCGCCTTCTATATCAAGTGAAAAAGCAACGTCAAGCATATGAACAGATTATCTTATATGGAACGGGACAAATGGCTGAAGAGATACTTCATCTATTTAACCGACATAATATTTCAGTATCAAAAGTTGTAGTTTCAGTAAAGACCAATGAAAAACGGTATTTTTACGGGCATCAAATATATACATGCCGACAGATAAAAGAGTTGGCCGCTACATCACTTGTGGTTATTGCTACAAGCAAAAAGTATCATCAAGATATTATAAAACATATCCATCAATATGGATTTTTCAATTACATCAAAGTATAAGAGATCGAGGTATATCCCATGAAGCTAAATCAGGAAGTGCTACTATCCTTTATTATTCCAGTATATAATGTTAAAGACTATCTAGCGCAATGTCTAGAAAGCGTTTTGAATCAAATAGATGATCAATGTGAGATCATCTGTGTTGAAGATCAGTCAACAGATGAGTCCTATTCGATTTTATTAGAATATAAGCAGCAGTTTCCTAAGATGAATATTATACGTAATGCAAAAAATAGAGGGTTATCCTATTCGAGAAATCAAGGAATAAAGCAAGCGAAAGGAAGATTCCTTGTCTTCTTAGATTCCGATGATTATATGGGACCGACGTTTGTCGAACAGATTAAAGCATCACTCGAACAGACAAAGGTTGATATTATAGCTTTTAATACATGTAGGTTTGAAGATAAAGGGTCAAAAAAAGAGATTATAACACACCTAAAAGCACCTGTTAAATCCCCTGATGAAAGGATGCTTGGGGCAGAAGAGGCATTTAAACAATTGCTTAAAGACAGTGAACTGATGGTTGCGGTTTGGAATAAAATATACCGTCGTAGTTTTTTGTTGGAGAAGGGGATAACCTTCATGGAGGGAATCTTACATGAAGATGTACCATTTTGCTTCAAAACACTGCTACAGGCAGAGTCTATTATATTCCTAGACCAGGCTTTTTATTATTATCGTATCCGAGAGGGTTCTATCATGCATGGAAAGCATAGCGAGAACCATATAAAGAGTATATTTTATGGCTATCTAGATTCACTGGAATTTTGGAAAAGATATATCCGCGATCATAAGCATGATATGAATTCATATATTGAAAAATACCTTGAAAATAAATATTTACATCACATGCGAATACGGATGAAGTCACTTGGGATGCCAACGTTGAATTTTGAAGATCCGATTGTCCAGTTTCAATGGGAGCATTTTAATATATATACTTGTGCAGATACATATGCATTTGACAAACTTGCGGATAATCAAGAGATTATAATATATGGTGCTGGCATGGTCGCTCAAAAAGTGTTTTTGGAAGCGATGAAGCATTCTGTTCCCATATTGGGGATCGCTGTATCAAAGGCAAAAGTGAATGAGAGAATGTATACGTATCGTGTCAAAGAAATTACAAAGTATATAGAATATAATGAAGACGCGTTGATTCTTGTAGCAACATCAAAAAAATTGTATCCGGAAATTGAAAAGTATTTGATACAGTTAAAGTTTAAGCATATTATGTTCATTGATGCGTTAAAAACAAAGGATTATGAAGGAGAAATATGCTAAAAATTGGAATCCAATCTCGAGGAATTATAAAAGAAAATGCCATAGAAGAAGGCTATAAAACCATCAAATCAAGCGGTATAACATGTGTAGATTATGATATACTACATCAAAAAGGCGCGCTGACAAATACACAGTATTATCAAAAACATATAGCATGCGCAAAAAGACATGAGATTACGTTTGCTCAAGTTCATGCACCTGTATTAAAGCATGAACAAGAATATGTACGAAGCCATCAACAGGGGTACACATTAGAGTATATTGTGGATGTGCTCAAACAAAGTGTCGATATTTGTAAAGTTCTTGAGAGTCCTTTTTTGGTTGTCCATGCCCTCAATACAGCGGATAAGACAACAAAAGATGAAGAGTTTGCGTTAAATATAGAGTTGTTCACACGTGTAGGTGCTTATGCGATGGAGCATGACGTAACGATATGTATAGAAAACGTTCCATATAGAAAAGAAAACATCTTACAAGAGGGTGCCTGTTCAAGGGCGCAAGATATTGTAAACTATATCGAACGTCTTAACCAAAAATTGGGACATGCTTGCTTTGGTGCTTGCTTTGATATTGGACATGCCAATATACTTAAGCATAATTTTGAGCAAGAGATTCTTAAGTTAGGAGACTACTTAAAAGTTGTCCATATACATGATAATGATGGGGCTCGTGATTTACATCAGATGCCATATTGTTTTACCCACCAAGAGCAAAATTTTTCCAATACGGATTGGAGTGGTTTCTTAGTTGCGTTGCGTCAGATAAAATATCGCGGTGTATTAAGTTTTGAGACGTATAAGCTATTTACTTCAATGCCTGGAATATTACAGACAGAACTTCTAAAATTCCTATATAAAATAGGTGTGCATTTCTCAACGGTTATTTTATATGAAGAGCGTCTAAAAAAATATAAAGGGCATAATAGAGTTGTCTTTGGCGCAGGGAAAATGTTAGATGTTTATATGAAGTTTTTTGGAGAAGAATATAGACCCCATTATATTGTGGATAATAATGCGAAGCTCTGGGGGACACAAAAATACGGAATATTGATTTGTGATCCAAAGATGTTAGCTCAGAGCGAGCAAAAAAATAATGTGGTCATTATCTGTAGTGCATATTATGAAGAGATAATTATTCAACTGCAAAGTATGGGTATCAATCAATATGAGTTATCTGAAGAAATTCTACGTATGTCAGGGAAACCCCAATGACAGCAACTGAAATGTGAGGCTATTTTTATGAAGAATAAGAAAATCATTATTTTTGGCTTAGGACAAATATTTAAAAATCGACAAAATCAATTTCAGTGGGACAATGTAGTCGGTGTATCTGATAACCACATACAACATCCTTTAAAGGAGCATCCAGAGATTCAATACATTCAACCTTCTAAGATTTGTCAATGGGAGTATGATTATGTCGTGATTTGTGCGGGCTATGGGGCGGCGTCGGAGATATTTGAACAGTTATGCAATAGCTGTGAGATTCAACCTGAGAAAATTATAAGTGATAAAAAGTACTTTGGTGAAATCTCGTGGGAAGCGAGGTCATTGATTGAAGTGATTTGCCAATACCAGATTCATTCGCTTAGTGATCCACAACGATACTTGGCGCAACACGGCGTATTAACGATGACAAATGTTAAAGGTAAATCCTATGCACATATTCAACTGTCATATGAACGTGAAAGCAACCAAGCTATTATTCTTGGAAAAAATGTATTAGCCTTAAAAGATACCCATAAATATGCATATATTTTTATACCTAAATCTGTAGAGGCAGGTTCAACTCAGGTTATTGAGTCTCTTAAATCCTATGAAAGAGAAAAAGTCTCTAGATTGGATTTAAGTTGCATATGCTTTGTTCGAAAAACAGATGTCACAATGTATGTCATAACCCATGTGAATTTTATGGTGCCTGAACAAGAGTTTTTTTCGCCATTATGGGTTGGTGATGACCATTCGCGATGGATTGAGGCCTATGTAGAAAATGGAGATAATATTCGAAGGCTCAATGGAAAGATTAATGAATGTACCGGAATATATTGGATATGGAAAAATACTTCTACAAAATACATGGGTATCAATCATTACCGTCGTTATTTCTTGGATGACAAGACGCATGACATTATCACGAGAGAACAGATGGACAAGCACCTAAGGCAATATGATATTCTGGTAGCTGGCGCGGTAACCTCAGGAAAGGTCAGCAATGCGGAAAATATTCGGGAGAGTATTGATGAAGAGGCTTTTTCAAATGCATATATGCTTATAGAAAAAAGCATCGAAAAAAATCAACCAACATATTTGGAGCCTTTTTACAATGTAATGCATGGCGTGGTTTTTTTCCCGTTTAATATGTTTGTCATGCCTAGATATATATTTAATCAATATTGTGAATGGTTGTTTTCGATTATCATTCCGGCGGCCGAGGCGTTTGATAATTCGGGATATGATTCATATAGTCAAAGAGCAGTAGGTTTTTTTGCAGAACGTCTATTAACAGTGTGGTTAAGCAAGCAAAAATATCAAATCAAAGAACTGCCGGTATTACTTAAAGATACGGTGATCAATACGAATAATTAAAAGGAGAGAACCCAATGCGACAATTTGTAAAAAATCAGATTTTGCCGATTTTAGACTCAATGTTTGAGCTACATCAAGTAATTATAGGGATAGACAGTATAGAGCAAAAAAAGGTGTTTATTCAAGATTGTCAAGAAGCAGGTCGTGCAATCAAAGAGGTTATTGATGAAAATACAACCGATGCAACTAAGACGACCTTAGCTTATGAAAATTATGTGCAGGCTTTGGGAGTGTGTGAAGAAAAAGAAAGCTTAGATGATGTGGACTTAAAGGTGTTGAATGTATACCCGGATTTTTTGAAGAACCTAATAGAGACAACCCCAACAACATATCATGTGGTTTTTTTACCGTATAAGGCAGCGATGTGGGATAGCTTAGAAAGCATATGGAAAGCAGCCCAGGCGGATAAAAACTGTGTAGCCCATGTGATTGCGATTCCATTTTTTGAATATAATAGTAAAAATGAGTCATGGGAAGCACGTTATGAAGGCGATCTTTTTCCGGCAGATGTCCCCGTGACACATTATCAACAGTACTCGATTGAGATGATGCAGCCGGATATCGTTTATATACACAACCCCTATGATAATAGAAATCGAATTACAAGCGTACATCCAGACTATTACTCTGAAAAGCTCAAACAAAATGTCGGACGACTTATTTATGTACCATATTATGTAACGAGTGGTTTTTTTCCAACAGAACATTTAGGGTTATCGGCATATGATCATGTAGACAATATCGTTGTACAGTCAGAGCATGTGCGAAGCAAATTTATAGCTACGCCATACTATGAAAAAGTTGTTGTATTTGGCTCGCCTAAATTAGACCATATAATAAATGCCTGCAGAAAAAAAACATCAATACCTAAAGCGTGGGAACCTATGCTTAAGGGGCGAAAAGCGATTATGCTTAATACAAGTATTACATCTTTTTTAACAGATGGAGAAATCTATATAAACAAATTATTACAATTATTTAAACATGTGCAAAAGCTTAACTCGCTCTGTCTTATTTGGCGCCCGCATCCTCTGTTGGAGGGAACGGTTAGGTCGATGCGTCCTGAACTGACACACCGTTATGAAGAATTGGTCAACTATTTTGTATCGAATAATGTGGGGGTCTATGATACATCCCCACATCTATCGCGTACAATAGCGCTTTCAGAAGGCTATATAGGTGAAGAGGGGACATCCGTTATCAACTTATTTGAAGTTGTTGGAAAACCTGTGTTTACATTAGATAGCATCATAAGTCAGGATTTTGTCGGAATAGAGCAACGACGTCTTCTGATGTTGGATGCGACGGTGAACAACGATGACCTATACTTTACGGCAGGTGCTGTTAGTGGGTTGTTTCATATGGATTTAAATTCAAAGCAGATAAACTTTATAGATCGCCTAAAAAATCAGCCGAAATGGGTTAACACATATATAGGAATGGATCAAGACGCTGAGCAGGATACAATTTACTTTGCACCGTACTTAGCAACCTGGCCGGCAAAATACTCAATATCAACACAACAGCTATCTGAACTGCCCTTAAGACAAGGGCAGGAAAGCATAGGTTGTAAAGGTGTTGTAAAATACAAGCAGTCAATCTTCTATATTCCGATGACCCATGGGAATATGTTTGAATATGACTTGAAGGACAATACATGGAAGACACATAGTGCGTGTTTGGAAAAAGTTCCAAAGACACAACGCAACACCATCAATAAGGTGGGAGGCTATGCGGTTGATGAGCAGCGTTTGTGGATAACGCTGGAAAATTCTCACTGCATTATTGAGTTTGATATGGACACAAGAAAGTATCAATACCATGCATTAGGAGAGGCTAATTATGGTTATAGTGCGATTACATGCGACGGGAATGATCTGTGGCTGGCAGAAGTGCATAGTGGGTATATAGTGCAGTGGAATCATCAAACACTTAAAACGCAATTATATAGTATGCCAAAAGCATTTAAACTATGGACAAATAATTTGAATGTTCCCTTAACGCATCTGCAACTGCTAAACTTGAAAGACTATATTGTCACAGTTCCGGGGTTTGCAAAATATGGCGTTAAAGTTAACAAAAAAACCGGCGCGACCAGTATACTTTCTCCAGAATTTTGGGAAGGGGCAGATCAGATTGCCAACGGATATCACCCGAAAAGAGTTTTTTCAACGATGATGGCAAAACAAATTGCGGATAATACCCTATTAATTCAGCGTCGATCTGATGGAAAAGTTGCAATTATTCAGTTGGAAAGTGATCAAATAGAGACTTTTTATCCAACCTTGTCTGAAGAGGTGTATATGCAAGTGTTTAAAGGCGAAGATGGATTTGAACAAAGTGATGCATATCATGTTTTTTGCCGAAAGGAAAGCCGCTACTTTACGTTACAAGGATTTCTTGATGATATTATTCATGAACAACTTGAAGGTGTAAAAGAACGGCAATTAAAAGCTGCCCAGACGATGGCAGATAATTTGGACGGAACGAGTGGAGAAAAAATCTACAAATATTTTATCGATAATTTAGTGTAGAATTAAAGTTGTGGTTAGGAGCATAGAATGAATGCACAGGAAATGTTAAGAGAACTTCCGAAAGGACTATTAAACTGGTATAGTTTTAGTGATAAATGTACAATTTTATATATTGGTGATGAAAAGGATACCATCTATGAACTGCTTATAAAAAAAGCAGAGGTTGTTGAGGCTGTAAAAAGTGACCGAAGCATTGATAAAGCATTCATTAGTGATAGAACAGCCACATACGATTATATTGTTGCTCTTTATCAACTTGAGAAAGCAAAGGATCCGGTAGAGGCGCTTATAGGATGGAAGCAAATGCTAAAAAATACAGGAACCCTTCTTCTAGGAACGGATAATCGCTTAGGTATACGTTACTTCTGTGGAGATAGGGATCCCTATACCGGAAGAAGCTTTGATGGAATTGAAAACTATCGACAGATTGTATCCTATGGCAAAGCATATATCCAAGGGAGAAATTATTCAAAAGCAGAAATCAAAGGCTTTCTAAACCGTGCCGGATGGAAGCATTACAAAACCTATTCAGTTCTTCCCAATTTGGAAATGCCGCAAGTGATTTATGCACAGACAATGTTGCCAAATGAAGAATTAGGGATTCGCTTGTTTCCAAAGTATAATCATCCGGATTCGGTTTTTTTAGATGAAAAATACGTCTATAGTGATCTTATAAATAATGGTATGTTTCATAGTATGGCCAATACGTATTTGTTTGAATGTAGTCAAAGCAAACGATTTGACAACGTCGAACATGTAACTATTTCCATGGACCGTGGAAGAGATAATGCACTCATGACACTCATCAGAGACACGCATACTGTAGAAAAAAAAGCCGTTTACCCTGAAGGAAATCAGAGATTACAACAAATTGTGAACAACCAAACGGTGTTAAAAAGCTGTAATATAAAGATGGTTGAAGGAAAATTAGTCAATAATACATACATCATGCCATTTGTAGAGGCGCCAATGGCTATAGACTATATTCGAAAGTTAGCATTTATGGACAAAGAGGAGTTTATTCGAGCAATTGATCGCTTTCGAGAGGTAATATTAAATTCTTCAAACCATGTTGATTCCATAGAGGAAACAAATCACCAAAGTGTTATATTGGAAAAAGGGTTTATTGATTTAGTACCCTTAAATTGTTTCTATGTTGATGGGGAATATATGTTTTTCGATCAAGAATTTTATGTGGAAAATTATCCGGCCAATGCAATTATATTTCGGGCTATTGAAATTATCTATATGCAAGATGCAAAAATCGAATCTATATTCTCTAAAGATTTTTTTTGGCACCGTTATAATCTTCAAAATGATGTTGAGCTGTGGAGAAAAAAATCGGGAGAGTTCACACAGAAACTCCGCAATCAAAAACAGTTAAAACCATTTCTTGAACAACATGAGATTAATCATCAGACGGTTCATACGAACCGTCAGCGAATGAATTATTCAAAAGATGAGTATCAGAAAATTTTTGTTAATATATTTAAGGGGATTCAAAATCAAAAGATTATTCTTTTTGGTTCAGGGAATTTTACAAAGCGTTTTTTGAGTCTGTATGGAGAAGATTATGCGATTGCGTTTATTGTAGATAACAATCCAAATCAATGGGGGAAAAAACTAAATGGAATAGAAATTTGTTCGCCAGAGCGCTTAGTCAATCTAAACCTAGAGACATATCGAATTGTTATCTGTATTAAAGCGTTTTTACCGATTGTACACCAGTTAAAGACAATGGAGATTGATACGTACTATGTGTATGACCGGAATATCGAATATGAACATACACAGACACCAAAGGTGATCGTACCAAAGGATAAAAGTCAGACAATAAAAAAATATAATATAGGCTATATTGCAGGGGTCTTTGATTTGTTTCATGTAGGGCACTTAAACTTATTAAAGCGTGCAAAAGAGCAATGTAATTATCTCATTGTGGGGGTGGTTTCGGATGAAGGGGTTAGAAAAAACAAAAAAGTTGAACCCTATATTCCCTTTGATGAGCGCATAGAGATTGTTCGTTCCTGCCGATATGTGGATAGAGCGGTCGAGATTCCCTTGAATTTTGCTGGATCACGAGAGGCTTATGAGAAGTACCAATTTGATTGCCAATTTTCAGGAAGCGATTATAAAAATGATTCGGACTGGGAAGCAAACAAGATTTTTTTGCAAAAAAAAGGAGCAACCCTTGTTTTCATACCATATACCGAACAAACGAGTTCGACAAAAATAAAAAAGGCTATTCAAACAAGAGGCGAAAAGAATAATTTAGATTAGAGGTTAATTTTTTTGAAAAACAATCCGATAACTATATCAGAGGTATTGAATTTGAGGAGGTAATGCAATGAGAGTTGAAACAATCAATAGTGAGTATCAAACAAGAGCATCCTATATGAATGGAATGCAATCAAAGAATATGGGAGTATCTCAGGCAGAAGCTAAAAAAACAAAGGATCACAATGATAAAAATGCGGCTGCTCATGCAGAACCCAAAAATACAAAGGAAGCCGGAAAAGAAGAAAAAGATAAAACATTAGAAGCAATTGAACAAGCAAACAAGCATTTACGTATATATAATCGGCGATTGGAATATGAAATCCATGAAGCGACAAACCATATTATGGTGAAAGTCATCGATGCAGAAGATGACAAAGTCATCCGTGAAATTCCTTCGGAAAAGATTCTTGATATGGTTGGACGCATTTGGGATGTAGCAGGAATTTTAGTTGACGAAAAGCGATAGTATCTTTTTAAGGAGGCAATAACATGGGTATACAATTTACTGGATTGGCATCAGGATTAGATACGCAATCCATTATTAATGACATGATGAAGGTAGAAAATTTAAAAGTACAGCGTGTCAAAAATCAAAAAACAATGATTGAGTGGAGAAAAGATGCGTGGAGTGAGATGAACTCAAAACTGTATTCTTTTTATAAAGAAGAACTGTTTGATTTTAAATCTCAAGGTACATATCAACAGAAAAAAGTGACGAGTTCAAACGACGCAATAGTGTCTGTTAAGAACACGAACAGTGCATTGGTAGGTAGTCACACAGTTGATGTTCAGCAGATGGCCAAAGGTTCGTTTTTAACAGGGACAGAGCTTGCGGATACAACGACGGGGTCAACAACGGCTCGAGACTTAATGGGCTTAGCCGAAGGCGACGCATGGACAGATAAGACAATTACTGTAGAAGCAGATGGTGTGACCAGTAAGTCAATTACCATCGAAGAAACAGATACACTAGATAGTATCATGAAAAAATTCAAAGATACAGGACTCGATATTAATGCAACTTATGATTCAAACTATAACCGTATCTTCTTATCCACAAAAGACACAGGAGAAAACCTTCAACTTGAATTATCAGGGGATAGCCAAGCATTAGAAAAACTTGGTTTCCAAGCAGGGAATCTTGTGGGAACGGCTGGACAAGATGCAGTCTTTACCTATAATGGAACAGAGTTGACAAGTGCGACAAATGATGTTAATGTCAATGGATTATCTCTATCTATTCGTGCAGATAGCGGTTCGGTTAATATTGCAGCAACGCAAGATACAGATGCTATTTATGAAAAAGTCAAAGAGTTTGTCTTAAAATATAATGAACTAAAAGATTTGTTTAACACAAAACTAAATGCGGATTCAGCGAGAGGTTATGATCCGCTGTCATCGGAAGAAAAAAGTGCAATGTCTGAAGACGAAATTGAAGCATGGGAGACAAAAATTAAAGACGCACTTCTTCGACGTGATAATAAACTAGAAGATGTAGATAACCTCATGCGAAGTACGTTGACAGCATCTATCGGCGTGGATACAAGCGGTATGGAGTATAAATACTTGGCAGACCTAGGCATTGTTACAGGTGCATATACTGAAAAAGGGTTGCTACATATTGAAGGCGACGATGATGATACACTTTTTTCTGAAAAGGAAAACAAACTTCGACAAGCGATAGAAGATAATCCTGATGATGTGATGGAATTCTTATCGGCGTTAGGTGGACAGCTTTATGATGAGATGCGAGATAAGATGAAATCATCAACAATGAGCAGTTCATTAACATTTTACAATGATAAACAAATGAGTGATCAAATTGAAGATAAAGAAGAAGAGATTGCAAAACTGGAAGATAGACTTGCTGCAATTGAGGAAAGATATTATAATCAATTTGCAGCTATGGAACAAGCTATGCAAAAAAGTCAGTCAACAGGGCAGTGGCTATCGCAACAATTTGCATCATTTTAAGTTGTAAGAGTATTCAGGAGGAATTAAATGACAAGTAATCCATATGCGAAAATCAAGCAAAATTCAGTGATGACAGCTTCAGCACAAGACTTGACACTCATGTTATATGATGGAGCTATAAAATACGCTAATCAAGCAATTGTTGCAATTGAGCATAAGCAATATGACGTGGCGCATGCCAAAATTATGCGAGTTCAAGACATAATACAAGAATTTATCGTGACCCTTGATCCAAATTACGAGATTTCAACGGATATGCGTCGATTGTATGATTATCTATATCAACGACTAGTTCAGGCAAATGCGCGAAAAAATGTGGAAATTATAGAAGAAGTACTTGGTTTTCTAAGAGAGTTTCGAGATACATGGAAACAGGCGATGGAACTATCAAAGCAAGGAACGCAATCTGTACAAGTACAATAAGTCAGGCGGTGAAGTTGTGCAAGAAGTCATTACAACATTAGAATTGTTGAATCATGGTCTTTTATCAAAAAAGAAAAGCCTTGAGGCTTTATTAATGTACACAAAAGAGCAACAACAATTGCTAGCTGAAGAAATGTTTGATATGAAAGCTTTTAATACGCTTATTAAAAAGAAACAACAAGATATTAACAATATTGTTCAAATTGATGATGGGTTTGCGCAAAGTTACAAACGTATTCGCCATCAAGTGGAAAAACACCCAACAATGTATGCGGATTACATACGATTAATACAAGAAAATTTAAAAGTAATATCAGAATTAAGTACGGAGATAAGTGTTTTAGAAGAAAAAAACAATATGACCTTTAAAAATGTGTCAAAAAAAACAAAAGAGTATATTCGTTCCTTTAGGACAAACAAGAAGTCTGTTGTTAATTATTATAAGAACTATAATAAGCAGCAAGAAAGTGTGCGAGATCGGTTTTTTGATTCACAAAAGTAAATGATAGTAAAACTATTGACAAAAGCCCTTAAGTGTGATAAATTATTAGTTGCACGTTTAGAGGGCTCTTTTTTTTTGTAAGAAAAAGTCTGAAAAACAACCTTATTAGACTAAGTGGAGGTGGAAGTTGTGCGTGTAAAAATTACTTTAGAGTGTACGGAGTGCAAAAACAGAAACTATAACATGACCAAGGATAAAAAAGCACACCCAGAGCGCTTAGAAACAAAAAAATATTGCAAGTTCTGTAAAAAGCATACGAATCACAAAGAAACGAAGTAATTCTTGATTCCGTTTTTTATGGGAGAAAAGGAAGTGAATCAATGGGAGAAGCAGACGCTAAGAAAGTTGGTTTTTTCAAAGGGGTCCGATCTGAATTCAAGAAGATTGTGTGGCCTAACAAAAAGACAATAATGAAGCAAACGTATGTTGTTGTCATTCTTGCCCTCATCCTTGGTGGACTTATTGCTGCCATCGATGCAGGTTTTCAGTTCGTTATTTTTGATCTGATTTTAGGAAATCTATAAAGGTGGTTACTTATGGCAGAAGAAGCTAAGTGGTACGTAGTTCATACCTATTCAGGGTATGAGAACAAAGTAAAAGCAAATATTGAGAAGTTGATTGAAAATCGTAAGATTCAAGATCAGATTCTAGAAGTCATCGTTCCGTTGCATAAAGTATATGAAGACAAAAACGGTACACGAAAAGAAGTCGACAAAAAACTTTTTCCAGGCTATGTCTTGTTGAAAATGTTTATGAACGATGAGACGTGGTACGTAGTTCGAAATACACGTGGTGTAACAGGATTTGTAGGTCCGGGTTCTAAACCGGTTCCGCTTTCGGAAGCAGAAATTTCTGCGATGGGTATTGACTTATCTGTTGTTGAGTTGTTTGTCGAAATAGGTGACACTGTTACTGTTGTTGACGGGCCATTTGAAGGTTCTGTTGGAGTGATTAAAGAGATCCATGATCATAAACGAACAGTTATTGTTAATCTATCTATTTTTGGACGAGACACACCGGTAGAATTAGATTATGCGAAGATTCAAAAAATGAATTAAACGAACAAAGCTTTTTATGGAAGAAATTCAGGAGGTGCGCTAAATGGCGAAAAAAGTTACAGGACTTATTAAATTGCAGATTCCTGCTGGAAAAGCAACTCCAGCACCACCAGTTGGACCGGCATTAGGTCAACATGGTGTAAACATTGTGCAGTTTACAAAAGAGTTCAATGCAAAAACGGAAAAAGATGCCGGTATGATTATTCCGGTTGTAATCACAGTATATCAAGATAGAAGCTTTAGCTTCATCACAAAGACTCCACCTGCAGCTGTTCTTATTAAAAAAGAATGTGGAATCAAATCTGGTTCAGGTGTACCACAAAAAGATAAAGTGGCTACAATCACAAAAGAGAGTCTTAAAAAGATTGCAGAAATCAAGATGCAAGACCTTAATGCTGCAAACGTTGAATCAGCAATGAGTATGATTGCTGGTACATGCCGAAGCATGGGTGTTGTTGTCGAAGAATAGTTAGATTTGTGTGGGAGGGATACTCCCGATATTACCACAAGGAGGAAATGGAATGAAAAAAGGTAAAAGATATGCAGAAATTGCCAAACTAGTTGATAGAACCAAACTGTATGATCCTGAAGAAGCTTTGAGTTTAGTGACAGAAACAGGTAAAGCAAAATTCGATGAAACTGTAGAAGCACATATTCGATTGGGAGTAGACAGTCGTCATGCAGACCAACAAGTACGTGGTGCGGTAGTATTACCTCACGGTACAGGTAAAACAGTTCGTGTTTTAGTATTTGCTAAAGGCGAACAAGCGACACAAGCAGAAGAAGCAGGAGCTGACTTTGTTGGTGCAGAAGAACTTATTCCTAGAATCCAAAATGATGGATGGTTGGATTTTGATGTAATCGTTGCTACACCTAACATGATGGGTGTTGTTGGTCGTTTAGGACGTGTCCTTGGTCCAAAGGGATTAATGCCTAACCCAAAAGCGGGTACAGTTACTATGGATGTTGCGAAAGCTGTTAATGATATTAAAGCCGGTAAAATTGAGTACCGACTGGATAAAGCCAATATTATACACGTACCAATCGGTAAAGTGTCATTTGGTAAAGAAAAATTAATGGACAACTTCCACACATTAATGAGTGCGATTATTAAAGCGAAGCCAGCGGCAGCAAAAGGTAAATACCTTCGAAGTGTTAACGTTGCTTCAACAATGGGACCTGGTATTAAAATTAATGCAGGTAAGATTGAAGATAAATAGTACTTAATATAATATGACTTTAATGTGGAGAATGACTCCCATCATTCTCCACAAAATATTACTTGACAGCGACGTTTATCTCTGATATACTTTGTCAAGTGAAAAAAATGACTACCGCAGACAGTAGGTGCTTAAGAGCATAACGTATACGACCTACCGAGGAGATAATAACGATATGGTTAGACTCTTTCTGCGCGTGTAGTAAGAGTTTTTTTATTTACACAATACTTAAGGAGGTGTAACAGTGCCAAAAGTTGAACAAAAACAAACAGTAGTACAAGCGATAAAAGATAATCTTGAAAATGCAAGTTCAGTTGTTCTTGTTGACTATCGTGGATTGACAGTAGAGCAAGATACGAATCTTCGTAAAGCTTTGCGTGAAGCGAATGTAACATATAAAGTTTACAAAAACACAATGATGAAGTTTGCGTTTGAAGGAACAGCGTTTGATCAACTTAACGATCAATTAGCAGGTCCTAGCGCGATTGCAATTAGTTATGACGATGCAACTGCAGGTCCACGCGTGCTTAAGAAAATGTCTAAAGACATGCCTAAGCTTGAGTTTAAAGCCGGTGTTGTTGATGGTGAGTTGTTTGATGTTGACGGAATCACTAAAGTGGCTTCAGTACCATCAAGAGACGAATTACTTGCAAAACTATTTGGAAGCTTCAAGTCTCCAATGTCATCATTTGCTCGTACAGTTAAAGCGATTGCAGACAAAATGGAAGAAACAGGCGTTGCTACAGCAGCTGATCTTGCAGCCACTGTAGAAAAAACAGAAGAAGTAGCAGAAGAAACAACAGAAACAGTAGAAGAATAATATAAAATATTTCGGAGGTGCAAATAATGGCAAAATTAACTACTCAAGAATTAATTGATGCAATTAAAGAATTATCAGTTTTAGAACTTAACGAATTAGTAACAGCTTGTGAAGAAGAATTTGGTGTATCTGCAGCAGCAGGTGTTGTTATGGCAGCAGCTGGTGGAGCTGAAGGTGGCGCAGCAGAAGAAAAAACTGAATTTGATGTAGAACTTACAGAAGTAGGTGCTTCTAAAGTTAAAGTAATCAAAGTTGTTCGTGAAATCACTGGATTAGGACTTAAAGAAGCAAAAGGTCTTGTTGACGAAGCTCCTAAAATGGTTAAAGAAGGCGCTAGCAAAGAAGAAGCAGAAGAAATCAAAGCTAAACTTGCAGAAGTTGGAGCAACAGCTACAGTTAAGTAGTCTGAAATACTTAAAATTTCAAAAGTCTCGATTCATTATGAATCGAGGCTTTTTTTACACTATAGGGTAACACATATACTTTGAAAAAAATATGTTGACATACTTGACAAGATATGATATTATCTGTTAATGCGTCAGTATGGAATTGTATGCTTATTTTTAAGGTATACTAGATGAAGATTATTATAGCCAAGGGGTGAATCATAACTATGGAAAAAAATAGGATCAATCCTATCGAAAGTGGAGTATCAGTTCGAATGAGCTACTCCAAGCAAAAAGAAGTCCTTGACATGCCAAATCTAATCGAAGTTCAAAAAGATTCTTATAATTGGTTCCTTGATGAAGGATTAAAGGAAGTATTTCGAGACATATCCCCAATTTCGGATTACACAGGGAATTTAATGTTAGAATTTGTCGGTTTTTCTTTTAATGAAGATGCAAAGTACACAATGGATGAATGTAAAGAAAGAGATGCAACGTATGCTGCACCTCTTAAAGTTCGTGTGCGTCTAATTAACAAGGAAAAGGATGAGATTAGTGAACATGAGATATTCATGGGTGACTTGCCGTTAATGACAGACACAGGAACGTTTATCATTAATGGAGCGGAGCGTGTTATTGTAAGTCAGTTAGTACGTTCTCCGGGGATTTATTATGCACAAAAGCATGATAAAATCGGTAAAGAACTTTTTTCGGCAACAGTGATTCCGAATCGCGGGGCATGGCTTGAATATGAGACAGATTCAAATGACATTTTTTATGTGCGAGTAGACCGAACACGTAAAGTGCCGGTAACAGTGTTAATGCGTTCATTTGGCATCGGGACAAACGCAGAGATTATTGAACTTTTTGGTGAAGAACCGAAGATTCTTGCGAGTTTAGATAAAGATAGCTCATCTTCGTACGAAGAAGGGCTTATTGAAATATATAAACGCATACGTCCGGGAGAGCCACCAACCGTTGAAAGTGCAGAATCTCTATTAAACTCCATGTTTTTTGACCCAAGACGTTATGATTTAGCCAAAGTTGGTAGATATAAATTTAATAAAAAATTAGCGTTTTCTAACCGAATCACAGGCCATGTTTTATCCGATGATGTAGTTGATAAATTAACAGGAGAAATACTAGCAGAAGCAGGAACCGTTGTTAATCAAGAGTTAGCCAATTTAATTCAAGATGCAGCGATACCCCATGTTTTTGTGACGGTTGAAGATAGAAAAGTTAAAGTGTTAAGTAATATGGTCGTGAATATAAAAAATTATGTTCATGCAGATATTGAAGCGCTTAGAATTCATGAACGCGTATACTATCCAGTGTTAAAAGAGTTAATGGAAGAATATACGAATGAAGAAGAATTGGTTGAACAAATTGGGCGTAATATGCATCGGTTAATTCCAAAACATATTACAAAAGAAGATATCTTTGCTTCAATGAACTACAATATTCATGTTGAATATGGAGTAGGTAATGTTGACGACATAGATCATTTAGGAAATCGACGTATTCGTGCAGTTGGAGAACTGCTTCAAAACCAATTTAGAATTGGTTTGTCTCGAATGGAGCGTGTTGTTCGTGAACGAATGACGATTCAAGATCCGGATGGTATTACACCACAGTCTCTTATTAATATACGACCGGTAACGGCGTCCATTAAGGAGTTTTTTGGTAGTTCTCAGTTATCGCAGTTTATGGATCAAACCAATCCACTAGCAGAGTTGACTCACAAACGTCGTCTGTCAGCATTAGGCCCTGGTGGTCTTAGCCGTGAGCGTGCGGGGTTTGAGGTTCGTGACGTCCACTATTCTCATTACGGACGTATGTGTCCGATTGAAACGCCTGAAGGTCCAAACATTGGACTTATTAACTCATTGGCTTCATATGCGCGGATTAACGAATATGGATTTATTGAAGCACCATATCGCGTGATTGACCAATCAGGAGATTCGCCAGTAGTAACAGATGAAGTAATCTATGTTACTGCAGATGAAGAAGAAAAATACCGTGTTGCACAGGCAAATGAGCCGATAGATGAGAATGGACATTTTATCCACAAATATGTTACGGGACGTGATCGTGAACATATTATAGAGATGGAAGCTAGAACGATTGATTTAATGGACGTATCACCTAAGCAGGTGTTTTCAGTGGCAACATCGATGATTCCTTTCTTGGAAAATGATGATGCTAACCGTGCTCTCATGGGTTCAAACATGCAGCGTCAGGCTGTTCCGCTACTTATTACAGACTCATCTCTTGTGGGTACAGGGATGGAAAACAAGGCGGCTGTTGATTCGGGAATTGTTAAGGTTGCTAAAAATGCAGGAGTAGTTGATCGTGTAACAGCATCTGAAATTGTTATTCGTACACCAGAAGGTGCTAGAGATACATACAAATTGCAAAAGTTTTCACGAAGTAACCAAGGTACATGCATTAATCAACGTCCCTTAGTTTCTAAAGGACAAAAGGTTCGAAAAGGAGCCGTGATTGCTGATGGACCATCTACACAAAATGGAGAGATTGCTTTAGGTAAGAATCCTTTAATCGGATTTATGACTTGGGAAGGTTATAACTTCGAGGATGCCATTTTGTTAAGTGAAAATCTAGTAAAAGAAGATGTGTATACATCTATACATATAGAAGAATATGAAGCCGAAGCCCGAGATACAAAACTTGGACCAGAAGAAATTACTCGTGATGTTCCAGGTGTTGGAGAAGATGCGCTTAAAGACTTAGATGAACGAGGCATTATTCGTATCGGAGCAGAAATACGTTCTGGAGATATCCTTGTTGGAAAAGTTACACCTAAAGGTGAGACTGAGCTTACAGCAGAAGAGCGCTTACTTCGTGCAATCTTTGGTGAAAAAGCCAGAGAAGTTCGAGATACGTCCCTTCGAGTACCGCATGGTGAAGAAGGAATTATCGTAGATGTACATGTATTTACAAGGGAAAACGGCGATGAACTTCCACCGGGTGTGAATCAGTCCGTTCGTGTTTATATTGCACAAAAGCGTAAGATTTCTGTAGGAGATAAAATGGCTGGACGTCATGGTAATAAAGGTGTAATCTCTCGTATATTACCAGCAGAAGACATGCCATTCTTACCAAATGGTCGACCGCTTGACATTGTACTAAATCCACTAGGGGTACCTTCACGTATGAATATTGGACAGGTACTTGAAGTCCATTTAGGTTTAGCAGCAAAGGCGCTAGGTATTAAGATTGCGACTCCGGTATTTGATGGTGCCAACGAGATTGATATCATGGAAACACTGGATATGGCGAATGATTACGTTAATACACCATGGGATGCGTTTGAAGACAAGTGGGGCGATATATTAAACCCTGAAATTAAAGAGTTCTTATTAAGTAATGTGAATCATCGCGAAGAATGGAAAAATGTTCCAATTCGTGAAGACGGTAAAATTAATCTTCGTGATGGACGTACTGGAGAGTATTTTGACAATCCGGTTACCGTTGGATATATGCATTATCTTAAACTCCATCACTTGGTTGATGATAAGATACATGCACGTTCTACAGGACCTTATTCACTTGTAACACAGCAACCACTTGGTGGTAAAGCACAGTTTGGTGGACAGCGTTTTGGAGAGATGGAAGTATGGGCTCTTGAAGCTTATGGTGCAGCATATACATTGCAAGAAATCTTGACAGTCAAGTCCGATGATGTCGTTGGTCGTGTTAAAACATATGAAGCAATTATTAAAGGTGAAAATATTCCAGAACCTGGAATCCCCGAATCCTTTAAAGTTTTACTTAAAGAATTACAATCACTCTCCTTAGACATTAAGATTCTTTCGAATGAAAAAGGTGAGATTAGTTTAAAAGATGATTATGACGATGATACAGACATGGAACTCCACTTGACAGATGATGAATTTGCAAATCAAAACATAGCTGTCGGTAAAAGTGAAGATGTCCCAGATATTGATGCAGAAGAAGATGATGTAGATGAAAGTGATGAAGAACTATTAGATTCAAGTTTTATTCTTGAAGATGATGACCAGTAAATGATCTTAAAGGAGCGTGTAGTTAATGCCAAATGAAGCTATGGAGCAATCAGTGAATTTTGATGCCATTAAGATTGGTTTAGCATCACCGGAACGAATTCGTGAGTGGTCTCGTGGCGAAGTTAAAAAGCCCGAGACGATTAACTACAGAACATTGAAACCTGAACGTGATGGTTTGTTCTGTGAGAAGATTTTTGGACCAAGCAAAGACTGGGAATGTCATTGTGGGAAGTACAAAAAAATTCGTTATAAAGGTGTAGTCTGTGACCGATGTGGTGTTGAGATAACAAAATCAAAAGTACGTCGTGAGCGTATGGGGCATATCGAATTGGCAGCCCCGGTATCACATATTTGGTACTTCAAAGGTATTCCAAGCCGTATGGGACTTATCCTAGATATGTCTCCTCGAACATTGGAAAAAGTACTGTATTTTGCTTCTTATATCGTTATTGATAAAGGAAATACAAATCTTCAGTACAAACAAGTTTTAACTGAAAAAGAATTTAGAGATGCCTATGACAAATATGGCAATTCATTTAGAGCTGCGATGGGCGCAGATGCTATTCGAGAAATCTTATCTGAGATTGACCTTGAAAAAGAGTCTGTTGAACTACGAAAAGCACTTAAAGATGCAACTGGTCAGAAAAAAGCTCGTATTATAAAACGTATGGAAGTCGTTGAAGCCTTTAGAGAATCCGGAAACAAGCCTGAATGGATGATTCTTTCTGTTGTTCCCGTTATTCCACCAGACTTACGTCCGATGGTACAACTTGATGGTGGACGATTTGCTACGTCAGACTTAAATGATTTATATCGTCGTGTCATTAATAGAAATAATCGTTTACAACGACTTCTTGATTTAGGAGCACCTGAGATCATTGTTCGAAATGAAAAACGTATGTTACAAGAAGCAGTTGATGCATTGATTGATAATGGTCGCCGTGGTCGTCCAGTTACGGGACCGGGGAATCGTCCATTAAAATCTTTATCGGATATGCTTAAAGGAAAGCAAGGTCGATTCCGTCAAAACCTTCTTGGAAAACGTGTCGACTATTCTGGCCGTTCGGTTATCGTTGTTGGACCGGAACTTAAAATATATCAATGTGGTCTTCCTAAAAAGATGGCGATTGAATTATTTAAGCCATTTATCATGAAGCGTCTTGTAGCTGATGGTGTTGCACATAATATTAAGTCTGCGAAAAAAATGGTTGAACGCTTAGAAGACGGTGTATTTGATGTTCTTGAAGAAGTTATCCGTGAGCATCCGGTTATGCTAAACCGTGCGCCGACATTGCATAGACTAGGGATTCAGGCGTTTGAACCTGTTCTTGTGGAAGGTAAAGCTATTCGATTACACCCACTGGTATGTACAGCGTATAATGCTGACTTTGACGGTGACCAGATGGCGGTTCACTTACCTTTGTCTGTAGAAGCGCAAGCAGAGTGTCGTTTCTTGTTATTATCACCGAACAACTTACTTAAACCTTCAGATGGTGGACCTGTAACGGTTCCTTCACAGGATATGGTCTTAGGAACATACTATCTAACCCTTGATAAAGATGGTGAAAAGGGTGAAGGTATGAAGTTTAGAAGTGAAAATGAAGCAGTACTTGCATATGAGAATAATGTAGTGACACTTCATGCTAGAATACAAGTACTTCGTGAGGCGGAAATCGATGGGGAAAAGCAAAAAAAACTCATTGAAACATCGGTTGGTCGTATTATATTTAACGAAGCCATTCCACAGGATTTAGGTTTTGTCGACCGTGAAGAGCCTGGACATGAGTTTGAATATGAAGTTGATTTCTTAGTAGGAAAAAAACAATTGCAACAAATACTACATCGTTGTATTGATATTCATGGTTCGACTCGAACTTCTGAGATTTTAGATGCTATTAAAAAGCTCGGATTTAAATATTCAACCAAAGGTGCTTTGACAGTTTCTGTTTCTGACATGGAAGTTCCAGAAGCAAAACCAGCGATTATCGAAGAAGCAGAAAACACACTTGAGACAATTATGAAGCAGTATAAACGTGGTATGATGACTGAAGAAGAACGGTATAAGAATGTTGTTGAAACATGGCGTTCAGCCGATGAGCGTATTACCCGTGAGCTTCTAGGAAATCTAGACCGATATAACAACATCTTTATGATGGCTGATTCAGGAGCACGTGGTTCAGAAAGTCAGATCAAACAGTTGGCTGGTATGCGTGGTTTGATGGCCGATACACAAGGTCGTACCATAGAGTTGCCGATCAAATCAAACTTTAGAGAGGGTCTTGACGTTCTTGAGTACTTTATCTCAGCTCATGGAGCGAGAAAAGGACTTGCCGATACAGCCCTTCGTACAGCAGACTCTGGATACTTGACCCGTCGTTTGGTTGATGTATCTCAAGATTTAATTATTCGTGAGCAAGATTGTTGTGCAGGAGAAGATGAAGTCGTTGGACAAACAGTCAAAGCGTTCATGGATGGAAAAGAAGTTGTTGAAAGTTTGGAAGAACGAATTACAGGACGATGGTCAGTTGAAGAAATTGTTCATCCAGAAACTGGAAAAGTTCTTGCGAAAGCAGACACAATGATTAATCCAAGACAGGCACGTAAAATTGTCAAAGCAGGAATCACATCGGTTCGAATTCGAACGGCCTTAACGTGTAAATCGGATGTCGGTGTATGTGCTAAGTGTTATGGAGCAGATATGGCTACTGGTTTACCGGTACAAGTTGGAGAATCTGCAGGAATTATTGCAGCACAATCAATCGGAGAGCCAGGAACACAGCTTACAATGCGTACCTTCCATACAGGTGGTATCGCAACAGCTGATGACATCACTCAAGGTCTTCCAAGAATCGAGGAGCTGTTTGAAGCTAGAAAGCCAAAAGGTCTTGCAATTATTGCAGATTTTGCTGGTGTTGTACGTATCAATGAAACTAAGAAAAAACGTGAAGTTGTCTTAACGGACGAGACGGGTGAAAATACAAAAACATACTTGATTCCATATGGATCGCGTATCAAAATTGAAGATAACCAAGTTGTTGAAGCCGGAGATGAACTCACGGAAGGTAGCGTTAATCCACACGATATCCTAAAAATTAAAGGCCGACGCGCATTACAAGATTATATGTTGCAAGAAGTTCAAAACGTATATCGACTACAGGGTGTTGAAATCAATGATAAACACGTTGAAGTTATTTGCCGTCAGATGCTTAAGAAAATACGGATTGAAGAAAGTGGAGATACTACATTCTTACCAGGTAGCTTAGTGGATAAATTAGAATTTGATAAAGTGAATAAGCAATTAGAGCAAGATGGCTTAGAAGCAGCAGAAGGAACGCAAGTTCTTCTGGGGATTACAAAAGCATCACTTGCAACGAATTCATTCTTATCAGCGGCATCTTTCCAAGAAACAACAAAAGTATTGACAGAGGCAGCAATCCACGGAAAAGTTGACCCATTGATTGGTCTCAAAGAAAATGTTATCTTAGGTAAACTGATTCCGGCAGGAACAGGAATGAACCTATACCGTAATGTTGATATAGAAAAAAAAGTACCTGTAGAAGAACCAATAAATGAAACAGATGTATTTTTAGATTAAATGTAAGGCGCAATCAATAAATAAGCAGATGACCATGTAAGTGGGAGTGCCGGACACAGAAGCATGCAGGACTTATTACCTAAAATCTTATTTTAGGCAATAAGCCCTATACATGCCAGTGACCGGAATACTCATGATTACTTGGTCATCTGCTTTTCTGATATAACAGTCATTCCCTTTCTCAATAGCGACTAAAAAGTAGAGTTTTGTAAATAGATAAAACAAACTTTTACTTGACATATTAATATAGAAGTGGTATTATTCATCAGTGTGCATTTTCAACATGTTTTTCAGCATGTCAATGCACTTATGAAAGGAATGATGAATGTGCACGATACCATGAATGGTCCGCTGGTTGTTGGGACCAAGCAAACGTTGAAAGCCCTTGAAGATCAAGACATTTTGACACTTTATATTGCTAATGATGCAGATAAAGATATCAAACAACAGGCAATTCAACTTGCAAATTCACGAAAAGTTCCTATTGTATATTATGATACGATGGAAGAACTTGGGAAAGCTTGTAAAATACGAGTTGGAACAGCGACTGCTGCACTAATTAAACAATCATAAACGGAGGTGAAATGGATGCCAACTTTTAACCAGTTAGTTAGAAAAGGTAGAGCTACGTCAGAGAAAAAGTCAAACTCCCCAGCTTTTCAAAAAGGGTTTAACTCTCTAAAAAAGAAGACTACAGATATTTCGGCGCCACAAAAGCGTGGAGTATGTACAGCAGTAAAAACAGCGACACCTAAAAAACCTAACTCAGCGCTTCGAAAGATTGCCAGAGTACGTCTTACAAACGGAATAGAAGTAACAGGATATATTCCGGGAGAAGGTCACAACTTACAAGAACATAGTGTTGTTCTTTTAAGAGGTGGTAGAGTAAAAGACTTACCAGGTACACGATACCATATTGTCAGAGGAACTCTTGACACAGCAGGTGTTGCAGACCGTAAACAATCTCGTTCTAAGTATGGAGCGAAGCGACCAAAGAAATAGAATAAGATTAGTGCCGGTCAATGAATGTCGATTACCTATTTTTAGGATTATATAGATAAAAAATTAACCGTGCGCGAACAGATTCTATCTGAGTACCTAAGATTTAATTCATGTTAAGGAGGGAAGAACCGTGCCACGTAAAGGTCATATTGCGAAAAGAGAAGTTTTAGCAGATCCAATCTACAAGGATAAAGTGGTTACAAAGTTAATCAATAATATCATGTTAGATGGTAAAAGAGGAACAGCTCAAAGAATCGTATACGGTGCTTTTGAAAAAGTAGCGGAAAAGACAGGTAAAGATGCAATTGATGTTTTCTATGAAGCATTAAATAATATCATGCCAGTTCTTGAAGTTAAAGCACGTCGTGTAGGTGGAGCAACATATCAAGTTCCGATTGAAGTAAGACCAGACCGAAAGCAAGCTTTAGGTCTAAGATGGTTAGCATTGTATACTCGTAAAAGAGGAGAAAAGACAATGGTAGACCGTTTAGCAGCAGAACTTATCGATGCGTCCAATAACACAGGCGCTTCAGTTAAGAAAAAAGAAGACGTACACAAAATGGCGGATGCCAACAAAGCATTTGCAAGCTACAGATGGTAGGAGTTTTACCATTTATTTAAACTATACACAACAATCCATAACCAGAGGAGGTTATTACTTTGGCAGGAAGAGAATTTGCGTTAAGTGATACCAGAAATATAGGTATCATGGCTCATATTGATGCCGGTAAAACAACTCTAACAGAACGTATTTTATTTTATTCAGGAAAGACGCATAAACTTGGAGAAACACATGAAGGTGGAGCGCAGATGGACTGGATGGAACAAGAGCAGGAAAGAGGTATCACCATTACTTCTGCTGCAACGACATGTTCATGGTTAGATAATCGCGTCAATATTATAGATACACCAGGTCACGTTGACTTCACAGTTGAGGTTGAGCGTTCTTTACGTGTACTTGACAGTGCGGTAGGTGTTTTCTGTGCAAAAGGTGGTGTTGAGCCACAATCAGAAACCGTATGGAGACAAGCTGATAAGTACAAAGTACCACGTATGGCATTTGTTAACAAAATGGACCGTAGCGGTGCGGATTTCTTCAATGTAGTTGAAATGATGCGCGAACGCCTAGGTGCAAATGCAATACCAGTTCAAGTTCCAATTGGATCCGAAGAAGATTTCAAAGGAATGGTCGACTTATTCAAGATGAAAGCATATGTATACAATGATGACTTAGGAAATGACATCGAAGAATTAGACATTCCAAGTGAACTTGAAGATATTGCGACAGAATATAGAGAAGCTATGGTTGAAGCTATTTGTGATACAGACGAAGAGCTTATGATGATGTATCTTGAAGGGGAAGAAATTCCTATGGAAGATTTGAAAAAGGCAATGCGTAAAGCAGTGTGTAATGTTCAAATCATCCCCGTGTATTGTGGATCAGCTTACAAAAACAGAGGTGTTCAAAAGCTTCTTGATGCTGTTGTTGAATTTGCTCCATCACCTCTTGATGTACCCGCAATTACAGGTACTTTAGTGGATAGTGATGAAGAAGTAGAAAGACATTCATCAGACGAAGAGCCTTTCTCGGCATTAGCATTTAAAATCATGACAGATCCATTTGTAGGGAAGTTAGCTTTCTTTAGAGTTTACTCTGGAGTAACAAATGCAGGATCTTATGTTTATAACTCAACAAAGCAAAAGAAAGAACGTTTAGGTCGTATACTTCAAATGCATGCGAACAAACGTGAAGAGATTGACAAGGTGTATGCAGGAGATATTGCAGCAGCTGTTGGTCTTAAATTTACAACAACAGGTGATACACTTTGTGACGAAAAAGATCAAGTTATTCTTGAGTCTATGGTGTTCCCTGAGCCGGTTATCTCAGTTGCGATTGAGCCAAAAACAAAAGCTGGTCAACAAAAGATGGGTATTGCATTATCTAAGCTTGCAGAAGAAGACCCAACATTTAAGACCTATACAGATGAAGAAACTGGACAAACAATCATCTCAGGTATGGGTGAACTTCACCTTGAAATCATTGTTGACCGTTTATTAAGAGAATTCAAAGTTGAAGCCAATGTTGGTGCGCCTCAAGTTGCATATAAAGAGACGATTACCAAAGAAGTTGAAATTGACAGTAAGTTTGCTCGCCAGTCTGGTGGACGTGGACAATACGGTCACTGTAAAGTACGTTTCAGCCCAATGGATGTTAACGGCGATAATAGTTATGAATTTGTTAACTCAATTGTTGGTGGTGCGATTCCTCGTGAATACATTCCTGCAGTTGATAATGGTATTAAAGAAGCAATGCAAGCAGGTGCTTTAGCTGGATACGAAGTTGTTGGTATCAAGGCTGTATGTTATGATGGTTCATATCATGATGTTGACTCCTCGGAGATGGCGTTTAAAATTGCCGGTTCTATGGCGTTTAAAGATGCGATGCGAAAAGGTGATGCACAATTACTTGAACCAATATTCAAAGTTGTTGTAACTGTTCCGGAAGAATACATGGGTGACGTTATTGGTGACATTAACTCACGACGTGGACAAATGGAAGGAATGGAAGCACGAAGTGGCGCTCAAGTTATCAATGCTTATGTACCGTTATCTGAAATGTTTGGATATGCAACAGACTTACGTTCAAAATCACAAGGGCGTGGAACATACTCCATGGAATTCCATCATTACGAGGCGCTACCAAAAAGTATTCAAGAAAAAATTATTAATAAGCAAGGTGAATAATACCAATAAACCCTTGCAAAGTATGATACTACATACTATAATTTGATTGATGGCTTTTTTGTAAGCATAAGCTACATAAAACGAAAGAATGGGGATAGTACCCCGATAATAAAGGAGGAAATATACAAATGTCTAAAGCTAAATTTGAAAGAAGCAAACCACATGTTAACATTGGTACTATTGGTCACGTTGACCATGGTAAAACAACATTAACAGCGGCAATCACTAGAACATTACATGAAAGATTAGGAACAGGTGAAGCTGTTGCATTTGATAACATTGACAAAGCTCCTGAAGAGAGAGAACGTGGAATCACAATTTCAACATCTCACGTTGAATATGAGTCAAATGCACGTCACTATGCACATGTTGACTGCCCAGGGCATGCCGACTACGTTAAAAACATGATCACAGGAGCTGCTCAAATGGATGGTTCAATCCTTGTTGTTGCTGCTACTGATGGTGTTATGGCTCAAACTAGAGAGCATATCCTTTTATCTCGTCAGGTTGGAGTACCTTACATCGTAGTATTCATGAACAAATGTGATATGGTAGACGATGAAGAGTTACTTGAATTAGTAGAAATGGAAATTCGTGAGTTATTAAACGAGTACGAATTCCCAGGTGATGACCTTCCAGTTATCCAAGGTTCAGCTCTTAAAGCTCTTGAAGATCCAAGCAGCGAATGGGGAGACAAGATTCTTGAGTTAATGGAAGCTTGTGATGAATTTATTCCAGAACCAGTTCGTGATACAGATAAGCCTTTCTTGATGGCTGTTGAGGACGTATTCTCAATTACAGGACGTGGAACAGTTGCAACAGGTAAAGTTGATCGTGGTGTTCTTCATGTTCAAGACGAAGTTGAAATCGTTGGTTTATCAGAAGAAAAACGTAAAGTTGTTTGTACTGGTATTGAGATGTTCCGTAAACTTCTTGATGAAGCTCAAGCTGGTGACAACATCGGTGCATTACTTCGTGGTGTTCAACGTGATGAGATCGAGCGTGGTCAAGTACTTGCTAAACCAGGTACAATCACTCCTCATACAAAGTTCATGGCTCAAGTTTATGTACTTAAAAAAGATGAAGGTGGTCGTCATACGCCATTCTTCGCTAACTACAGACCACAATTCTACTTCACAACAACTGACGTAACTGGTGTAATCACTCTACCAGAAGGTGTTGAGATGTGTATGCCTGGTGACAACATCGAAATGAATATCGAATTGATCTCTCCAATCGCTATGGAAAAAGGTCAAAAATTCGCGATTCGTGAAGGTGGACGTACAGTTGGTTCAGGATCTGTTGTTGAGATCATTGAATAATTAGGACGTTTACAAAAGACTATATAAAGTCACTTATGACTTTATATAGTCTTTTTTTATGCGTATTTCGATTCTTGTTTTTGTGATCTTGAAATGCTATAATAGACTGATGTCGGACATAAAGAAAAAAAGGAGGTATATTATGAAAAATATTCATATTATGCTATGCGGATCAAATGATCAAATATTAAAGCAATCTAAAGGACATGAAAGTTGTGAATTAATTTATGAAAAGGAATATCCAGAAGGGGCCTATTATGTCATTGAAACAAAGGAAAAATATTTAAAGGTTGACATAGATGAACATATCCATCCTTCGATTATCTATATTCCAGAGGGTCGTATGGTATATAAAATCCCAGAAGGAGAAAAGTTAACTGCTTATCACCCAGAGGCATTTAAAGGAAGCTACCATCACGTACATATTTTAGCTGTGACAAAACAGGAACTTAAAGAAAGACGTAATATAGCCCTCAATGGATATGACATCCGAAATGCAAAAGGATACTATCCTCATTCAGATGCCAACGTGATGACACGAGATGAAGCTGTTTTTGAATCACGCAACGCGATCGATGGATATTTAGATAATAAAGGTCATGGAGCCTTCCCATATCAATCATGGGGTGGGGGATTACGTGATGATCTTGAATTTGAATTATATTTTGGTAGAACAGTCATTATAGATGAGGTTATTATTACACTAAGAGCCGATTATGTAGCCGATCATGATATTCATTGGGAAAGTGCTGTTATTGAATTTTCAGATAGTGACCGTTTAGCAATCAACATGATAAAAACAACAGAGCCACAAAGTTTTAAATTTGAAGCAAAAGAAGTTGAATGGATAAAGCTAAATCATTTACAGCGAGAGATATCATCAGCGTTTTCAGCGTTATCTCAAATTCAGGTAATGGGAAAAGACATAATATAAGGAGAGCACATGTTTAAAAATTTGAAATTAATGCGAAAATACCAATTAATTCTTTTGTTATTAAGCGTTTTCTTTGTTGCATTTATGATGCTTATAACCAAACAGATTAATATAGTAGAAAATGAAATAGACATATTAAATCAAGAAGATATACGCGTACAAGAATTAAAAGATATCCAAAAACTATATTTACATGCAGATAGTTTGGTTTCGGAATATATATCCTTGGTTATATCGGAAACTATTGTTGAATATGAAACTGTTATAGCGTCAATCAAAGATAATGTAACAGAACTTATGAATATGAGTGAAGATGAAAATGAAAAACAGGCTTATGCATCTATTCTCGAAAAGACAGAACAACTTATAGTAATTTTTAATGATGAAATTGTCTATGGAACAGAGAGAGGATTAAAAAGTCGATATGTCATTGGGAAAAATGATTATATAAAAACGAACAAAGAAATTTTATCAACATTTGATGCAATTATTGATGAATACAATCAATCAAAATTAAATGCAAATACAAATCTAACGAATAGTTTACAAACGACGCAAATAGTGTTTTTGATATTATTAATTATTGTTGGTGTATTAAGTTACGTGCTTGTATATTTGTTAACACGTAATATCAGTAAACGATTAAAACAGTTAGTTGAAACAAACAATGAAATAAATAATAAAAACCTTACAGTAAATAAAGTACCTGAAGATTGTAAAGATGAGATTGGTCTCTTAGCAAGTTCTTCGAATGTCATGGTAGATACATTAAATGAAATCATTGGTGAGATGAATACAGTTTCAAAAAATCTTGAACAGCAAAGTGAAATTGTTAAGGGCTCTGCAAATGAAGCAAAAAATGCTAGTGGATATATTCATACAACAATGGATGAATTGTCTTTAGCGATGAATAACCAAGCCGATGTATTATATCAAATCGTTGAAAGCATCAACACATTGAAAGATGAAATTGTAAGAACAAATACTGAAAGTAGAAAACTTTCAAAAGCATCAGAATCATTAAGTGATCTATCAACAACAGGTAACGAGTTAATGGATGATTCTATCGTTAGTATGAAAAAAATTGACGATGTCGTTAAGAATGCGGTGAATATGATGAAACAATTAGAATTTCATGCTAGTGGGATAACATCATTAACAGATGTTATCAATAATATTTCTGCACAGACCAATCTTTTATCTTTAAATGCATCTATTGAAGCTGCAAGGGCAGGAGAAGCAGGAAAAGGATTTAGAGTTGTTGCAGGAGAGATAGGAACATTAGCAACGCAGGTGAATAAATCAGCTTTAGATATAGAAGAAATCATAAAAAAAGTTCAACTAGAAACGAAAAAGGTTACAGAGGCGTTATCAGATGGATACAAAGAAGTTGAAAACGGAACGGTACAGATTAATCAGTCGGCAGATACTTTTGTGCGCATTCATGAAGAAGCTGTTCGTGTTGAGAAACGAGCAGTAGCTATTGATAAGAATCTTGATGAAATCGAGACCAATTCAACGAATGTAGCTCAAGCCATTGATCAAATTTCGTCAATTGCAGAAGAAACATCGGCAAGTATTGAGCAGACTCTAAGTGGAGTAAAAGAGCAAGATGAACTTCTTGGAATGATTTTGGATGAATCGGAAAAAATGTATGCAACATCAGGAAAATTAAATGACAGCATACGTGATTTCCAGATAGAAGAAAGTCACGTTGGATTAGAAGTATAAAATCTTTCATATTAATTCGGAAAGTCCTATTTTTATTATTTTTTGTAGATTATAGGAAATAATATGATAGGATTTTCCAAATAAAAAAATGAAAAAAAGTAATAAAATTGCTTGCAATATGAGAAAAAGTAATAAAATTGCTTGCAATATGAGAAAAAGTAGTGTATAATTGCAAATGCTGTGACATGAGAGCGATGAAATAAGAGGTTGCTACGATGAATAAAACGTAGGTTTTCTTATGGAGCGATGTCTAGTTCAAGAAACTGACGACAAGATCACTGTACAAATATCTTAAGAGGATTTAGCTATGTGAATCGGATGATACACGTGGAAAGATGTACAGTCACCACTTGTCGTACAACAAGTACGAAAAGGAGGCGGCTTTTTTTATGGCAACACAAAAAATGCGAATTAGCTTAAAGGCATACGATCACCAATTAATTGATCAATCATCACAAAAGATTATTGAAACAGCTAAAAAAACTGGAGCTAAGGTTAGCGGACCAATTCCACTACCGACAAAGAAGGAAGTAGTTACAATTCTTCGAGCTGTGCATAAGTACAAAGATTCCAGAGAGCAATTCGAAAGAAGAACTCACAAAAGATTAATCGATATCAATTTGCCAACTGCAAAGACTGTTGACGCATTAATGCGTTTAGAGTTACCAGCTGGTGTGGATATCAAAGTAGATGTAAAATAATGAACACAGTAAAAATAGACGAAGGTAGCACACCCGTCTAGAATGAATGCAGATATCTGTATTCCGCTGTAGAAAAATCAGGAGGTGCAAAAATGAAAAAAGCAATTATTGCTAAGAAAATCGGTATGACGCAAATATTTGCGGAAGACGGTTCATTAGTGCCTGTAACAGTGCTTCAAGCAGGCCCATGTACAGTAACTCAAGTCAAAACAGTTGAAAATGATGGTTACAGTGCAGTTCAAGTAGGATTTATGGACAAAAAAGAAAAGCACACAACACAACCGGAACAAGGACATTTTAACAAAGCGGGCGTTGCGTTCAAGCGTTTTGTAAAAGAGTTCCGTTTAGAAAACTCAGAAGAATATGCTGTAGGACAAGAAATCTTAGCAGACGTTTTCGCTGCTGGAGATACAATTGATGTATCTGGTACATCAAAAGGTAAAGGGTACCAAGGTGCGATTAAGCGTCACAATCAATCAAGAGGCCCTATGGCTCATGGTTCCAAGTATCATAGATCAGCAGGTTCTATGGGTAATGCATCTTATCCGGGACGTGTATTTAAAGGTAAGAAACTAGCAGGACATATGGGATCTGAAGCGGTTACAATTCAAAACTTAGAAATAGTTAGAGTTGACGCAGATAAAAACCTTATTCTTGTTAAAGGCGCGGTACCAGGCCCTAAAAAATCTATCGTTACATTGAGAGATGCCGTTAAGGCCTAAGCTTTCAGGAAGGAGGAAAACTAATGGCTAAAGTTGCTGTTTATAATATGCAAGGACAACAAGTAGAAGAACTTGAATTAAATGATGCAGTGTTTGGCGTAGATGTCAATAAGAATTTATTACATAGAGCTGTCGTAACACAACTTGCGAACAAGCGTCAAGGGACACAAAGTTCATTGACAAGAGCAGAAGTAAGAGGTGGCGGAGCTAAACCATGGAGACAAAAAGGAACAGGTCGTGCGCGACAAGGTTCAATTCGTTCTCCACAATGGAAAGGCGGCGGTGTTGTATTTGCACCAAAACCACGTGATTACTCAAAGAAAATGAATAAAAAAGAGCGTAGAATTGCATTAAAGTCTGCGTTATCTGCAAAAGTAATGGATCAAAAATTTATTGTTGTGGACGAACTAAAGCTTGATGAAGTTAAGACGAAAAATATGGTTAACGTATTAGATAATCTTAAAGCAAAAAAAGCACTTATTGTTCTTAACAACGATGAAAAAAATGTAGTTTTATCAGCGAGAAACATTCCTACTGTGAAAACGGCTACAACAAATACAATAAATGTATATGACTTGTTAAAATATGATGTATGTGTTGTGACTAAAGATGCAGTGGCAACAATCGAGGAGGTGTACGCATAATGGCAAACCTTTCTTACTATGACGTACTGCTTAAACCTGTAATTACAGAAAAAAGTATGGAAGCTATGGGCGAAAAGAAATATACTTTCAAAGTTCATCCAGAAGCGACTAAAGTACAAATACGAGAAGCAGTTGAAAAAATGTTCAAAGGAACAAAAGTGTTGAAAGTTAACACTATGAACCAAGGCGGGAAGAAAAAACGTCGTGGAACAACAATGGGTAAAACAGCTAAAGTCAAAAAAGCAATTGTGACTTTAACAGAAGAAAGCGAAGAAATCGAGTTCTTTGATGGAATGTAATCAATCCATCAAGTAAATGACACACACGGCAGTGTGGTAATATATGTAATAGGAAAGGAGTGGCATAATGGGTATCAAAAAGTACAACCCATATACACCTTCCAGAAGACACATGACTTCATCAGATTTTTCTGAGATAACAAAGAAAAGCCCAGAAAAATCACTTGTAGTAAGTCTTAAAAAGAATTCTGGACGTAATAATCAAGGTAAAATAACAGTAAGACATCGTGGTGGCGGACACAAGATTAAATATAGAATGATCGACTTCAAACGTAACAAAGATGGTATTCCAGCAAAAGTTACAGCTATTGAATACGATCCAAACCGTACAGCTAATATTGCATTAATCGTTTATGCAGATGGTGAAAAACGATATATCTTAGCACCAAACAAATTAGTTGTTGGAGATACATTAATGAGTGGACCAACAGCGGAGGTTCGTATCGGTAATGCGTTACCACTAGCGAATATTCCAGTAGGTTCTCAAATTCATAACATTGAGATGAAACCAGGTAAAGGTGGACAATTAGTTCGTTCAGCAGGAAACGTAGCTCAGTTAATGGCGAAAGAAGGAAAATATGCAACACTTCGTTTACCATCAGGTGAAATGCGAATGGTTCCAATCGATTGTAAAGCGACATTAGGACAAGTTGGTAATATTGATCATGAGCTTATCACTGTTGGTAAAGCAGGACGTAAGCGTCACATGGGATTCCGTCCAACTGTACGTGGTTCTGTAATGAACCCGAATGACCATCCACATGGTGGTGGTGAAGGTAGAGCTCCAATCGGACGTCCAAGTCCAATGACACCATGGGGTAAACCAGCACTTGGTCTTAAGACACGTAAGAAGAAAAAGCATTCGAATAAATATATTGTGAGAAAACGCGGTGGAAACAAATAGAAGGA
Source organism: Clostridiales bacterium UBA4039 (assembly GCA_002382805.1). Lineage (GTDB taxonomy): Bacteria > Bacillota > Clostridia > Lachnospirales > Vallitaleaceae > UBA1351. The sequence goes on from DGAD01000054.1 coordinate 150,224, forward strand.
GGTTTTCGTAAATGGCACGTTCATTGAAAAAAGGACCTTTCGCTGACGATCACTTACTCAAAAAAGTAAGAGAAGCAAACGAAAGTGGAAATAAACAAGTAATTAAAACTTGGTCAAGACGTTCTACGATCTTCCCTGAAATGGTTGGACATACAATCGCTGTTCATGACGGCAGAAAACATGTTCCGGTATATATTAGTGAAGACATGGTTGGACATAAACTTGGTGAATTCGTTTTAACACGTACCTACAAAGGTCACGGAAAAGACGAAAAGAAAACAAAACGATAAGCGAAAGGAGGCTATAAACAATGGCTAAAGGACATAGAAGTCAGATAAAACGAGAAAGAAATGCGAACAAAGATACAAGACCTAAAGCTAAAGTTTCATTCGCTCGCGTATCACCAACTAAAGCTAAGCAAGTTTTAGATACAATCAAAGGTAAAGATGTTGCTACAGCACTTGGAATTTTGGCATATACTCCAAGAAAAGGTGCTCGCGTAATCGAGAAATTATTAAAATCTGCAATTGCAAACGCAGAAAACAATAATAGTCTTGATCCATCAACACTTTACGTCGCTGAGTGTTTTGCAAACAAAGGACCAACAATGAAGCGTATTCGACCAAGAGCACAAGGTCGTGCGTTTAGAATAGAAAAGAAAACTAGTCATATAACAATCATCTTAAATGAAAGATAGGTAAAGGAGGTAAAGCATGGGTCAAAAAGTTAATCCTCACGGTTTACGTGTCGGCGTTATCAAGGACTGGGATTCAAAATGGTACGCTGAGAAGGACTATGCAGATTTCTTAGTTGAAGATTATGAAATAAGAAAATTCTTGAAGAAAAAGCTTTATCAAGCAGGGATTTCAAGAATTGAAATAGAAAGAGCTTCAGAACGTTTGAAAATCAATATTCATACAGCTAAGCCAGGTATCGTAATTGGTAAAGGTGGTTCAGCGATAGATGCATTACGTAAAGAAGTTCAAGAAATGACAGCAAGTAAGGTTATCATCAATATTCAAGAGGTGAAACGTCCAGAAAAAGATTCTCAATTAGTTTCTGAAAACGTTGCATTACAACTTGAAAATCGTGTAGCGTTCAGACGTGCTATGAAGCAAGTTATGGGACGTGCACTAAAATCTGGAGCGAAAGGTATCAAAGTAACTTGTTCAGGTCGTTTAGGCGGAGCTGAGATGGCAAGAGTTGAAAGTTACAGCGAAGGTACAATTCCACTTCAAACTTTAAGAGCTGATATTGATTATGGATTTGCAGAAGCAAATACAACATATGGAAAAATCGGTGTAAAAGTTTGGATTTACCATGGTGAAGTTCTTCCAGCAAAAGCTAGTAAAGAAGGGAGAAATGCGTAATGTTAATGCCAAAAAGAGTAAAACGTCGTAAGCAATTCCGTGGTCGTATGAAAGGAAAAGCGTTACGTGGGAATAAATTAGTTCTTGGTGAATACGGTTTAGTTGCGACTGAGCCAGTATGGATCAAGTCGAATCAAATAGAAGCAGCTCGTATAGCGATGACACGTTATATGAAGCGTGGCGGTAAAGTTTGGATTAAAATTTTTCCAGACAAACCTGTAACATCAAAACCTGCTGAGACACGTATGGGTTCCGGTAAAGGATCACCTGAGTACTGGGTAGCTGTAGTTAAACCGGGACGCGTAATGTTCGAAGTTGCTGGGGTACCTGAAGAAGTAGCTCGAGAAGCCCTTAGACTTGCAATGCACAAGTTGCCAGTTAAGTGTAAAATCGTTTCTAGAGCAGATTTAGAAGGCGGTGAACAATAGTGAAATCTACAAAAATATTAGAAGACTTAAGAAATAAATCCGCAGCTGAGCTGCAAGAGGAATTAGTAACGGCAAAGAAAGAATTGTTCAACCTTAGATTTCAAAATGCTACGAATCAACTTGATAATACAAGTCGTATAACAGAGGTTCGTAAAACTATTGCAAGAATTCAAACGGTTATGACTGAACAATTGAAAGCTGCCAAGTAATAATCGCGAAGGGAGGCAATACAATGTCAGAAAGAAATCTTAGAAGAACTCGTGTAGGACGAGTATCTAGTGATAAAATGGACAAAACTATCGTTGTAGAGGTTGTAAACAGTGTAAAACATCCTTTATATGGTAAAGTTATTAAAAGAACTTATAAATTGAAAGCTCATGATGAGAACAACGAATGCCAAATCGGAGATCGTGTAAAGGTTATGGAGACAAAGCCTATCTCTAAAGACAAAAGATGGCGTTTGGTTCAAATCGTAGAGAAAGCTAAGTAGATAGCAGAAGGAGGTTTAAGTATGATTCAACAAGAGTCAAGACTTAAAGTTGCTGATAACACAGGAGCAAAAGAACTTCTTTGTATTCGTGTGTTAGGTGGCTCAACTAGAAGATATGCAGCTATCGGAGATGTCATTGTCGCTTCTGTTAAAGATGCAACACCAGGTGGCGTTGTAAAAAAAGGTGATGTGGTTAAAGCCGTAGTTGTTAGAACAGTAAAAGGTGCACGCCGTAAAGACGGTTCATATATAAAATTCGATCAAAATGCAGCAGTTATTCTTAAAGAAGATATGAGCCCAAGAGGAACGCGTATATTTGGACCGGTTGCTAGAGAGTTAAGAGAAAAGAAATACATGAAAATATTATCATTAGCACCAGAAGTACTATAAGGAGGTGTACCCATTGGGAAATACAAAATTAAGAACCGGTGATACAGTTATTGTAAGAGCTGGTAAAGATAAAGGTAAAGAAGGTAAAATTGTTGATGTTGATCGTAAGAAGAACAAAGTGCTAGTGCAAGGTGTCAACAAAGTAACAAAACATGCGAAGCCTAGCGCAGCAAATCAACAAGGTGGAATTATACACCAAGAAGCATTTATTGATGCATCAAATGTTATGTATGTACACAAAGGTAAACCTACAAAACTTGGCATCAAAGTTGAACAAGAAGAGCGTAACGGAAAGACTAAAAACGTTCGTAAACGTGTGGCAAAGACAACTGGCGAAGTTATTGATAAATAATTTAATCGAAAGGAGGTTACCTAAGTGAGTAGACTTATTGAAACTTATAATGATGAAATCAAAGATGCAATGATGAAAAAATTTGAATATAAAAGTATCATGGAAGTGCCAAAGATCGAAAAAATCGTTATTAACATGGGTGTTGGAGAAGCTAAGGAAAATGCAAAGATTCTTGACAACGCAGTGGGAGATTTAACAAAGATCTCAGGTCAAAAACCATTGATTACAAAAGCTAAGAAATCTGTAGCTGTCTTCAAAGTACGTGAAGGAATGAATATTGGATGTAAAGTAACATTACGCGGTAAGCGTATGTATGAATTCTTAGATCGATTGGTAAATCTTGCGTTACCTCGTGTACGTGACTTTAGAGGTGTAAATCCAAACGCTTTTGACGGTAGAGGTAATTATGCTTTAGGACTTAAAGAACAAATCATTTTCCCAGAAATCGAGTACGATAAAATCGATAAAATTCGAGGAATGGACGTCATTTTTGTAACAACTGCAAATACTGACGAGGAAGCACGTGAATTGTTAACTTTATTCGGAATGCCGTTTAGAAAGTAATAAGGAGGAGCTAGCATGGCAAAAACATCCATGAAAGTAAAGCAACAACGTAAACCTAAGTTCTCTTCAAGAGCTTATACACGTTGTAGAATATGTGGACGTCCACATTCAGTTTTGAAAAAATACGGAATTTGTAGAGTATGTTTCCGTGAATTAGCATATAAAGGACAAATCCCTGGCGTTAGAAAAGCTAGTTGGTAAATTTTAGGAAGGAGGAAACAAACTATGGCAATGAGTGATCCAATCGCAGATATGCTTACAAGAATCAGAAATGGTAATGTAGCTAAGCATGATTTTATAGAAGTGCCAAACTCAAAAATGAAACTTGCTATTGCAGACATTTTGGCAAAAGAAGGATATATCAAAGGATATAAAGAAGTTAAAGCTGGAGAGTTCGTAAATCTTCGTGTTGAACTTAAATATGGAGAGACAAAAAATGACAAAGTTATTTCAGGAATCAAACGAATCTCTAAGCCGGGTTTACGTGTATATGCAAATAGAGAAGAACTTCCTAAAGTATTAGGTGGTCTTGGAACAGCTATTATTTCAACAAATAAAGGTGTTATTACAGATAAAGAAGCGCGTGAACTTAATGTTGGTGGCGAAGTAATCGCCTTTGTATGGTAGATTAAGGTGAAAAGATTCATAGAGAATGAAAGTTTCATTTAAAAGTGAATCATAATATAACCGATAGGAGGAAAACAAATGTCAAGAATCGGAAGACAACCTGTCGAAATTCCAGCAGGTGTTGAAGTTAAAGTAGCAGATGGTAATGTGATTACCGTAAAAGGTCCAAAAGGAACACTTGAAAGAACACTCGTACCTGAAATGAAAGTTGAAGTTAACGGTGCAGAAGTTGTTGTTACACGACCTAACGATCTTAAGAAAATGAAGTCTTTACATGGCTTAACACGAACTTTGGTAAATAATATGATTGTTGGTGTAACATCAGGTTATGAAAAGAAATTAGAAATCAATGGTGTTGGTTACAGAGCTGCTAAACAAGGTAACAAGCTTGTGTTATCATTAGGATACTCACATCCAGTTGAGATGGAAGACCCAGAAGGTATTGAATCAGTTGTAGAAGGCCAAAACGTGATTATCGTTAAAGGTATGAGCAAAGAAGATGTTGGTCAATATGCAGCCGAAATCAGATTCAAGAGACCACCAGAGCCATATAAAGGTAAAGGTGTTAAGTATGCTGATGAAGTTATCCGTCGTAAAGAAGGAAAAACTGGTAAATAATAGAAAAGGGGTGAATCCACAATGATAAAAAAAGTGTCAAGAACAAGCGTACGTGTAAAAAAGCACAAAAAACTACGTAATAAGTTTTCTGGAACAGCTGAAAGACCACGCTTATCTGTATATAGAAGTAACAATCACATATATGCACAAATTATTGATGATACAAAAGGTCATACACTTGTTAGTGCATCCTCAAAGAATCTTGGTCTTGAAAAAACAAATGACGTAGCAGCTGCCGTTTCTGTTGGTGAAGCAATTGCTAAAAAAGCTCTTGAGGCAAACATTGAAGCCGTTGTATTCGATCGTGGCGGTTACATATATCATGGTAAAATCAAATCATTAGCTGATGCTGCAAGAGAAGCAGGATTAAAATTCTAAAGGAGGCAAAACTATGCGAAAGAATTTAATAGATGCCAGCAATTTAGACCTAGAAGAAACAGTTGTTACCATCCGACGTGTAACAAAAGTTGTAAAAGGTGGACGTAACTTCAGATTTGCAGCTTTAGTCGTTGTTGGTGATAAGAATGGTCATGTAGGTGCTGGTGTAGGAAAAGCAACTGAGATTCCTGAAGCAATTCGTAAAGGGATTCAAGATGCAAAGAAAAAATTAATTGAAGTTCCATTAGATGAGAATGCAAGTATTCCTCATGACTGGTTAGGAAAATTCGGAAGTGCTAACGTATTACTTAAGAGAGCTCCAGAAGGTACAGGAGTTATCGCAGGTGGTCCAGTACGTGCCGTATTAGAACTTGCCGGTGTAAGAAATATTCGTACAAAATCATTGGGATCAAATAACAAAAACAATGTTGTGACAGCAACAATTAAAGGTTTGTCAGAATTAAAGACTCCTGAGAAGGTAAGTCAATTAAGAGGCAAAACCGTTAGTGAAATTTTAGGTTAGGAGGAAGCAATAATGGCAGAATTAAAGATTACTTTAGTAAAATCAACCATTGGTGCCAAACCTAAGCATAGATTAACAGCTGAAGCTTTAGGCTTAACTAAGCTTCATAAAACGGTTGTTCAAAAAGACAATGATGCTATAAGAGGAATGGTTAATCAAATCAGTCACTTAGTAAAAGTAGAAGAAGCATAAACTTTCTCAAGGAGGTGTAAGACACATGAATTTATCAGAATTAAAGCCTGCAGAAGGATCAACAGGAAAAAAATTCAGAAAAGGTAGAGGTCATGGTTCAGGGAACGGTAAAACTTCCGGTCGTGGACAAGGCGGACAAAAGTCTCGTTCAGGCGGCGGCGTAAGACCGGGCTTTGAAGGTGGACAAATGCCTTTATATAGACGTTTACCAAAGCGTGGATTTACTAACAGAAATAGTAAAGAAATCGTGGGTATTAATGTAGACGCTCTAAATAGATTTGAAGCTGGAACAGTTGTTGATATAGAAACAATGGTAACAAATGGCTTAGTTAGTAATCCAAAGGACGGCGTAAAAATCTTAGGTAATGGCGATATAACAACAAAACTTACTGTTAAAGCAAATGCTTTCAGTAAAACTGCTATTGAGAAGATTGAAGCTGCTGGCGGGAAAGCCGAGGTGATTTAGGTGTTTGGAACACTTAGGGATGCGTTTAAGGTTGAGGATTTAAGAAAAAGACTTATTTTCACATTATTAATGTTGGTGGTTATTCGAATTGGTGCTTCTGTACCAATTCCAGGAATCAACAATGCATATTTAAAAGAAGTTTTTGCTGCAAATAATCTTGACTTAGTTGGTATGCTTGATGCCTTTTCAGGTGGAGCTTTTCAAAACATGACCTTGTTTGCTCTAGGTATTATTCCATACATCAACTCATCGATCATCATGAACCTTTTAACCATTGCAATTCCTGCATTAGAGGAAATGCAAAAAGAAGGAGAAGACGGTCGTAAAAAAATTGCAAAGATTACGCGATATGGAACAATTCTATTTGCAGTAATCCAAGCAACAGCTATTTCAATTAGTTTGCAAAATATTTTCTACACATATAATGCTTTTTCAGTTATTGTTGCTGTAATCGCTATGACTGCAGGAACAGCGTTCCTAATGTGGATTGGGGAAAGAATTACAGAAAATGGTATTGGGAATGGTATTTCATTAATTATCGCAATTAACATTTTATCAAGACTACCCAGTGGCGTACGTCTGATTTTTGATCAAGTTCGATCAGGAAGCTATTTAAATGTAATTGCAATTTTACTTGTTTTCTTACTGATGATTGTTGTTGTCATCTTAATACAATTAGGAGAACGACGTATCAATGTACAATATGCAAAACGGGTACAAGGAAGAAAAGTATATGGCGGACAAGCAACACATATTCCGCTTAAAGTAAATATGGCAGGAGTTATTCCTGTAATCTTTGCTTCATCATTACTACAATTTCCAAGTATTATAACCAACTTTTTTGTTACAAACCCTACAGGTTGGTGGGGAACTGTACTTAATTGGATTAATTATTATAGCATAAAGACTAATTACGGTGTTGGTGCGTTAATATATTTTATTTTAATTATACTGTTTGCATACTTCTATACAGCGATTATTTTCAATCCGTTTGAAGTTGCAAATAATTTGAAGAAAAATGGTGGCTTTGTACTAGGAATCAGACCAGGTCGCCCTACAGTGGACTATTTGACTACAATACTTAACAGAATGGTATTTATCGGAGGAACAATTTTAGGTTTAATCGCTTTAACGCCAATTCTTCTGTCATTCATTATTGATGTACAGATTAACTTTGGTGGAACTTCATTAATCATCGTTGTTGGTGTAATTATTGAAACTATGAAGCAAATTGAATCACAGTTAGTTATGCGTCACTACAAAGGATTTTTGAACTCTTAAAATGTCATTACAATTCAAGTCAGTTATCAAGTGTCAAAGGAGACTTTGACACTTGATCGGATTTGAAGTGTATAAGTAAGGAGGCCATAAAATGAAACTGATTTTGTTGGGAGCACCGGGAGCAGGAAAAGGTACACAAGCAAAGATGTTGGCTAAGAAGTATGAGATTCCTCATATTTCAACAGGTGATATCTTTAGAGCAAACATAAAAAATGAAACAGAGCTCGGTAAAAAAGCAAAAGGCTATATGGATCAAGGATTACTTGTTCCGGACGAACTTGTTGTAGCCCTTGTAGCAGACCGATTGCAAGAAGATGATGCTCAAAAAGGATTTATATTGGATGGATTTCCAAGAACAATTCCACAAGCTGAGCATTTAGATAAGACCCTAGATGAAATGGGGACAAAGATCGATCAAGTTATTGATGTTGATTGTCCAGACGAAAATATCGTTAAGCGATTATCTGGACGACGTGCATGTATAAAATGTGGGGCAACCTACCATACAGAACATCTTAAGCCAGAAGTTGAAGGTATATGTGATGTATGTGGAAGTGAATTAGTATTGCGTGATGATGATAAACCAGAGACCGTTTTAAAACGACTCGAAATTTATCATGAACAAACGCAACCGTTAATTGATTACTATGAAGCCAAAGGTGTTTTAGTATCTGTTGATGGAAAACTTCCTATTGAAGAAACTTTTGAGATCATTGTCAAAATCTTAGGAGAACGATAATGGCAATAAATATTCGAAGCAACACGGAAATTGAAAAATTACGTGCAGCAGGAGCAGTTGTTGCCCAAACACATAAACTACTAGAGCAACATATCAAACCGGGGATTACAACACAAGAGCTTGATGAAATTGCTGAAAAGTTTATTTTGAGTAAAGGAGCAACTCCTTCATTTAAAGGTTACGGAGGATTTCCTGGAACAATTTGCGCTTCAATTAATGACGAAGTTGTCCATGGAATTCCTAGTCGTTCACGAAGACTTAAAGACGGCGATATTATTAGCTTAGACATTGGTGCTTATTTGAACGGATATCATGGCGATGCCGCACGTACACATGCAGTGGGTCAGGTTGATGACGAAGCACTCCGATTAATTCAAATCACAAAAGAAAGCTTTTTTGAAGGTGTAAAATACGCTAAGCCAGGAAATCATTTACATGAGATTTCAGCGGCAATTCAAAAATATGTTGAAGACAACGGCTTTTCTGTGGTAAGAGATTTGGTTGGTCATGGTGTAGGTACTGAGTTACATGAAGAACCTCAGATTCCGAACTATAAACCAATTGGTCGTGGGCCTAAATTACAAGTCGGTATGGTACTAGCGATTGAACCGATGGTAAATTTAGGTGATTATGCTGTTCGAGTACTTGATGATGAATGGACTGTCGTAACACATGACGGCTCATTATCAGCTCATTATGAACATACAATAGTGATAACTGAAAACGGTCACGAATTACTGACGGACTGTTAGGCAGGTGAGAATGTGTGTGATATAAAGAAAGGTCAAATCGTATATTCGAAGGCCGGACGAGATAAAGGAAAATGCTTTGTTATTCTTGAACATGATCATCCATTTGTTTACTTAGTCGATGGAAAAAGTAGACGCTTGGAAAATCCCAAAAAGAAAAAAGAGCTTCATATACAGATTACTCACTATGTTGATATGACCATTAATGAGTTACTTGAAAACGGAAAACGAATTACCAATGCGGAAATTCGAAAAAGTATAGATCAATTCATCCATATGGATGACCAAGAATTTTAGGAGGCACGTATGTCAAAGAAAGACGTAATAGAAGTTGAAGGAAAAGTTGTTGAAAAATTGCCAAATGCTATGTTCCAAGTTGAACTAGAAAACGGACATCAAATCTTAGCCCATATTAGTGGTAAGCTAAGAATGCACTATATACGTATACTACCAGGTGATAAAGTGACAGTAGAAATGTCACCATACGATTTAACAAAAGGTCGTATCATTTGGAGAGATAAATAAATCAACGATTAACATAAAGCAGGATTCCAAGAAAGGAGCGAACGAGATGAAGGTAAGAGCATCTGTAAAACCAATTTGTGAAAAATGCCAAGTCATCAAAAGAAATGGTCAAGTTCGTATCATCTGTGAGAACAAAAAACATAAGCAACGTCAAGGTTAATAGATATTTTAAAAAAAGTGCTTGAAACCAAAGAGCAAATAGATTATAATATCTATTTGTGATGTTGTAGTTAGAATTACAGTCATGATTCACGTGGGTAAGTTGTAACTGGCTCCTTGCTCATTCAGACTGTATTCCTATATATTGAATCGGACCATAATAACCTCAATAGAGTTGCTGAGCGTTCGTGGTCGGATGTGTTGATTGAATGGAAGTTTATTCGAGTTTCACCGCCTTAGATAAGTTGAAATGATATCAATGCGAAAAACAGACTTATACACAACGATAATGAAAATGAAATATATGAACGAATCGATATGGAGGTGCAAAAGTACATGGCACGTATTGCTGGTGTAGATTTACCAAGAGAGAAACGTGTTGAGATTGGTCTTACTTATATTTATGGTATAGGACGTCCAAGTTCACTACGTATTTTAAAAGAAGCCGGAATCAATCCGGATACAAGAATTAGAGATTTGACGGATGATGAAGTAGCTAAAATTCGTGAAGTCATTGATGGAACACAACAAGTAGAAGGTGATTTACGACGTGAAATCGCTTTAAATATCAAGCGTTTGATGGAAATCGGATGTTATAGAGGTATTCGTCATCGTCGCGGACTTCCTGTAAGAGGTCAAAAAACGAAGACAAATGCTAGAACACGCAAAGGTCCTCGTAGAACTGTTGCGAACAAGAAGAAATAGGTGTAAGGAGGTTTGACCAATGGCAAAAGTAGCCAAAAGAAGCGGTAAACGACGCGTTAAAAAGCATGTTGAACGTGGGCAAGCTCATATTCAATCAACGTTTAATAATACAATTGTTACATTAACTGATACCGAAGGTAATGCATTATCATGGGCTAGTGCAGGGGGACTTGGATTTAGAGGGTCTCGTAAATCAACTCCTTATGCAGCTCAAATGGCAGCAGACACAGCAGCAAAAGCAGCTATGATTCATGGATTAAAAACTGTTGATGTAATGGTTAAAGGTCCAGGTTCAGGTCGTGAAGCTGCAATAAGAGCATTACAAGCAGCTGGTTTGGATGTTACTAGTATTAAGGATGTTACTCCGGTTCCACATAACGGATGTCGTCCACCAAAACGAAGAAGAGTCTAATCAGTAGGAGGTGTTAGAATAAATGGCAAGATATAGAGGTGCAGTATGTAGACTTTGCCGTCGAGAAGGGGATAAATTATTCCTTAAAGGCGAAAGATGCTACACAGGAAAATGTGCAATGGATCGTCGTCCATTTGCTCCAGGGCAACATGGAAGAAGAAGAAGTAAAGTATCTGAGTACGGACTACAGTTACGTGAAAAGCAAAAGGCAAAACGTATTTATGGTGTGTTAGAAACTCAATTCTATAACTACTATCTTGAAGCAGAACGTCGTAACGGTATTGCCGGTGATAACTTACTTATCATTCTTGAGACAAGACTTGATAACGTAGTATATCGTGCAGGACTTGGACGTTCAAGAACAGAGGCTCGTCAAGTTGTACGACACAATCATATATTAGTTAATGGTAAAAAAGTAAACATTCCATCATACTTAGTAAAAGCTGGTGATGTGATTACATTAAAAGAAAAATCCCTTAACCTTCAAAGATTTAAGGATATTATCGAAACAACAGGTTCAAGAACAGCTCCTGAATGGATGGAAGCAGATCTTGAGAATCGTTCAATCAAAATTAACGATGTTCCAACACGTGAAACAATTGACGTACCTGTTAATGAAACACTTATCGTCGAGTTATACTCTAAATAATAAGTGAACCCAAAAATCAAAGGAGGGTCCTATAAGGTGTTTGATTTTGAAAAACCAAGAATTGATATTGCTGAGATATCAGAAGATAATCGATATGGACGTTTTGTCATAGAACCTCTTGAGAGAGGCTATGGTACGACTTTAGGAAATTCGCTCAGAAGAATTATGTTGTCCTCATTACCTGGTGCTGCTGTAAGTAGTGTTAAAATTGAAGGCGTTTTGCATGAGTTTAGTACGATTCCAGGCGTTAAAGAAGACGTTACTGAAGTTATCTTAAACATTAAACATTTAGCGATTCAAAACAACAGTGACGGTAATGAACCGAAAGTGGCGTATATTGAATTTGAAGGCGAAGGTGTTGTTACCGGAGCTGATATACAAGCAGATCCTGATATTGTAATCGTGAATAAAGATTTACCGATAGCAACCTTAAGTGGGGGCCCTGACAGTAAATTATTCATGGAACTTACGATTACAAAAGGTAGAGGATATGTTGGTGCTGATAAAAATAAAACAGAAGATCAACCTATTGGTGTAATACCTGTAGACTCTATCTTTACACCTGTTGAACGTGTAAATCTAATTGTTGAGAATACACGTGTCGGACAAATCACTGACTACGATAAGTTAACATTAGAAGTATGGACGAACGGCTCTTTATCACCGGATGAAGCAGTTTCTTTGGCAGCGAAGGTTCTTAATGAACACTTGAACTTGTTCATTGATTTATCGGAAAATGCAAAGAATGCAGAAGTCATGGTTGAAAAAGAAGACGATGAAAAAGAAAAAGTTCTTGAAATGAGTATAGATGAATTGGAACTTTCAGTACGATCATATAACTGCTTAAAGCGAGCAGGTATCAATACAGTTGAAGAATTGACTAATCGTACATCAGAAGACATGATGAAAGTTCGAAATTTAGGTCGTAAATCATTAGAAGAAGTTTTACAAAAATTGAATGAGTTAGGTTTACAATTAAAACCTAACGATGAATGAAATTACAGGTAAAGGAGGTCTATAGATGGCTGGATACAGAAAGCTTGGAAGAACTTCATCTCAAAGAAAAGCATTGCTTCGTAACCAAGTAACGAATTTAATCTACAATGGTAAGATTAAAACAACGGATGCAAAAGCAAAAGAAGTTCGTAAAATTGCAGAAAAGCTTATTACATTAGCGATTAAAGAAAAAGACAATTATACAGAAGTTACAGTAACACAAAAAGTTCCAAAGAAAACGGCGGACGGAAAACGTGTTAAAGAGGTAGTTGACGGTAAAAAAGTAACTCAATTTGAAGAGATTGAGAAAACAATTAAGAAGGATAATGCTTCAAGATTGAATGCTCGTCGTACAATGCTTAGCATACTCTACCCTGTAACAGAAGTTCCTGAAACAAATGCAGGACGTAAGAAAAACACTAAAGAAGTGAGTCTTGTTGACAAATTGTTCGACGACATCGCTCCTAAGTACACAGATCGTAACGGTGGATACACACGTATCATCAAGATCGGTCCTCGTAAAGGCGACGCAGCTGAAGAAGTTATTCTTGAGTTGGTATAAATAAGCTTACAAAAAGCTGCTTGTGAATACAAGTGGCTTTTTTGTTGCATTTTTTGTTTTTTATGTGTATAGTAAGAGTGATATTTTACGAAAGATTGGGTGAACTTATGTTTATTAAATCGAAACAAGTTAGTTATGATTATAATGTCCATAATGATGTGGGCGATATAGAAACGACATATAGAGCTTTATCTTCCATTGATTTGGAAATCAAAAAAGGGGATTTTATTGTAATTTTGGGACACAATGGTTCTGGAAAATCCACTTTTGCAAAGCATTTGAATGCATTACTATTACCAACAGAGGGAACACTATATGTGAACGATATTGATACCACGGATGCCGAGCGTATTTGGGAACTTAGAAAAAGTGCAGGAATGGTTTTTCAAAATCCTGATAACCAAATGATTGCAACCATCGTTGAGGAAGAAGTCGCTTTTGGTCCGGAAAATTTAGGGATTGCCTCAGAGGAAATAGTTTTTCGAGTAGATCAGGCATTGAGTACCGTTGACATGAAAGAATATGCTATGCATTCACCGAATAAGCTATCAGGAGGACAAAAGCAACGTATTGCTATTGCAGGCGTTGTTGCGATGCACCCGGAGTGCATTATCTTAGACGAGCCAACAGCGATGTTGGACCCTTCAGGACGAAAAGAAGTGGTGGATACGATCAAGTATCTGAACCAATCGGAAAATATGACCATTATTTTAATTACCCATTATATGGAAGAGGCTATTGATGCAGACTATATCTATGTCATGGAAGAAGGGAAAATAGCGTGTCAAGGCAAACCTAAGGAGATTTTTTCAGATGTAGAAGCAATGAAGAAGATGCATTTAGATGTGCCACAAACAGTTGAACTTGCATATATGCTGCAACAAGAAGGGGTGGAGATTCCCTTAGATATATTAAATGTAGAGGAGATGGTGGAAACGTTATGGCAATTGAAATCAAAGAATTAAGTTACATCTACTCTCAAGGGACCCCTTATGAAAAGCATGCTCTAAATGGCGTTAATTTAACCATAGAACAAGGAGAGTTTATTGGACTTATCGGACATACAGGCTCAGGTAAATCGACGCTTATACAGCATTTAAACGCCCTGCTTAAGCCAACCTCAGGGAGTGTTGTGATAGATGGTCTTTCACTTTTTGAGGAAAAAACATCTAAAAAAGCAATTCGACAACAGGTTGGGCTGGTATTTCAGTATCCGGAGCATCAGTTATTTGAATTGACAGTGTATAAAGATGTAGCCTTTGGACCTAAGAATATGGGACTTGAAGATGATGAGATTCACGAAAGAGTTATAGAAGCACTCAAAAAAGTTGGACTTGAAGAAGAAATTTATGAAAAATCTCCTTTTGAATTATCAGGTGGACAAAAACGCCGTGTAGCTATTGCAGGAGTATTAGCTATGAAACCGCACATATTGATTCTAGACGAGCCAACAGCCGGTCTTGATCCTTATGGACGAGATGAGATCCTTAATGAGATTAAGCGTATGCATTTACAAGAAAACATGACCATTATTCTTGTATCCCACAGTATGGAAGATATAGCGAATTATGTTGAGCGTATTATTGTTATGGATGGGGGTAGCGTTATCTTACAAGGCGATAAATATACGGTATTTAAAGAAGTTGAGTTACTTGAACGTATAGGTCTTGGGGTTCCGCAAGTCGCAAAGATATGCAATGAATTAGCAAAGAAAGGGTTTGTATTTGACCAGACAATAACGACACTAGATGAGGCAGTTAAAGCACTCAAACCTCAACTAGTCAAAAAACAATAGGTGAAGATATGATAAGAGATATAACAATAGGACAATATTATCCCATAGAATCAAAAATTCATACATTAGACCCAAGAACCAAACTTGCAATGACCTTTGGATTTATTATTTCCTTATTTTTTGGAACGAATTTACTCATCTATTTAATTGCGGCAACAACCCTTGCAATTGTGATAAAAGTAAGTAAAGTTCCCTTTAAGTATATGGTTAAAGGGTTAAAATCCATTATGATTTTAATTGTGTTTACGGTGATTATCAATATTTTTATGACCCAAGGCGATCCGATTTTCACATGGCGCTTTTTAACGATAACACGCGAAGGACTTGTGTTGGCTTTTTCTATGGCAGTACGTTTGATTTTGCTGATTATCGGATCATCAATTTTGACATTGACAACATCCCCTATTGATTTGACAGATGCAATTGAACGTCTTTTAAAGCCGTTTGAACGTATTCGGGTTCCGGCCCATGAGATTGCCATGATGATGACCATTGCACTACGTTTTATACCAATCTTACTTGAAGAGACAGATAAAATTATGAAAGCGCAAATGGCCAGAGGTGCAGACTTTGAAACAGGAGGACTAATAAAAAAAGCAAAAAGCTTGGTTCCCCTGTTAGTTCCGCTGTTTATCTCGGCTTTTCGCCGGGCAGATGAACTTGCATTAGCCATGGAAGCGAGATGTTATCGAGGCGGCAAAGGACGTACACGTATGAAATCCTTAGCATATCATCGACAAGATGCGATTATGTACGGCTTGATTATTGGGTATTTGATAATTATGGTTGGAATAGGGATTGTTTTATGAGTGAGCAAAAGTATTACAAATTAACCATAGCTTATGAAGGGACAAATTACTGTGGATGGCAGTTGCAAAAAAACAGTGTATCGATCCACGAAGTCTTAATGAAAGCAGGTCGAGCATTTTTACCCGATGATTTTTCTATCACAGGAGGAAGTCGGACGGATTCAGGTGTTCATGCATTGGGATATGTGGCTTTGCTTAAGACGACCTATGATAAGCAAGCATATAGAATTTGCCGTGCATTTAATGCATACTTACCCAAAGATGTTGTTGTCTATGAAAGCCAAGAAGTAACAAAAGATTTTCATCCAAGATATAGCGCCAAAGGAAAGCACTATCGCTATACGATATATAATGATGAATATGCACTTCCTCAATATATGCATTACTCATATTACTATCATGCCAGAGAACTTGATGTGCAGAAAATGCAAGAAGCGGCCCAATGGCTTGTTGGTAAACACGATTTTATGGCTTACAGTTCAAAAAAAACATCTGTCGAAGATACTGTGCGCACTTTATATGGATGTTGCGTCACGCGAGAGCATAAATATATTCATATCGATGTCAAAGGTGACGGTTTCTTATATAACATGGTAAGAATTATTGCAGGAATGCTTATTGAAGTGGGACGAGGCAAAATAGAACCGATAACAATCAAAAAAATATTGGAAGAGAAAGATAGGATGAAGGCAACAAAAACAGCGCCTGCCAATGGGTTGACGCTTATGGAAATATACTATAGTTAGGAGAATAAAGACATGCATAAGAGGCTAATAATTTTTGTGATACTATGTTTAAGTTTTTTTAATATTGCTTTGCAAGCGCAGAGTGAATATCAAAAGCCAACTTTATATAAAGGGGAAATTATTGAAATAATATCCGAGGAAGACAGTAGCATTCAAACATCAGGTGGAGAGTATTATCGACGGACCCAATTGTTAAAGGTTGAGTTGTTAGATAAAGAAAAAAAGGGCGAGATTATCGAGATTAAGAATAATATCGATGAAATTATGGCTTATACTCTTGAGGTAGAAAAAGGCGATGATATTTATGTGTTTTTTGAATATGACGAAGAAGGCAATGAATTGGCAGCGCATATTCATGAATTTCGCCGCGATAAGGATATCTATGTATTAGCAGGGGTTTTTGTTATACTAATGATTATTGTTGGTGGCATAAAAGGTATAAAAAGTTTGATAACACTAGGATTAACAGTTGTAGGTATATATTATCTACTCAATGGCATTGTATCTGGAGGAAACCCTATTTTCCTTTCGATTGTTGTTAGCCTAGTTTTAACTATTATGACAATGTTTTTAGTGGCAGGATTTAATTTGAAAGCTATATCAGCCATTATCGGGACCATAGGCGGTGTTATTATTGCCGGACTTATTGCGTTATTAGTAAGTAACACGTCGAATTTGACAGGCCTTGGAACACAAGAAGCTCAAATGCTTGTCTATAGTGATCATCCGGTGGCTTTTAATATTCATGGGATTCTCTTTGCCAGTATTTTGTTAGGAACCCTTGGCGCGGTCATGGATGTCTGTATGTCGATTGCCTCAGCCATCAACGAGGTGACGGAAGCCAATCCTTTGATGAGCGCCATGGATTTGTTTAAATCCGGAATGAATATTGGGCGAGATGTTATGGGAACGATGGTAAATACCTTGATATTAGCCTATGTTGGAACATCGGTCTTTTTGATTTTGATTTTTATGGTCAATGATATCAGTTATGTAGATATCATTAATATGGACTTAGTAGCCACCGAAGTTGTACGAGCTGTTTCGGGAACGATTGGATTAATCTGTGCTATTCCGCTAACTGCTTTTGTTTCATCAACCTTGGAAAAAAAGGTATTAAATTAGAAAAAAACATTTGACACACACGGATAGATGTACTATAATATGGAAGCGTGAGTTTACTAATAAAATCCAAAGCCCCGGATTTTATAACATAGATTCTATAGTTTGATAATTTAAGGAGGAAATTCCATGAAAACATTCATGCCAAATGCTGAAACAGTTGAAAGAAAATGGTATGTTGTCGACGCTGAAGGCCAAACTCTTGGACGTTTAGCTTCAGAAATAGCAAAAGTATTAACGGGTAAAAACAAACCGATTTATACACCACACGTGGACACAGGCGATTTCGTAATCGTAATTAATGCAGATAAAGTAGTACTTACTGGTAAAAAACTTGATCAAAAACTTTACAGATGGCATACAGGACATCCAGGTGGTCTTCGTGAAGTGAAGTATCGCGACATGATGAACAAAAAACCTGAAGAAGTTGTTATGCACGCTGTAAAAGGAATGTTACCTAAAAATACACTTGGACGTAAGATGTTAACAAAATTACGTGTATACAAAGGTACAGACCACAAACATGAAGCTCAAAAACCAGAAGTTCTTACATTCAATAATTAATTAGGATTCGGAAGGAGGAAAAATCGTGGCACAAGTTAAATATTATGGTACAGGCCGTAGAAAAAGTAGTGTAGCTAGAGTATATTTAGTACCTGGAAATGGTAATATTACAGTAAATAAAAGAGACCTTGATGAATTTTTCGGTCTTGAAACATTAAAAGTAATCGTAAAACAACCCCTTGTACTTACAGATACATTATCAAAATTCGATGTATTAGTTACAGTTAAAGGTGGCGGATATACAGGTCAAGCAGGTGCAATCCGACACGGTATTGCAAGAGCTTTACTTGAAGCAGATATCGAATTGCGTCCAGCCCTTAAAAAAGCAGGGTACTTAACACGTGACCCTCGTATGAAAGAACGTAAAAAATACGGACTTAAAGGCGCGCGTCGTGCACCTCAGTTCTCAAAAAGATAATCAGTTTTTTACGCATGTTTTGCTTAATCAAAGCCTTGAAATAATATATTTCAAGGCTTTTTTTGCTTACGCTGTTTGAAGTGATGGTGATTTTGTGATATTCTGTTAAAGGGCGAGCTGGTTTTTTTTTGGCTCTTTGTCA
>DGAD01000022.1:0-105578 GCA_002382805.1 Clostridiales bacterium UBA4039
CCAACATTTGACAAAGAGCCTCTTTTTTATGTTACTCTTCGTCTACTCTACTCTTCGATAACTACAGGTTTACCATCAACCCACAATCGTTCCAAGTCATAAAACAATCGCTCTTGCACACCAAAAATGTGAATGATTGTGTGACCGTAATCCAGCAAATTCCAGCCGCCATTACGTCCACCTTCTACACTTAAAGGTTCATGCCCTTGTTTACTCAACACAAAGTCAATATGTTCAACAATTGCTTGAATTTGTGGTGTGTTTTTCCCATGCGCAATAATAAAATAGTCCGCAAGAACCGACACATCACGAATATCAATGACACGAATATCTTGACCTTGCTTATCTTCAATAGCTTTTACAGCACTTTTTAAAAATTCATTCATTCGAAAACCTTCTTTCTTTTACCTATACAACTTTTTCATTATATCGTTGATAATAATATTCATAAGCTTGCTCTGTTACTGGATCAATAGGTTTTTCCTGATCCACCAAATGATTAATTGATAATAACAAAACCTTAATGAGGCTTTTATCAATATCTTCATATGCGAGTTTTCTTGCTTTAACAAGTCCAGGAAATTCTTTACGTCCAGGCTCAATAAAGTCAGATATGTAGATGATTTTTTCAATAAGAGACATATGGGGCCGCCCTGTCGTATGGAATAAAATCGCATTGAGAATGTCCTCATCCTCAATATGATACTTTTCCTTAGCAATCGCAGCTCCGAGTTTTGAGTGTGCTAAATCCATATTTTCATGTTCAAGCTCTGATAAAGCAATTGCGTATTTTTGGCATAGTTGCTCTTTTTTTTCCGTTGAATAGTTTTTTGCATAGTCATGCAATAATGCGGCTAAAGAAACCCTCTCATGATCCACCCCGTAAATGGCAGCCAACTCAACCGCTGTCTTTTCAACATTCAATGTGTGTTTAAAGCGTTTTTGAGACTGTTTTTTCTCTAGTCTTTGAATTATTTTTTCTCGCAAGTTTTTATATTGATGATTTATTTGCATGGGTTTCCTCCATATAAATTATGTTGCTCAATATAATCAATTATACTTTGAGGCGTGTAGCCAACAATAGATTGCTGATTACAAACGCGTTCTCGGATTCGCGTCGAAGATATCTCGATTTTTGGCATAGACACCTGCAGAATCTGCGCATTATATGTCTCCTTTAAGTATGCGCATTGTTTATCAACGGCTTTAGGATCATATCCTCCACGGTTAACAAGCACTAGTGAAACGTCCCTTAGAAGGTCCTGACTGTGTTTCCATTGTTCAATATGAAACACATGATCATCGCCAATCATCCAATAGAAAGTATCCTCTGGATGATTCCGGCTTAGTTGTGTCCACGTTTTATAAGTATATGCAACATCATCCGAGACAATTTCCAACTCAGAAACTTTGACAAACTCCAATTCTTGTTGAATTAAGCGACACATCTGCAGTCGATGTGCCTTACTCTGTTTTTCATTTTTTTTAAAGGGAGGTGTCCCTGAAGGCATTAACCAGATTTCATCAAAATGTCCCGAGTCATATAATGCGTGCAACGCAAGAATATGCCCGTTATGGACCGGGTTAAATGTTCCTCCGACTATCACAATCCTTTTATTCATGAAAATCTCACTTCCTAGGTAATTCTATTGTTTTATTATCTTGAGATTCACGATATAAAGTGATGCGTCGCCCCATAACCTGAACTACAATTGAGCGTGTACGTTCACCTATAAGTTCTGCAAGATCTTTAGGTTCTTCAAAACAGTTTTTTAAAACATTGATTTTAATTAATTCGCGTTTTTCCAATGCTTCATTAACCGCCTCTGTTAATTCTGGTGTCACACCATTTTTACCAATATGGAGTATGGAATCAAGATGATGCGCCTCTTTTCTAAGAAATGCACGTTGTTTACTATTAATATTCAAATAAATTCTCCTTTTTATTTATAATAATCGAATTGGAGATTATACATAACAACCGTATCCCCTTCTTCAATCCCTAGTTCTTCTAGTTTATCAAGAATATTATTTTCTTTCAAGAAATTTTGAAAAAACATAAATCCTTTTTCATCTTCTAGATTTGTGTATCCTAACATACGTTCAATTTTACGTCCTTCCACTGCATAATTGCCATCTTCATTGATAAACACTTGAATAGGCTCTTCATATTCAGGTGTATCATCAAAGGTGAATTCAGGCGCATATTCAAAGGTTTCTTTTGGAAGGTCTTGGAGCATCTTATGTAGCTGGGTTAACAGCTCTTTCATTCCTGCCCCCGTTACCCCACTAATAGGTAATACATCAATGTTTTGGGGTTTAAAATGCTCTTGTAATGCGATTAAGTTCTCTTCATCAAACATTGCATCAATCTTATTTGCTGCAATAATTTGAGGCTTATCTAAGAGTTTTGGGTTATATGCCTTGAGTTCATTAAGTATTAATTCAATATCTTCTATCGGATTGCGACCTTCCGTTGAGGCTACATCAACCACATGTAGCAAAACTTTTGTCCGTTCAACATGTTTTAAAAATTCATGCCCCAAACCGATACCTTCTGAAGCACCTTCAATAATTCCAGGAATATCGGCAATAACAAAACTATCTCCATATAACTCAACAACACCTAAATTAGGATTTAAGGTTGTAAAATGATAGTTAGCAATTTTGGGCTTTGCATTGGATACTCTGGATAACAATGTGGATTTTCCGACATTAGGAAACCCGACTAAGCCTACATCTGCAATGGATTTTAATTCAAAAGTAACCCACAATTCTTTAGCCTTTTGTCCCGGTTGTGCATATTTTGGAATTTGCATGGTTGGTGTAGCAAAGTGTTGATTCCCTTTTCCGCCACGACCACCATTTAATAAAACAACTCTTGAATTTTCTTTTGTCATATCACAGATAACTTTTCCTGTCTCTGCTTCTTTTACCACTGTTCCTTTGGGTAATTTCAAGATTAGGTCTTCACCATTTTTTCCATGACAATTGCTTCCCATACCTGGTTGACCGTTTTGAGCTTTATAGTGCTTGACATGACGATAGTCAAAGAGCGTATTCATATTCTCATCGACTTCTAAAATAACGTCTCCGCCTTTTCCGCCATCTCCACCATCAGGACCGCCATTAGGGATATACTTTTCTCGACGAAAGCTTACACAACCATCGCCACCTTTTCCACTTTGTATGTTTACTTTTGCTTGATCTACAAATATCATTTACATTCCTCAATTCTAATAGTAAAATAAGTTCTTATTCATTATAACACAAAACGATAATACAAAAAAAGTTTCAAGTGAGATTCACTTGAAACTTTTATATTATTTACTATTGCGCTTTAGGATATACAGAACATTGCTTCTTATCGCGACCTTTTCTTTCAAAACGAACAACACCATCAACTAAAGCAAATAATGTGTCATCTCCACCGCGTCCTACGTTTTCACCTGGATGAATTTTAGTTCCACGTTGTCTGAAAAGAATGTTACCGGCTTTAACAAATTGTCCGTCAGCACGCTTAGCACCTAATCTTTTTGATTCAGAATCTCTACCGTTCTTTGTTGATCCAACCCCTTTTTTGTGGGCGAATAATTGAAGATTCATTTTTAACATGGTTTACACCTCCTCGAATTCAACATGTATATATGTCTTACCATAATCATTATAAATCTCTTGAACACCAAGCGAAAATGCATCAAGCAACACTTGGGCCTTATCATCTATTGTATCTAGAAGCATCACTTTTAAATAGCCGGATTCATCGACATCTGTCAATACTTTGGCATTCGTATACGCTTCAATCGCATTCACTGTATTAATTCCTAATACAGATACAGCAGCACATACAATATCTTTTCCTGTAACTGCATAGCCTGCGTGACCAGATATTTCATAACCGCGCACTTTGGCTTTAGTTTTATAAATCGTTACTTTAATCATTTCATCGCCTATGCGTTGATCTTGTCAATAACAACTTCAGTATATGGTTGTCTATGACCTTGTTTTCTACTGTAGTGTTTTTTAGGCTTGTATTTGAAAACAGTAATCTTTTTCGCTTTACCGTTAGCTTTTACAGTTCCTGTTACAGTTGCATTTGCAACGTATGGACTTCCAACTTTAGCATCTCCATCGTTAGATACAAGTAAAACTTGATCAAAAGTCACTGCGTCACCTTCGTTAAGCTCTAACTTTTCTACACGGACTGCTTCGCCTTCAACAACTTTGTATTGTTTTCCACCTGTAGTAATAATTGCGTACATATTGGCACCTCCTCGTTTTAAGACTCGCCGACTACGGTGACTATCCCCTAAACAAAAACTTATGTTTACGATAGTACTTATAACCTATTCGCGCGGTATACCACTAAGATACTTTATCATAGGATACCTATTGTGTCAAGCTTAAATCCATTTTCTTTTAATAAATCTTCTAAGCAAGGCTCAACCCGCTTACGGGTTAACTCCATAAGTCCAAGTCGCGTCATTCCATGGACATGTGTACGTATTCGATCTTCTTTTAAAAACCCTTCGATTTGTTCCAGCAATTCTTTTTTATCTGCCTGACTGTCCATATCGATAAAGTCTATAATAATAATACCTGACATATTACGTAAACGGATTTGTCGACTAATCTCTTTTGCTGCTTCACAATTGATTTTTAAAATATTACGTGAACTCTTCGTCTTACTGACATTTTTATCAGAGTTCACATCAATAACGTACATAGCTTCTGTACGATCAATAATAATCGATGCCCCCGAACTAAGCCATACTTTACGAGCCAGTGCTTTACGTATTTTTTTGGGTATATCATATTGTAAAAACAAGTCTTTGGTCACCAAGGTAATCTCAATAACATCAAGCAATTGCACAGTGGAAAAATAAGTCTGCAAGCGTTCATATATCTCTTTTGAATCCACAAAGATGTGCTTAAGCTCTGTTTTGTTCATGTTTTGAACGTAGGTTAGCCATTGATCTTTAGGTTCGTAGATGCAGGCCTTGGAAGGTCGATATTTTTGAATATATAAAAGTTGTTCATACCGCTCTATAAAGTGTTTGATTTCATCCATAAGCTGCTGACTATCACATCCATATGCATTCGTACGTACAATAAGCCCCCAATTTTTAATGTCTGTATTTTTTTTGAGTTCAAGAAGGTCCTTTTTCGTTGACTTTGTCCATACATCTTCCGGCAGTTTTGATGAAAAATGTATTTTATTGGAATCGGTGACAAAGACCGTATATTCTCCACTAAAGCTAATACGGGTTGTCAGCTTTGCGCCTTTAGTTTGATAGCTGTCTTTTGCCACTTGAACCATGACCGTTTCTCCCATACTTAAGGGCTTTTCCACTTCACTAAAGGGAAGATATCCATCTTTTTCTTGCCCAAAATCAACAAAATACGCTTGAATTCCTTTGACTTTTTTACGAACAATACCTAGGAAAACCCAGCCAACTTGGCCAGTATGTTTTAATGAATAGGGTTTAATCTCAACCAGTTTATCAAACGTATCCATTAAAGCCATAATAATTGTATTATCTTTTTGGCTAATAATCAATTCATTCATGTAATCTCCCCATTTTAATCAAATTCAATGAGCGTTCGTTGCGGTTCTAGACTCTGATATATCTCATAACGATGAATCAGATAGTATATCGTATCTGTAAACTTCTCAACTTCAATTCCCATATATTCAAACAACGCTCTCATCAAAAGTTCGGGTTTAATGTTAAGCGAAGATCCTGTTGCCAGTCTACATAAGATTGTCTGCCCCTGTAGCTGATATGAAAATATTCCTGGAGACAAGTCAAAGTCATTAATTTTTCCTTTTTTATTTTTCTTCTTAACGACAATAGATTCTTGTGAAAAAAATTCGTTCATCTTACGTTCATCGGACATACGTGCTTTTAATTCATCACTTAGGGTCAATTGATAATCTGCAGCATAACATGCAGCCATCCCAGCTTTTGCCTTTTCAGGCAAGACAATTGCATCAACAAGTTCAACGCCTTCCGGCAAAACCGAAGCCACTTGTTGCTTAAATAAGTCCATATCATAGTCTTGGACACTTAGCTTAAGGTCCAAATATTCACCATCACCGGTTGTTCCAACGGCTAACGGCGCCGCAATCGAAAAAACCTGATGTGGATTAAACCCTTCAGAGTAGGCAATGGGTATCCCGGATTGTCGGAAGAATTTTTGCCAAGCGCGCATAAAATCTAAATGGCCAATAAACTGCATTAATCCATTTTTTTTAAATTTAATTCTTATCTTCATAGCATATTCCTCCGTTAAAACATGTAGCTCCACATGCCATACATTTATCCATACAATTTGGTGTGACTACCTGTTCCATACTTCGTAAATACTCTTTTTCCAAAAAGCGACGTGTTACCCCGATATCAATAAAGTCCCAAGGTAAAATCTCATCAAAACTGCGATGACGATTGGCATAAAAGGCAGGATCAACGCCACATTTTGCAAATGCTTCTTGCCAACGCTCAAAATTAAAGTGTTCACTCCATGCATCAAAGCTTGCACCTGATAAAAAGGCTTCTTCAATAACATCCGCAACTTTTCGGTCTCCACGAGCCATAACGCCTTCAAGCATGCTAAGCTTTGCATCATGAGAGTTGTATTTAATTCGCTTTTTATTAATTGCCTTATTCAAAAGAGCCTGTTTTTCCATAAATGTCTCATAGGTATCTTGTCCCACCCATTGGAACGGTGTAAAAGGTTTCGGAATAAAAAAGCTTGTACTCACAATAAGTTGGACGCCGCCTTTAGGACGTTGTTCCTTATCAATACTATAATACGTCCGCACAATATCATCAGCTAGCTTACTAATGGCTAGTATATCTTCTTCGGTCTCAGAAGGTAACCCAAGCATAAAGTATAATTTCACACGATTCCAACCACCTAAAAAGGCTTCTTTACTCCCATGTAATATATTTTCTTCTGAGATCCCTTTATTAATGACATCACGCATCCTCTGAGAACCGGCTTCCGGTGCAAAGGTCAAACTGCTCTTTCTGACGTCTTGGACTTTGTTCATAAGCTCCAAAGAAAATGAATCAATACGCAGAGAAGGAAGAGACAAGTTCACCTTCTTCTCCTTGGATATGTCATCAATGAGAAAGTCACATAAGGGAGATAGCTCTTTATAATCGCTTGTTGAAAGAGATATAAGGGATATCTCATCATGACCGGTCTGTGTAGAAAGTTCACTAGCTTGTTCCTTTAACGTATCTAAAGACTTTTCACGAACCGGACGATAGACAAAGCCTGCCTGACAAAAACGGCACCCTCTCGAACATCCCCGAAAAAGTTCCAAAACAATACGGTCATGTACTGGTTGAAGATATGGAACAATTGGCTTACTGGCATAAGGCATGGTATCTAAATCTACCACTAACTGCTTCTTAATGGTTGGTTTTGCCTTTTCATGAAGTAAATGTCGCTCCTTAATAGTTCCGTCTTCATGGTAACTCACATCATAAAACTGGGGTACATAGACGCCGTCCACATCTAACAAACGCTCTAAAAACAATGCTTTTCGCTCTTTTGGATCGATGGTCGGGTCATTTTTCATTGTTTCATATAAATCTAATATCTGTGGTAAAGCCGCCTCAGCTTCTCCTAGATAAAAAAAATCAACAAACGGTGCAATCGGCTCCGGATTATAGACACAAGGACCTCCTGCACAAACAATAGGATCCATTACATCACGCTGTGCGCTTCGTAACGCCAACTTGGAAAGTTTAAGAATATTAAGCATATTGGTATAGCTCATCTCATACTGTAGTGTAAATCCTAAAAAGTCAAACCCTTGAACCGGTGTTTGTGATTCTAACGAAAACAAAGGTATCTCATAATCCTCAAGTAATTTTTCCATATCTTGCATGGGCGAAAAAACACGTTCACAATAAACATCGTTTCGTGCATTCATCAAATTATATAAGATGGACAGTCCAAGATGACTCATACCAATTTCGTATAAGTCTGGAAAACAAAGTGCAAAATGTGTCGAAAACGTTCCATTTTCCTTATGTACTGCATTAATCTCGTTACCTATATACTGTGCCGGCTTTTCGACACTTAAAAGTAGTTGTGGTGGTACTGATAATTTTTTCAATTGATTTCCTCCAACGATTGGTTTCTATCGTAATAATAAAGTAGATTGTACAGATTGTCAAAGGCTTTTCTTGTAATCTGCTTAGGAGTATGATATAACATAATTAGTGTTAATAAAGAAAGGAAGTAATATTTTATGGACTTACTACTCTGGGACGAAAAATTTTCTGTACACAATACAACATTAGATGAGCATCATAAACGATTATTTGAATTGTGCAACGAAATGTTTAATCTTATTGACCAAGAAAATAAAACACCCATTTATTCCACAGCTAAAGTCATTAGCGAACTTCATATGTATGCTATTTTCCACTTTACCGAAGAAGAAAAGCTAATGGAACAAAATAATTTTCCCAAAATAAAAGAGCACAAAAAATTACATCAAGCGTTTATTGATAAAATTGCTCAGCTTAAGGAGCAATATGAAAACGATGATGTATTAGTTGATTATGATATCTTGAATTTTTTAAGTGATTGGCTCATCTACCATATATTAGAAGTTGATTCTGAATACGCAGACTATATAAAGTAATGAATAGAAGCACTTTACAGTGCTTCTATTAAATTTATAAGGTATGTATAGGTACGTTGAATTGATGAGATGCTTACACGCTCGTCAGGTGAATGTACCCCTTCCATATCCGGTCCTAGGCTAATTGCTTCTAAGTGTGGTAATTTTTCCATGAAGACTCCACCTTCTAGTCCGGCATGAATCGATTTTACAATCGGTTCTTTTTTATACATATTTTTATATACTTCAACGGCCTTTTTTAGAAGTTCTGTATCATTTTTAACTGGCCATTCAGGATATTCTGCTGTTTTGATGAACTCAGCATTACAATAATTTGCATAGCATTTTAGTTGATTGGTAATATGCTCTTTAAGACTCGCAATACTGCTTCGTACTGCAAATAAAAAGACTACATGATCATCTTCAACAGCAACTTTTCCAATATTTAATGAACTTTCAACAAATCCTTTTAATTCTGGGCTCATCGTTTGAATACCATTAGGTACTGTCATTAATAAAAAAATCAATGATTCTAATGATGCTTCTGCCAAAACTTCAACCGTTTTTTCCACATCTATTGTTTTACTTACGATTTCAATATTTGGATCAGATGATTGGTACTCGTGTTGGATTTTTTGTGCAATCGTATCTAGAACTTGATCAAAGCGTTCTTGTTCTTCTTTGGAAAAGACAATCGTAAAAAAGGCTTCTCGTGGAATAACATTATCTTTGTCTCCCCCGTAAATATCCAATAGAGAAAAATCAAACTCTTCATCTAGTTTACATAATATTCTTCCCGTTAACTTTGCTGCATTGGCGCGATAATTTTCTATATCCACCCCCGAATGTCCACCTAACAATTTGGTAATTGCTACTTCTTTACATATTAAAGAGTCTGTCTCGATTGTCTCTTTATATACCGGTAGATTGATGATAGATTTTAAGCCACCTGCACAACCAATGGTAAATTCGCCTTCTTCTTCTGAATCAAGGTTAAGATAGTAGCCTCCACGCAACTGATTTGCATCAAAAGCAATAGCCCCGTTTAAGCCAACCTCTTCATCAGTTGTAATAATCACCTCGAGTTCAGGATGTTTAACATCTTGCGCATCAAGTAATGCCAACCCCATAGCAACTGCAATACCATTATCTGCTCCAAGCGTTGTTCCATTAGCTGTAATATAGTCACCATCTATTAACATATCAATGGGATCTTTTTCAAAATCATGATCCACACCTGCATTTTTACTACAAACCATGTCCATATGCCCTTGAATAATCACACCTTTATGATTTTCATAGCCTGGCGTTGCCGCTTTTCGTATTAAAACATTCAGCGCGTCATCTTGAACCACTTCAAGTTGGCGCTCTTTTGCAAACGCAACTAGATAGTCACTGATTTGCTTTTCATTGCCACTTCCACGTGGAATTTGGTTGATTTCATAAAAAAACTTCATTACGGATTGTGGTTCTAAATCATATATATTCATTTTATTTCCTCGTTTCTATTGATGTTGAAAAATCTTTACCCTAATTTTTAAAGCTATGAATTGGTGCAGGTATACGTCCTCTTCGATTGATGAAGGCTTCACAAGAAAAATTATTGACAGGCATAACCGGGGCATAACCAAGCAAGCCACCAAATTCAACCATATCTCCAACATTTTTGCCTTCTACAGGTATAATACGTACCGCTGTCGTTTTTTGATTAATCATTCCAATAGCCATCTCATCGGCAATAATTCCTGAGATTGTTGACGCTGATGTGTCTCCAGGAATTGCAATCATATCTAGACCAACAGAACATACACACGTCATCGCCTCAAGTTTCTCAATTGTCAAAGCGCCTTTGTTGACAGCTTTTATCATCCCCTGATCTTCACTTACCGGGATAAATGCTCCACTTAAACCACCGACATAAGACGATGCCATAGCACCACCTTTTTTCACCTGATCATTAAGCATAGCAAGCGCAGCCGTTGTTCCCGGTGCTCCAACATATTCTAACCCCATTGCTTCTAAGATTTCAGCAATACTATCACCCACTGCAGGCGTCGGAGCTAATGATAAATCGATAATTCCAAACGGCACATCCAAACGTCTTGACGCTTCTTTTGCCACAAGCTGTCCTACACGTGTGATTTTAAAAGCTGTTTTTTTAATCGTCTCACATAAATGTTCAAAGTCCGTTCCTTGACATGCTTCTAATGCTTTATTAACAACACCGGGTCCACTGACACCGACATTTATAATCTTATCCGCTTCACTGACACCGTGAAAAGCTCCTGCCATAAATGGATTATCATCTGGTGCATTACAAAAGACAACGAATTTTGCACAACCAATCGAGTCTCGATCTTTCGTAAGAAAAGCTGTTTTTTTGATCATTGCTCCAATGTCTCGAACGGCATCCATATTAATCCCAGTTTTTGTCGATCCGACATTAATCGAGCTACATACATTATCTGTTACACTTAGTGCTTCTGGAATCGATTGAATAAGAATCTGATCACTTGGTGTTGTTCCTTTGTGAACTAGCGCAGAATACCCGCCAATGAAATTCACGCCCACTTGTTTTGCCGCCCGATCCATCGCCTTTGCGATACTTACATAGTCCGTTGCGCCTGTACTTGAAGCCGCTAAGGCTATCGGAGTAACACTTATGCGTTTATTTACAATCGGAATCCCATACTCCTTGGAGATATCCTCGCCGACTTTCACTAAATTTTCTGCACTTTTTGTGATTTTATCATATATTTTCTGATTGAATGTCTTTAAATCTGTAGACGCACAATCAAGCAAACTAATCCCCATCGTTATTGTACGAACATCTAGATTGTCTTCAAGAATCATCTGATTCGTTTCTACTACTTCATTAATGTTAATCATTTTTTCACCTATCTTTCTTAAATTCGGTGCATGCTGTCAAAAATTTCATCACGTTGCAATTGAATACGAACACCCAAATCATTCCCAATACCATCAAGGTGATCAATAATTTCTGATACATTAACGCTTGCTTTTGATAAATCAACAATCATCATCATATTAAAATAATCTTGAATGATTGTCTGTGAAATATCTAGAATATTGATTTGATTTTCTGCTAGATATGTACATACCTTTGCAATAATACCTACGGTATCTTTTCCGACTACTGTAATAATACCTTTATTCATGTCTGCCTCCTAATGAACCACAATGGGATTTGAATGATAATCTCTGTTGGCCACTGTTAATTGTATTTGTTGTTTGGTTTCTCTATATATTTCATCAAGAAGATTCTTGATCGTAATATATGCAATATCCGGGTGGTTATTTTCCTTGCTTAAATGTGCCAAAATCACATGTTCAAGTCGTTCACTGAGAACGTCAAAAATCAATTGGGACGAGGACTCATTGGATAAATGCCCCAAGTCACTTAAAATACGCTGCTTAAGATAATATGGATAAGACCCTGCTTCAAGCATAGCTATATCATGATTGGCCTCAACATACAATATATTTGAATGTTTTAATTGTTCAACAATATATTCATCATAAACACCTAAATCCGTCGCAAACCCTATTTTCTTATCTGCATTTTCAAACACGTAACATACCGATTCCACGGCGTCGTGTGATGTACGAAAAGGTTTTATGGTTAAATCCGCAACCGTAAACGGTTCATCCGGTGTTATAAACCGTAGTAACCCCTCATCGACTTTTCCTATTTTATTTGCTTTTTTTATTGTTTCCCATGTTCGATATGTTAAGTACAGTGGTACTTTATAACGACGTGCCATTACACCTAATCCACAAATATGGTCTGAATGTTCATGTGTGACAAGAATCCCTTGCAAACATTTTGGATCAATTTGAATAGCAGTAAGTCCCTGCTCAATTCGCTTACCACTGACGCCGGCATCCACAAGTATATGCGCCTGTTCTGTTCCTATATATATGCTGTTACCGCTACTGCCACTTGCAAGACTGCACAATTGTATCATTTATTTTCCTCTTTCTATATAACTTTGTCAAGGTCACTTGAGTCTATTGTAACACGACCACGGCCATGTTTCTTACTATAGTACATGGCATTATCAGCTCTCGTCAATAGTTTTTGGCTATTTTTTGCAATCTCAGGATAGGAACTGACACCAATACTTATATCAATATAGACTTCTTCTACATATTCCTTTCCTTCATATAGCAACATAGATTCTTTAATATTCTTGTGGAGCTGTCGAACGATTTTTTCAGCTTCTGCACTACTTTTATTGGGTAGCACAAGTACAAATTCCTCTCCTCCATAGCGAACCGCAAGCCCATCGTATTCTCGGGCCAGTCGATCTGTAATTGACGCACATAGTTTTATAGCCTCATCGCCAAACAAATGTCCATACTTGTCATTGACGGATTTAAAATGATCTATATCAAAAAGAGCAACCGATAAAGGCTGATTCTTTTGATCAGCCTCTTGAATAAGCTCCTCAATATGATCAATAAAGTATTTACGATTATATATGCATGTCAGTCCATCTTTAACCGCCAGTTCCTCCATTTGCGCATAAAGGTTGGCATTATTGATGGCAATGGTAATTTGTGTGCTGATCCCTGTAAAAAATTGAATATTCGCATCCGTAAACATATTTTTTGAGGAATGTTCGGCAATAAGTAATCCATAGACAATCGTATCACGAATTAGAGGGATAATGGCTAATGAACCGACAGGTCGTGTATGAATAAATTCATAGGCATCTTTTTCTACATTATTATCTAATAGGACACGATGATTTTCAAAGTATTCTTTTAACCTTCCCTGTTCTACATCATCAATCAATTGGCGTAAATAGTTGCCCTCGTAGTTTGATTCAATCTTATAATAATACTTCTCGCTACGTTCATCAAATAAAACAAGTGAGCATGTATCCACGCCAGTTGTTCCGATAATTGCATCCGTTACAAGCTCAATTAGCTCCCGAATATCAAGTGCCGTGCTAATATACCTTAATAATTCATTTTGTATATATATTTCACCTGTAATTCGGTTCAACCGTTCATTTGCGCGTTCTAGGTCGTATTTTTGTTTTGCCATTTCATCATGAATGAGCTTAAAGCGCTCTTGAGATAAGCGCAACTCTTCATTTTGCGCCTCGGATTTGCGATACATACTCTGATGTGTCGAAAGACGAAACTCTGCATCTTGTTGTAATATGCCATACATTTTAAATGCACATGATACAAAAAGGCTAAACGCCATAAGGCTACACAGGACTTCAATTGTAAATTTACTTTGAGGGACTGTAAGTATAAAACTAGGAATCCATAAGACAATGATCAAAAACCCGATAAGAATTTTATAATCAAAATCATCATTGGGAATTCGAACAAACATTTCAAAAATATATAGCAACACAAGAAGTATTCCAACAAGCTGAAATACCATAGAAATTTTGGGCACAAAAAAGACAATGCCAATTGAAAAGCCAAAACGAACAAGAATATATATCCAAAGCTTCTCAAAAAGTTTTTTATAAATAAAAACGGCACTTAACATTAAATATATAAGAAGATATCCAAAAAATAGCAGATCGGAATTAGAACTATACTCATTAATAATGATATATCCCGAATACAAAAATAAAATGGATAAAAAATGTAGATGTGCATATAACACTTTGTGTTGTAGCCGATTTATTGCTTTCATTGGTACACCTCAACGTTATTTTTCCCAATAAATTTCTATATGATCCCCTTGCTTTATAGCATCCATATAGCCTGCCTTTTTTTGATTGATTTTTGTAACAAGAGTCCCTTTTGGTTTTGTACGATCAAATTCAATATAGTCAAATACATCCACAAAAACATATTCCATTTTCCCAGATAACTCGATAGGTTCTTGGTTAGCGGTTATATAAATAGTATTTGCTGGTTCTTCATGTTTTACATTTACCTGTTGCGCCTCACTGGCATCTAGTTCTATGTGTTCATCAAACGTATGGATATAATCCGAAAAATAGACC
This sequence comes from Clostridiales bacterium UBA4039, assembly GCA_002382805.1. Classification (GTDB taxonomy): domain Bacteria; phylum Bacillota; class Clostridia; order Lachnospirales; family Vallitaleaceae; genus UBA1351. The sequence goes on from DGAD01000022.1 coordinate 14,656, forward strand.
CGTTGCTGTTCTTTGGCTTGTTGTTCATTAACAAACACCGATGTATATGAAACGGAAAACGCCGCTAACACATCTTTTAAGGTAGGGTATATAATCTCAATATGATCTTCATTTTGAATGGAATACATACGTGATTTTTTCATTTGATTGACGAGAATCTCAACTTCTAGCAGTTTTTGTTCCCCATTAATGTAAATATACTTTTGTCCTTTCAAAAGAGCATCCACGCTTACCTTTGCATCGGCTCCTTTTTTTGCAGGAATAATGGTCACATAGTCATGCATGGTTATAGGAGAGGATAAATCGCCCTCCTTTTGGTTGATATATATGTGTGCCGGCTCACCGACTTGTCCTCGCACCACTTTTTCTTCATTTTCAAAGATGTATTGTATCCCTTGACCCCGCTCAGGGATAAACGACTTTGGATCAATCCCCTTAAGCGCTACAATATCCATTACGGTCAAACGATTTGTATTAAAAATTCGAATGGCTTCATCATTTAAAAAAACCTCAACAAAATCATGTTGATTGTTCTTAAGTCCGGTTAGACATATCCCTATTGGTGTAACGTATTCCGGATTTTTTTTGAAATTTTTATCATCTGCACTTACTTTTGCTAGAACGTCACGTCCTCGTAATGCCACACGTTCCTTAACAATACCTAATGCATCGGCAATTAAATCCGTAAATCCGCTAAGTTGGCCACCACCCCCAACAACAAATACAGCATTTGTTGGCTTATCTCCATTTAATTCTTTAATTTTTTGACTTATGAGGGTTGCCAAATTCTTTTGAGATTGGGCAATCGTTTCACGCACCTCATGTAAGTCAATGGTTTGTTTGAGTCCAATTGCATCTTTAAAAGATACGGTTTTGCCTCGTCCAGAAGCTTTGATCTTTATCTTTTCTGCTGTCGCAAAATCAACAAGGTATTTGTGCACTATGCTTTCGGTAATCTCATCTCCTGCTGTTGGAATCATCCCATAAGCAATAATGCTTCCACCTTTTGTAATTGCGATATCGGATGTACCAGCTCCGATATCCACTAAAGCAATATTGAGCAAGCGAAATTCCTTCGGTATAGCCACTTGGATTGCCGCAATCGGCTCTAATGTTAAGCTATAGACTTCAAGCCCAACTAGATCCATAACTTTATATAAACTATTAACCACTTCTGTCGGTAAAAAAGTACTAAGAACATCTACACCAATAGCTGAACCTTTATGCCCCAACAAATTTGTCATTTCAAAATTGTTTAGGTAGTATTTTGTAACACTATAGCCTACACAGTAAAAAGGCAGCTCCTTTGCACTCTCTTGATAATTAATCTGGTGCATGGCTTTTTCCATTCCTTGTAGTTCTAAGGATTGTATAAGCTGGTCTGATATTTCTGTTGTATCATCGATATCAATGGTTACAGATGTCTCCATCGTTTCAAGGACACGACCTGCTGCAGCAATACATACCTTGGTTAGTTCTTGCCCCGCTTTTTTTTCCAGCGCCTCTTTTACTTTTCGTATCGTCATTGCAACTTGATCAATATCATGAATTTGTCCGTCAATCATCGAACGCGTCTTATGCAACTCCATATGTGATGCAACAACATGAAAACCATCTTTTCGCTCATAGCCTAAGATTCCTACAATTGAACGCGTTCCTATATCTAATCCAAAAATCAGATTATTATCCATCTGCTGCATAATGTATTCCTTCCTCCAGTGAATTTAAAACCACATTATCTATATAATAACATACTTTTATTGGTCTGTAATCTTTATGTCCTGAATATTTTTATACAAATGAAAATAATTTGGAGTAAATAACCCATCAATTTTATCATGGATAAACATCCCGTTTTCGACAAATCCTATGGGTATAATTGGAAGTTCACTCATGATTATCTCCCCTAATGCATTGAGTTGGTTTACATACTGCTCATCTGTTTCAACTTGTCGATATGAGACCAATAGTCCATCAAGATTTGGGTTCGTATACTTCCCATAATTATGTGTTCCGTTACTTCCAAGCACTTGCGTTAATGAAGGGACAAGACTGGTTTGATACACATTCAAGTACATGTCAAAATCCCCTTCTTTTAGAGCCGCTTCATAGTCTTGTCGGGCAAGCCCTTCAAAGAGAATATCCATCTTCCCATCATCTATAGCATCTATAGATTGTTCAAAGGTATCAGCAATTTTACGTTGATTCTCATCTTCAAGTAAATATATAAATCGATAAGGTTGTGTCTGTGCAGTTGCTGGCATTTGTACCGTGTCTTTTGGGGTCAAATCAAAGGAAGCCAATTGTCCTTGAATATCAGACTCAAGATGAGTAGGTAGCGGCGTAAAAAACAAGTGATTTAAAAATATATCTCGACCAATAGTCTTATAATCCATCGCATTCATAAAGTATCGGCGCATATTTACATCTTGAAGGAGCGCCCTTGAATGGTTAAAACCAATATAGTAATAATAGGGACTTAAAAAAAGCTTTTTATGAATACTTTGATCATCTGAATAGTTGGACCATTCAGTTAGTACAGGTGCAATTAAGTCGATACGTTTTGACACAAACATATTGTATTGTTCTTCAAATTCTCGAACGAAGGTAAAACGCACTTTCTCAACATTAGCTAGTTCACCATGATAGTCCACATTCTTTTTTAAAACTAGCTCAATCATATTTTGAAACTTCTCATACTGGTATGGTCCTGTTCCTATGGGCAGTGTTGGATTATATGTCGCCGACTCAAGATATGCCTTAGATATGATTGGAAATGTTAGTGCATATAGGTTATAGCGATCCTTTTTTTTGAATTCTACCAAAAGTGTTTGGTCATCTTCAGCGGATATAGACTGAATATATGTATTCACATATCTATATCCACTATTAAGCTGCAAGAGTATGTAGTTATAGGAATAAACCACATCTTCGGCCTTTAGTGCTTCTCCACTATGAAACTGAACGTGCTCTTTTAATGTTAAACGATATGTTGTATCATTGATTTGTTCATATGTGGATACTAAAACCGGTTCAATCGCATAATACGCATCCGGAACAAAAAGCCCTTCATAGACGAGTTTTAACCCTTGATCCACATTATAGGCAACGCCATCTAAAGGATTAAGGGTCTTTCCATTATCCATTGAAAGCTCAATCGTATCTTTTACATAGGTTGATTCAGGTAATTTTTCATATTCTATCTCGACAACTTCTTTTTCAACGGTTAAATGATCTAAATTAAATTCAGCGATTCTTTGAATTGTCGTACATCCAGTAAAAGTAGAGCTTATTAATACTAAAAATAGAATGACTATTGCCTTATACTTCATAATATCTCCTGTAACAAATTTTGGATTTCCTTTTTTTTAGACTCGATTCCCTGGTCCAAAGACACCGTGTAATCCGAATTATTCGCATAAAACGCTTCTGATTTTTGTGAAGCAATCATAGCTTCAGCACGTTTATATGGAATATTACGTTTTTCAACTAATCTTTTTAATCGAATCTCTTTTGCTGTGTGTATATAGATAATATAATCGCACAACAAGTGTATATTCGCCTCCACGAGTGCAACGCCATCCACAAGGATTATGGCATAGTCTTGCATATTCTCCTCTATTTTTCGAACGATATGTTCACGTATTCTTGGATGCGTCAATTGACTCAAATAAGTTAATTCTTTTTTATCTTGAAAAACAATCGTTCCTAGATGTTTGCGATCAACAAGCCCATGACATAAAATCGCCTCAGAATAACGATCAACCAATGCCTGCTTGATATCGCTTTCTTCTAAGACGTCATGTCCGATTTGGTCGGTATCAATGACTAAACAGGTATAAAGATTTTGTATATACCTTGAAAATGTACTTTTTCCACTTCCCGTTTCCCCGATAACACCAATAATTTTTGCTTTTTGCATTACTTAGCCTCATACCAATTCTTTGCAATCGATGCATCTGCTACCATAGGAACCGAAAGAATTACCGCATTTTCCATCTCTTCAATTAACAAATTCTTCACACGTTCTTGCTCTTGTATCGGCGCTTCGATAATTAATTCATCATGAATCTGTAATAGCATTTTTGACTTTAGTTGTTCTTTTTTTAGGCGATTATACACCTTAATCATCGCGATCTTGATAATATCTGCTGCACTTCCTTGAATCGGCGTATTCATAGCAATACGTTCACCAAATGAACGTCGCATATAATTACTGTTTGACAACTCAGGAATTAATCGTTTACGGTTATACATTGTAACCACATATCCATCTTCATAAGCTTTGGCTACTGTCAAATCTAAAAACGCTTTGACTTTTGGATATTTATCAAAATATGCCTGAATATATGTTTTGGCTTCCGAGATCGGAATATTTAAGTCACGACTAAGTCCAAAATCACTTATACCATAGACAATACCGAAATTAACAGCTTTGGCATTACGTCGCATCGCTTTGGTAACCTCATCAAAAGGTACATGAAATACTTGGGAAGCGGTTAATTGATGAATATCTTTATTTTCCCTATATGCCTCCAGTAATAAATCATCCTGGGACAAATGTGCTAAAACCCGCAATTCAATTTGAGAATAATCCGCACTAACAAACACATGCCCTTGCTTTGGTACAAATGCTTTTCGAATCAGGCGTCCTTCTTCAAGTCGTATAGGAATATTTTGAAGGTTAGGCTCTGTACTACTCAACCGTCCTGTGCTTGCAATCGTTTGATTAAACGTTGTATGTATTTTACCATCTTCCAATACATATGGAAACAATCCATCTGCATAGGTTGATTTTAGTTTAGTCAACTGTCGATAATGTAATATCTCTCTTATAATAGGGTGTTTGCTCTCAAGCTTTTCTAACACATCCACATTCGTTGAGTATCCTGTTTTTGTTTTTTTGATTACCGGCAGACCAAGTTCTTCAAATAAAATAACCCCTAATTGTTTGGGTGAATTAATATTAAACTCATGCCCTGCCAATGTAAAAATATGCTTTTGAATCTCTGCAATCTCTACCTCAAGGCGTTCGCTTAATTGTGTTAAAACCTGTTTATCAACGCAGATTCCTTCTTTTTCCATACTGTATAAAATAAGTAGAAGCGGTTTTTCAAGCGTATTATATAATCCAAGCATCTCATCTTCAACCAGCGCCTGAGTAAGACCTTTAAAACTATCATGTATGATACTGACGCATTGAGCTAAAAAGTTTTGTCGCTTACTCGCATCGATGCTGTTAATAGCCACTTTCTTCTTCCCTTTGCCTAATAAATCATCCAAGGTATGTAATGTAATATCTGTATAGCTTAATCCAAGATCAAGTAGTGGATAATCGCCTTTGTTGGGTTTAGCTAAATAAAACATTAGATGTACATCATCAAATACAAATTTCACTTGTTCTTCTGGAATATGAAACGCATGCATCCATGCTTTGATATCATAAAAAAGCACCTGCTCGGCTTGAGAAAATACTGCAAGTAAATCTTGTCCTATTTTAGAGCCATCCGCTAGTGGAGTCGATTGTTCATAAATAAAACGTTGGATATTTTTCGAACTTTTTTTCACCAAGCACACTAAGCCAAGGTAATCTTCTTCTTGATAAGCATAAAATGCTATCTTATGCGCTTTGGCTTCTTTTGTTATGGTCTCTATATATGAAGGGTATTGGTCAAAAACCTCAAACTCTAAATCTTTTACATCATTTGCCGCCTCGATTGTTTTAAAGTCAAAGCGTGTAAGTAAACGTGTAAAATTAAGCTCTTTAAAGAGGTCGAATGTTTGATCATTCAAATAATTGTCTAGACGCATCTGTTCTAGATTAATTTCAATTGAACAGTCTCGCTTAATTGTAGCTAAATCTCGACTAATAAAAGCAAGTTCCCTATTTGCTTCAACTTTTTCTTTTGTCTTGCCTTTTAAATCATCGATATGTTGGTATAAACCTTCTAGAGTTTGATATTTTTTTATATATTTATGTGCCGTTTTCTCTCCCACACCTGGAATTCCTGGGATATTATCAGAAGAATCCCCCATCATTCCTTTCACATCAATAAATTGTGTCGGGGTAAATCCATATGTTTCCATAAAACTATTATAGTCATAATGTTCGGTCGTTGTTGTTCCACCTTTAGTTCTAGGAATGGAAATCTTTGTTTTTTCACTTGCAAGCTGGAGTAAGTCTCGATCTCCTGACAACACCGTGACTTCTCCTTCATCTTCAAAGCGCAAAGACAAGCTTCCAAGAATATCGTCTGCTTCAATTCCATCTTCCACATATGTTGCAATATTCATTGTATCTAAAACTTCACGAATAAGAGGCATCTGGCTACGAAGCTCGTCTGGCATACCTTTTCGATTCCCCTTATATTCCTTATATGTCTCATGACGAAAGGTTGGCGCGTGGCTGTCAAATGCAACCAAAAGATGTGTAGGCGCCTCATCATCAATAGTCTTGAATAAGATATTTAAAAAACCAAAGACTGCATTTGTATATCTTCCTTTGGCATCTGACAATAAAGGCAGTCCATAAAATGCCCGATTCATAATACTATTTCCGTCAATTAGTAACAATTTATTCATGTGAATCTCCTATCTTTTTTTTGCTCTTCGATATATCAAGACACCGCCGATGCCTGTTAAAATAATTGCCGCTAGGATAAACACGATCTGATAATTATCATCCGCTTGTTCATCCACATCATTCTCCACCGCTTCCATCGCCATTCTAGGCGTTGCTTGAGGTGTGTCTTCTATGATTTGTTCTTCGACTATAACATTTGTCTCTATACTTTCTTGTGCATTCCCGGCATCAATAGAATCATCTGCAGCCGCTTCCTCTGTCACCGCTTCGTCTTGAGCGATAGACATAGAACTTTCTGCACTAAATGCTTCTACTTCACTATTTTCCTCTTCTAGAGCGCTATCTTTCATTTGTGTATTATCTTCATTAACGCTTCCTGTTGCCATATCATATTCTATTGCCGTTTCATCTGAAGCTGTTTGTCGAATATTTGGATTCATTAAGCCAACAACCCCCAATAAAACAACAAATACGACGGCTGCTGCCACACTAAAATATGGCTGATAACGTACAACTCTAGTTTCGTTTTTATGCGGTAAACGCTTCATTACATCGTCATGCAAGGTCTTAGGTGCCTGATACATGGATAAATCCAATTCATGTTCAATTGCCTGATATATCTCAAACTCTTCTTTACATTCATCACATTCTTTGATGTGTTTTTTTACTACATCTTCTTCTTCAGATGTCAACGCACCTGTTGAATACAACGCAATGAGCTCTTTATATTTTTCATTACAAACAGTCATATCCGTTCCTCCTTTCAATTGTTAGACGTCTCAAACGCTAGATTGTTCCCATGAGTCTTTTAGAACCTCTTTTAAGGCTATTCTCGAACGAGCTAAGCGTGACTTGACCGTCCCCATATTGATTTGTAAGGATTCACTAATCTCTTGATAAGACCGACCTTCAATATCTTTCATTATAATAATATTTCTCTGTTCTTCCTTTAATTTTTCCAACGCTTGCCAAACCATCTGAATTTGTTCTTGACGAACAACACTATTCTCCGGCGTATCGTTTGTATCTTCAATAAAATCTTTCATCGTATTATTATCATCTGTAATTGGCTGATCGTAGGAGTATTCTTTTTGTTGCTTTCTTTTGATTTTACGATATTCATCAATCGCTGTATTTATCGCTAATCGATGCACCCATGTGCTAAATGCCGATTCAAATTTGAACTGATCTATTTTTTGATATATCTTTAGACATATTTCTTGTGCTGCATCATATGCATCCGCTTCATTTTTAAGCACTTTGAGTGCAATAGCATATATATGATCTTCATGTTGAAGTATTAATTTTTCAAAAGCTTTTACATTACCTTTTTGGGCTTTTTTTATCAGTTTTTCTTCAACTGTATCCATCCAAACGCCTCCCTTCATTGTAATCCCAAATTCTAAACAATTATACCATATTCACTATGCTTTTGCATTAAGTGTTCGTGTAAATCAAAAAAATAATTACATTTTTATAATTTTTTCCAGAAAAGTACTTGCCAAAAAAGCCATCCTATGTTATTATCATTAAGCGTCAGACATGCGGATGTGGCGGAATAGGCAGACGCACAGGATTCAAAATCCTGCGGTGGTGACATCGTGTGGGTTCGACTCCCACCATCCGCACTGCTTTGAGAGATATATGTATTTTTATTTGTAAGGTCGTACATCACTATGTACACCATTCATATAAAAATACATATTTTTTTATATAAAAAAACACCCATTAATTCCTGATTGCCTAGAATCAGCATAAACAAAAACAATAGAAAAAAGACCGATAAACGGTCTTTTACATATACTTCTTGTTTCCCCACATATTACATTTTTTTAACTCTAGGTACTCCGCATAAGCTTGTTCCAATATCTGCTTTTCATTTGGAAATTTAAGCAAGTGGTAGGCTTCATGGAATTTATAATAGCCTGAATCCACAAAATATTCTTCTTTTTGCGGCTTACTGTAATAATTGTAGGCTTTCATCAAGTACCAGTGTACATATTTTAGTACGGTATCATTGGCAACCCGAAAGGAATACTGGCTTTTACCAATATATTTAATTATATTACCTTTAACGCCTGTTTCTTCTTGCACTTCACGTAGAGCAGTGTCTTTATACTCTTCGCCTTCTTCGACAGTACCTTTGGGTAAGACCCATCCTTCGTATCTGCCTTTGTAATTCTTATAGAGTAATAGAATTTTTCCTCTGTGGATTACCACCCCGCCACAACTTACTGCTTCAGTCATTGTATGCCTCCTTGTAATTGGGTGCTAATCTAGATTAAGTCTTACATAGAGTATACATTCTTTTATGTGTTCACGCAACAAATTTTTCACTAATTCAATAAATATGCATCAAACAACTCTTTTGCGATTGGCACTGCGTTAGCACCACTGGACCCTGCGTTTTCAACCAGAATAGACACCGCTATTTGTGGCTCTTGTGCGGGTGCAAATCCAACAAACCATGCATGTGTCGCTCCAAAAGGATTCTCTGCAGCCCCAGTCTTACCTGCAGCGCTATAGTGGTCACTACGCAGTTTTTTTCCTGTTCCCATTGTAACTGTGGCTACCATATATTCCCGCAACGCTTTGATTTCATCAACTGTCAGCGTTGTCTCATAACCATTAGGTAATGTTTGTTCAACAATTTTTCCGTTCGGATTCTCAATATAATCAACCAAATACGGTTCTACAATCAATCCACCATTCGCAATAGCACTTGTAATAATTAGATTATGTAAAGGAGTAATCATTGTTTCTCCTTGCCCAATAACGGTCTCAGCACGCAGTGCAGCAGACACATATTCCGGGAAGCCAAATTGACTTCTTTTATGGTTATACGCATAAGGAAGCGCTTGGTTAAAAAACAGATCATTGGCAGTCTCTTCAAGCTGCTCTGTTGTCACAGCCTCTCCCATGACCGCAAAAGCTGTATTACACGAATATGCAAAGGCTTCTTTAATGGATACTTCACCATGCGCCGTGTCACCATAACAATGAATTGTTTTTTCCGCAAATTGGTGCGCCCCCTTACATACATAAGAAAAGGGCTCTGAATGTTCACGTATATAGGTCAACGCTGTCAATGCCTTAAAGGTTGAGCCTGGAGGATATAATCCATTCGTCACACGATTAAGCAACGTTGCCTCTTTAGCATCTGTAGACAATTGGCCATATGTTTGATAGAGAACATTAGGATCAAAGTCCGGTTTTGAAACCATTGCTAAGATCTTACCTGTGGTCGGATCCATAGCTACAACAGCCCCTTTTCGATTACCAAGACTAGTATCTGCAATTTGTTGCAATGTATGGTTAAGTGTAAGATGTATATCGCTTCCGCGGCGCTCTTGTGCTTTGACATTGCGAAGCAATTGCTGTAAAAAGTTTTGGTTGCTATCTAGAAGCTGCATGTTTAAATCTGCTTCAATTCCCGTTTTTCCGGGATTCGTATAACCAACGACATGGGCATAGCTATTGCCAAACGGATAAATACGCTGTTGAGTATCGCCTTCAACTTTTGTATATGCTAGCACCTCTCCCGTACTATCATAAATGGATCCACGAATAATTTCTTTTTCAATAAATTCTAAACGCTTATTATAACTATTTAACTGTACATCTTCACTTTGAACAACGATAAAGAACATAAAGTATCCGATAAGTGCCATATAAAGGATAGTCATAACAACTTTTAACGAAATCAATGTATGGGCATTATAGCTATATTTTTCTTTTCGACATGGTAATTTGCTCATTAAATCAATACAGCCAACCATACCTATAGAAGTCAATAACGATGTTCCTCCATAACTTACAAAGGGAAAGGTTACTCCTGTAAGGGGCACCAACTTAATGACACCTCCAATAATCAAAAAGCCCTGAAATCCAAGCATCACCGTCATACCAATACCTGCATATAGAAAAAATCGTCTTTTACTCTTTTGACATTGGGCAAGCAACATAATAATCAGCATATAAAACAAGAAAATAGTAAGAAGAACAAAAAAGCTTCCAAGTTCTTCACCAATCGCTGCAAAAATAAAGTCTGAATTTACTACTGGGATTCGTTTGGGCATCCCTTGCATCAATCCGGTGCCCATCCATTTTCCACGGGCAAATGCAAAGAGGGCTTGAGTAATTTGATAGCCTTCTCGGTCGATATAATTAAATGGATATAACCATGAGATAATACGTACTTGAATATGCGAAAATAATTGATATGCCATAACACTTGCAATGCTTAACACACCGATTTGCGCAAAGGGCAACCATCTTTGTTGATAGTACATATACGACAAGACAATGTAGGTAACAAAAAACAAGAGGGCGCTTCCTAGGTCTCTTTGATATACAAGGATAAGAATAAGCATACCGCTATACATAGATCCTTTGACAAGTCCTAAGAAGTTTTTCTGACTATGAAAAATAGCTGCCAAAGAAAATGCAAACAATATTTTCACAATTTCTGAAGGTTGAAATGTAATCCCTTGAATATTGACCCAGTTTGTCGCGCCATTGACGGTTGCATTAACACTAAACAATAATGCCACCGATAAGATGATATATACCCATGTTAGTTTGTCCATTTTTTTCATGCGGCGAACGATTGCTAATACACCAACCATCACTATAAAGCCAACACATGCAAATAAAGTATGCTTTAAAGCAAGGTCCGGATCTAATCTGTGCAACATAATGGAGCCGATTAAATGAAGCATGGCAATAACATGCCATACAATCGGTTCTAGATAATGGGAAAGTTGACTTCCATACACAAACAAACCAATAGCAATGACGTTTAGACCTAATATAGTTAAGCCTTTTTGATCGACTGCATTATTAAAGAGGATATAGCCATGACCCAAAAAGCACATAGCAAACAATATGATTTGCTCCATTGTTAACGAAGCTTTTTTTTCATCTGTTGAGAGTTTGTATGTGACCATTATATTCAGTGTAAAAACCGCCAACATAATGACATAAATATAGTTAAGCACAATACTTAGATTTTGCATAATCCACCTATTTTACACCGCGTTGAATATGACCTTTTGTCATTTTATTCTCGTCAAATCCAATCGTATTATTGCGATAAAGTTCTATCATTTTTTGATATACTTCTTCTTCGGATTCATACGTAAATTCAATGCGATGTTTACCTTTGAGTTGCTGTGTATAGTCAAGTAAATTCGTTGCTTTTGCATTATATATTGCTGTATAACAAAACTTGCAATGGCACATGACATGCTGCACTTCTTGCTTACGGTCTTGTAGGGTCATTGAATGGCCTTTTGAAGTATAGTCACATTTTCCATAGCGACTTTTATAAACGCAGGTGCCAGAGTGCATCAATGCAATGTGCCCATAGCTAATCCATTCGATGTCCAATTTAGGGGCTTGTTTAATAATGTCTTCCATTCCCCTTGCATTTAATTCAATAGACAGTGTGACCGTATCAAAATAGTCTGATAAAAAGCTTGCACTCTCTTGATTAAAAGCATGTAGATTATAATCCGAGGCCAAGGGTTTCTGATATGCTTTTAGCAATTCAATTTGTCCAAGGCTGCGTACTAAAAATCCGTCTATTTTTTGCATGTCTATTTGCTTAAAGTCTTCTAGCATATTTTTTTTCGATGCGGTCAAAACAACATGTGGTAAAGCCAAGTAAAATTGTGCCTTGGGCTCTATCGACTCTTTCTCTATTAAGATGCTATTGATTTCGTCAATACGCATGTCCGTATAATCAATATATATTCGCTCAATAATTGCCCTTTTTTCTTTTTGACAGCTTGCCTTAAGACCTTTCCATTGATCGATAGTTGCAATGCGCACACGTATCTGAGACTGGCTTCTAATCGCTCTATCTTCTTTTTTTAACTCCACTTGTTTTTGCAGTAAGTTTTTTAGTTGATAAGGCTTTCTTTGCTCCCATTGCATTTTAAGCTTATGCGCTTCTAATAGTGCTACGCCATCGCGTCGCAGTTGATTGATTGCCCCAAGAGGTACAAATCCATCACCACCCATTGACACATCAATCTTATTGAATTGAAACACTTGTTCATCCATTTTATTGATTTGCTTTTTTAACTGTTGTTCATCCAGAGGATGTTTTTTAGCCGGTTCAACAACAACCCCCTCTACATGAAAGGATTGTTCCATCCCTTGATCATCAATGAAGATCATATTCATAGTTAAGGGCTCACCAACATTAGCCTTCACCTGAACATCAACCCAAGTTATAGGCTCCATATGCGCCGCATAATAATCTTTTGAAAATGCCGGATCATATATTTTATATATCGGAAAACTGACTTTTTTATCTTTACACAAAGCCAGAATTTCTTTAACTATAGGTAGGTTTTTCTTAAGATTCAGTTGCTTTTTAGTCCAATCCATATCCAGTGTACTTGTGGGATGTTCTGCCTTATGCATATATTCTGTCGGTACATGCCATTCAAGAACATCTCCCTTTGTCAACGGTTCATGTAAGGTAAGCGTTAATGATTGCTTCTCAAGTCTTGCGCTTCCCACCTTCAGTCCAAGGTGCTTTGGATGCTCGATTGATATTTGGCTAGATGGTTGGGCATAATAATAGCCTTGTGTAAAGTCCCCGCGGTTATAGATAACCTTTAATAAATTGATATCTTTTTGTTCGACACTATATTCATGGACTCGATCCTCATGGATACATGTAAGTGCAAGTTCTCTATATTTTCGATATAAACGCGTTGCATGAAATACATAATCGGCATTTTTCATCCGCCCCTCAATTTTAAAGGAATCAATTCCTGCAAGAATTAATTGCGGCAATATACTAAGCGTCATTTGATCTTTCATACTAAGAAAATATCCATCTGCATTGTCCACTGTAAAAGGTAAGCGACAAGGACCTGCACATTTACCTCGATTACCGCTTCGTCCTCCGTAAAAACTACTCATAAAGCATTGACCACTAAATGCATAACATAACGCACCATGAACAAATGTCTCAACTTCAATGGGAACTTGAGAACAAATTGCTTCAACATCACCTAGTTGACATTCCCTTGCCAACACTACACGTTCAAATCCCAGTTCATAAAAAAAACGCGCATCTTCGACATTATGAATATTTAATTGGGTACTTCCATGAAGTATAAACGTAGGATAGTTTTTCCGTATATATTCAAAAACACCTAAATCTTGTATGATTAAGCCATCAAGACAAAGTGTATCTAAAAATTTTAACTCCGTATCTAATTTTTTATACTCGATATCCTTAATTAATGTATTTAAGGTATAATACACTCTTACATTACGTAAATGTGCATAGCGAACAATTTGGATTAATGTATCATGATCAAAGTTTTTTGCATAATCCCTTGCTCCAAAGTCAAGCCCTCCTAAATATGCCGCATCACAGCCGGCTTTGATTGCTGCATAAAATGCATCGATATGTCCCACCGGTGCTAATATTTCAGGGCGTTTTTCTTTACTTAACATGAAGCTCCTCCTATATTACAAATCATCATGTTCAAATAAATCAATGTAATCATCAAGTTCATTTTTCAACCTATCTGTTTCTTTTTTTAGTTCTTTAATTTGACGTTCTTTTTCATCAAGACTGGTTTTCACTTTAAAATAGTCATCTGCAATGTTAATCGCCAAAAGAACCGATTGCAAGCGTGTATTCAACTTTTTTCCGTTCTCTGAATTTTGAACTTCTTGCATTTTTTTATTGATATATAGCGCAACGTGCTGTAAGTATTCTTCACTTTCATCACCACTTAACGTATACACATTTCCACCGATCAATACCTTCGACTCATTCTTTTGTGCCATACAATAACCCCCTTATAGTTTTTAGGATAATAAATTTTTATATAGTACTTCATTATAATCTTGATTAGGAAAAACGGACCATCCAATGACAGCTGAACATGTCTTCTCATCTGCTTTCATGCTTTGTAACATTTCATCAAATGCTTGCTCTTCTTTAATTAGTTCATATGATATTGTCTGTTCACGGCTGATTTCAATTAAACACATCTTTACCACTCGACTAATTTCATCTGTATTTCCCTGTATAAAAAACTGTCGGATACCCTGATCTAGCAACAAATAAATCTGCTCTTTTACTTTTTTACGAATATGTGCAATCGCTTCAAAACATGAAGAAATATAGTCGACTAATAACTTATTATGATATTCTTTACCATAATCTGTCAATAGATACTCTACTTTACGATTTTTTTTGCGAATCGGCGTCATGATATTTTCTTCTTCATACTCTTGCAACATATGATTAACGGTCCCTAAGCTCACATCTAAAGCTTTTGCCAATACACGTTGATTAACATTTCCATCGGATTCAATGATATTTAATAAAATTAATTCTTTATCCATATATCCCCCTAATTATACTAATTATCCATAACTAATCCAAAATGTTTATAACAATAAGGTGTTACCATACGCCCACGCGGTGTCCTATTTAACAAGCCTAACTGCAATAAAAATGGTTCATAGACATCTTCAACGGTATCTGATTCTTCTCCAATCGTGGCCGCTAGAGTATCTAACCCTACCGGACCGCCTTGATATTTTTCTATGAGCGTTAACAACATTTTACGGTCATTATTATCTAATCCTAAGGGATCAACATCTAACATATCCAACGAAGCTTTAGCGACCTCTTCAGATATTACCCCTTCAAACTTTACCTGCGCAAAATCCCGTACACGTTTAAGCAGACGGTTGGCTAAGCGTGGCGTGCCTCTTGATCGACGTGCAATCTCATAAGCGCCTTTTGCATCTATTTCAACATTAAGAACCTTTGCACTACGGTGGATGATTGTCGCTAATTCTTGAGGTGTATAAAATTCAAGCTTATGTAAAACGCCAAAACGGTCTCTAAGCGGTGATGAAAGGAGACCTACACGCGTCGTTGCTCCTACTAGTGTAAACTTAGGCAAATCTAAGCGAATTGATTTTGCCGCCGGACCTTTTCCTATAAGGATATCAATGACATAATCCTCCATCGCCGGATACATAACTTCTTCCACTTGACGATTCAATCGATGTATCTCATCAATAAAAAGCAAATCACCTTCCTGGAGATTATTAAGTAGCGCAGCAATATCCCCCGGACGTTCAATAGCCGGACCCGAAGTGATTTTTAAATTAACACCCATTTCATGGCCGATTATGGATGCTAGTGTGGTTTTTCCCAAGCCGGGAGGACCGTAGAGTAATACATGGTCAAGAGGTTCATTACGTTTTTTTGCCGCCTCTAAAAATACACGTATATTTTCTTTAGCCTTTTCTTGCCCTATGTATTCATCAAGACATGTGGGTCGTAACGACGTTTCTATAGCAATGTCTTCTTCTATCATTTGATTGGTTATTAATCGTTTTTTCATGTCTACTCCTTAGCTAAGAAAATAAGCGCCTGCTTTATGAGCTCTGACGTTGAGTCGGCGTGTTGTGCATGTTTAATTGCATGAAGCGCCTCTGTCTCTGTATACCCAAGTCCTGTTAAGCCCATCAAAGCTTCATCAATATACGTACTGTGTAACGTTTGTTCTGTTGAAGCGCTTAGCACCTCTAGATCAACAACTTTTAATTTATCTTTCAATTCGATAATAAGTTTTTCGGCCGTTTTTTTTCCGATTCCTTTGGCTTGGCTTATTCGCTTTGAATCATCTGTCATAATCGCAAGCCGTAAATCATCAGGGGTCAGCGTCGACAAAATACCAAGCGCTCCTTTAGGTCCTATCCCCGATACACTAATGAGTTTTCTAAACACATCAATATCGTCATCCGATATGAACCCATAAAGTCGTAGAACATCTTCCCGTACATATAGTTCCGTATGCATTTTCACTTCTGATCCAATACTTGGCAGCTGACTTATGACGCTTAAAGGAACAAAAATTTCATAGCCAATATGTTGGCATTCTATAACTACTGAATCTTCACGCTTTGCAACCAGTATACCGTGAATATAACTTATCATAATAATCCTCCAGTGTTTCTTTACCTTACATTATATCCCATGTTCAAAAGATATACAACATTTGTTTGGTTGACATTCAATTGACATTCAGTATAATAAGAATGGTAATGTACAATTCACTATAAATAATTTAAACAAAGAGGCTATCCCTCGCTCCGCTATGCGGATTGTTTGCGGAAGGAGTTCCTATGGCAACCAAAGACCATAACCATTGCAACGGCGATTGTTCATGTTCTGAACATTCATGTGATTGCTCTGGACATGAAAAAGAAAGTATCACATTAACATTAGAGGATGATACAACACTCGTATGTCAAATTATTGATTCATTTACAATTAATGAACAAACATATATCGCTTTACTTCACCCAGATAATCATCGCGCGTTATTATATCGCTTTGATGAGAATGACGATCACTCAATAAATCTTGAGATGATTGATGAAGATGAGGAATTTGAACTTGTATCTAAAACTTTTTTATCCCTTCAAGATAGCCATTAATCAACAATAATCGCATCTAAAGGTATATCATGTGATTCAACGGGAATACTCGGTGTTTGTTGCCATTGGTAATAAACACCGATTTTTTTGTACAGCGAATGAGAAAACCGATGAAAATACGTATCATAGTATCCTCCTCCATGTCCAATACGATAATTCTTGTCATCAAAAGCAATCCCTGGAACAAGAATTAATGTATCCTCATCTGGATCAACCAAACAGCTAGTGCTAGGTTCCATAATCCCAAAGCGTCCTAGTGTAAAATTGTCCAATGCATTGACTTGAAAAAAATCCATGTGCCTTTTAGAAGAAGACTTAGGAAACGCGACAATTTTGTCTGCATTAAGGGCATGTTCTGCAAGCTCAAGAAGGTTGCATTCATTTTGATTTGGATAATAGCAAAATATTTTTTTTGCATGCAAATACCGATCGCTGTACATAATTTTCTTGATAATGGCCTGACTAGATATTCTAATTGTATCCTTTGATAGCATATTTCTTTTTGCTAAATATGTGGTTCGAATATTTTCTTTTAACTGTTTTGAGTTAGTGTTCATATTTTTTCTCAAGCTTTTGTTGTGTCCCATCTGGATATTGGATGGTCGTATTATTCAAAGTTCCTCTAAGATTCTTTCGGACTAATTGGATATATTCTTGACGCAACGTATGCTGTTCTTTCTTCTCAGCTTCTGTAAGTCCCTCTTCTTTTGACTTTTTATATAGTGCATTAATACGATTAAGTTTATTTGGGTTCATGAGATTCTCCTTTATGAATATTGTTTAATATATTGGCATATAATTATAATCAAATATGATACCACGAAGCATCATCAAATGCAATTTTGATGTAGCCTTATGTAATCATAGATAAATTTAACAGACACCGTTGCTCCTTCTTTAAAAACAAGTCGATATTTTTTATCCTTGTAATAAAAAACGATTGCAAAAGCACCGATGCTTCGAAGGTATTGCATCTGTTTATAGGGAATAAATGTTTGAACATATATTCCTTCTTTTGATATGACGATCGGTCCAATATAAGGACTTTCATCAATATAGCTTTCCATTTGACGACATTCGGGAAAGTAATCTATCTTATCCAACCAAGTGGCCTGCCATTTTGTCCATGTATTTATCTGCATTTTATAGGGTTGATTTTTTTGTTCAATCGTTCCATACATAGAATAAGAAAAACGTGTATCACAAGAATTACATATAAACTCATGCTTGTGGGATGTAAACGTATTAAAGGCTTTACATTCTGGACATGCATATAAAAGGCGTTCAATATTTTCAGCGCGACGCTTGCCTTTGAACATGACATCGGCTTCAGATTGCCATATAGAATCATCATATTCTATTGCTGCAGATAGATGCTTTTCAATTTGTTGGATGGATAATGTTTGTACATCTTGTGCTGAAAGGACAAGAAACGTTTCAATCTTTATCTGTCCACGGCGAGAGTGTCTTGCCCATTCTGGTTTAGATAAATAACTTCCATATAAGCGCACACCATAAACCCCAACCCCCATCTGCTTAATCAGCTTTGCCATGGCCGGGATTGTCACTTGCTCATGGTTTTCCCATGTTGGTCCAACTTCCGGGAAAATACCTACAGGATGGTTTGCCAGCAAATGTTTTTGTATGCTTTGCACCGCCTCGTATTCTGTCATATGTTTTTGAAAAGGAATCATTTCAAAACGTTCTAAAAAGAGTCGCTGTAATGTAGGCATCGGTGTATAGTCTTCATACAAAAAACGAATCAAACGATTAGAAAAACAATTAATAATCATCGAATCGATTCCACTAATATGTTGTCCGACAAGAACATAGGCTTCCTCTTGTGGAAGCGTATAGTCCCCTTCAACGACATTATATTTGTGGTAACAAATGATTTTTGCTAAAGGTTTAAGTCGACGATACAAAGTTTCACCAAAAAGTGTATTCAACATAGAAAAACCTCCATTATCATAGTATATTCATTATACCATCAAATGAAGGGGATTTAAATCTGATTTAGATTTCCTTTGCTTTAAATATGGTTCCAATCACTTCTCCATCTTGAATCTTTTGTAATACATAGGGCGTTTTTGAATTTCCGATAATCATGTCTATGGCTGAATTGTTGACCATCTCTGCTGCCATGAGTTTTGTCAACATTCCTCCTGTACCTAATTTAGATTTTGATACACCTGCCATTTCATATATAAAATCATCCACTTCATGCACAACCTCGACAATTTTAGCGTCAGGGTACACTTTTGGATCTTTATCATATAGACCATCGATATCCGAAAGTAAAATCAATAAATCGGCATCGGATAGTACTGCAACCATAGCAGATAAACGATCATTATCACCAAATTCGATTTCATCTGTAGAAACCGTATCATTTTCATTAACAATAGGAATGACGCCTATTTTAAGTAATGCTTCCATTGTGTTTTTTGCATTACGATAACGTTCATCATCATCAAGAATATCTTTTGTCAGTAATACTTGTCCCACTAAATGGTTATACTCATGAAATAATTTTTGATATAGCATCATAAGTGAAGCTTGACCAATAGCAGCAATTGCCTGCTTTTCCGGTAGTGTTGTTGGTTTTTTATCTAAGTGAATAGCGCTGATTCCTACCGCTTGTGCGCCTGAACTAACAACAATAATTTCTTTTCCCGAATTTTTTAAATCTGAGATTTGGCGAACAAAATGTTCTACACGCCGTAAATTAATATGTCCAGTCTTTTCATGGGTAAGTGATGACGATCCTATCTTTATTACAATTCGCTGTGCTTCATTTAAGTGTATTCTATGTTCCATAATCCATCCTTCTAAGTATAGAGTTACTTCCTATACTCATATACATATAATAGTTTTTATGATTTGCATATAGCAAATCATAAAAACATCATACACGAAATACGCCTTATATTCAATCCTTATTCTTTCATTTTATCTTTTGATTGAAATATTTTCTTTATCATCCATCGAATAACTTTATATCCTACAAATCCAAATATAAAGACAACAAGTAAAATTGGGCTTTGTGTGATAAAGAATAGTGCCAATGCTTCAAAAAATCTTCCAACTGCTTTTACACTTTGTTTGAACCCATAACTCATTTTGTCAATAAAAGATGTTGGTTCTTCATCAATCACGGTCTCTTCAATGACCTCTTGTAAGCTTAAATGTACAGTGGTATAACTGATACGGTTTTCCAGATTACGAAACGAGGACATGTTACGTTCGATTTCATAACGTACATCTGATAATTCTCGCTCAAGTTCTATAATATATTCTAACTCATCTGCCGTCTCTAAAATACTAATTAGACGTTCTTCTTGAACTTCTAGCGTCTTGATACGTGCGTCTAAATCATAGTATTGATTGGTCACATCATCTTGGTCGCTGGTTTCATTTAGTATATTGGCCCCAATGGTTTTAAGCCCTTCTAGAAAATCAACAATTTGATCTTTGGGAATGCGAATTGTAAAGTTTCCATATCGTCGCTGCGTATAATTCGCACGCATATTACGTCCCGAAATTTGTGTGGATTCATAGTATCCACTATGCATATTAATTAATTGATTTAACCGTGTCTGGGTCTCATCAAACGTTAATGTTTCCATTTCATAGTTATACGTTAAAATATACTTACGTGAATCATCCAGGTTCATACCTACCGGAACATTACTCGAGCCATCCACACCATAATTTTCATCTTCCATGGGTTTAGCTTCATAATCATCGACCGCATCATAATCCATTGATATATCGCTGGTTTCTTCTGTCATGTTGCCGGCCTCTTGTTCCATAACACTCGAGCTCTTATCTCCTGATGCACATCCAATCATACTCATGAGTATGAGAACGATTCCCAAGCTCAGCATACTTTTTTTCATGCGTCCTTTCATCATAATTCCTCCCTTTTTTATCTCTGTGTTTATAAGGTTCTCCCTTATCTTTATTATAACACTATCTAGAACAATCCTAAATAGGTTTATGTTACACTTATATGACGAAATATTTTTCAATTTGTTCCCTTTTTACTTTGACATCTATTATATATCTGATACAATGTTTTTAATAAACAAAGAAAGGGAATTTAGGATGAATGACACACTGAAAAAACTTACTGAACAATTAAACGATCTTGACCATGATATGGCCGCAATTACGTATATGGAGTCACTTCTAGGGTTCGACTCAATGACAACCGCCTCTAAAGATGGTGTCTTTGCACGTTCCGAAGTCATTAGTTTTGTCTCAACCTTATATTTTAATACTTTAATTAATCCAACTGTTGATAAGCTTCTACACGAACTTGGCAAGATAAGCCATCAGCTTGATCCTCTCACACAAGCCAAGTTTCAACACTTTAAACGTGAATACGAAAAAATCAGCCCTATTCCTGTTAAAGAATACGCTGATTATCAGTCCCTGCTTGTCGAGTCTTCCAACGCATGGGAAAAAGCAAAAAAAGCCGATGATTATAATCTTTTTGCACCCTATCTCAAAAAAGTTATCGAAACAACCAAACGTTTTATAAACTATCGAGGCTACACCGGACATCCCTATAATACTTTGCTAAATGATTATGAACCTGGTGCAACTGTTGAGATGCTTGACGAGTTTTTTGACGAACTTAAAGCGTCTATCGTTCCTCTAGTTCAACAAATTCAAGCGCAGCCTACACCTGAGACCTCGTTTCTAAACACAACCTTTCCCATTGCTGAGCAAGAAGCATTTTCATTATATATTATGGAAGCACTGGACTTTCGCATGGATGGTGGCAGTTTATCCGAAAGCGAACATCCATTTACTCAAAACATGAGTCCAGATGATGTGCGTATTACAACCCATTTTCATGAACAAGATTTAATTAACCCTATTTTTTCGACCATTCATGAAACAGGTCACGGTCTATACGAACAAAATATATCCAAAGAAATTGGCTTTAGCTGTTTGGCAACAGGTGTATCTATGGGAATTCATGAATCCCAATCACGTCTATACGAAAATAATTTCGGACGCAATCAAGCTTTTTGGAAAAGACATATGCCAAAGTTAGTCGAATTGTTTCCAGATGTATTAGGGTCTATCTCTGTAGAGACCTTCACAAAAGCAATTAACAAAGTTGAACCTTCTCTTATTCGTGTAGATGCCGATGAGGTTACTTATCCACTTCATATTATGGTACGCTATGAAATGGAAAAAGAATTAATGGAACACGCCTTTGATATCAATGACTTACCTAAACGCTGGGCCGATAAATATGAAGAATATGTCGGTGTTCGACCAACCACCGATGCTAACGGTATTCTTCAAGATGTCCATTGGTCAGAAGGTCTATTTGGCTACTTCCCATCCTATGCTCTTGGAAGTGCATATGCTGCACAGTTTGAACATGCAATGCAAAAAGATTTAGATGTTTTAGACTGTCTAGAAGAAGGAAAAATGGAGGAAATCCTTGCTTGGCTCTCCTCACATATTCATCAATACGGCTCCACACAAACACCTGCAAAGATTATTGAAGGCGCTAGCGGCGAAGCCTTTAATCCAAAATTCTTTACGGATTACCTTACAAAAAAATATCAATCACTCTATAATCTTAAAGAAAGAATCTAAATTAAGTCTCTGGTCAATCATCGAATATTTTCCATTGGCTTTTACCGGAAGATCGTCTACATATTCAATTGTGTAGGCGATTTTTTCTTGTGTTTTTTCATGTAATTGCATCATTATTTTCTTCGTATCGTGATCACTTAAAGGATGTGTTACCACTAATTTTAAGACAACCTCTCCCACCGTATCTTGGTAATATTGATATCGAATAATCTGGTCAAAAACATCCGAATGCATATTTAATGATGTAAGTGATACAAAAGAATGGTCTTGATTAATTAAGACATCTTGTCGCCACCGTCCATGAATATCTTCTAAACGTCGATGACTCCTTCCGCAGGAACATGATGGTTGCATTGACCAACTAGCCATATCTCCTGTGTGGTAGCGAATAAGCGGCATCCCTTGATTACAAAATCCCGTAGCCACAATTTCTCCAACACGATCATCTTCGATAACTTGACCATTCTCATCGATAATCTCAATATATCCATAACTTGGTTCTACATGATAAGCATAACTTTCTTCACACTCGCCGGCAATAACAAGCCGCTCTGAATGCCCATAGAACCCAAAGACACGACAACCAAATATCTCTTCAACATATGTACGTTGTGTATCAATAATATTTTCACTAATAGCTAATATACCTTTGAATTTATGCTTAAGCTCTATCCCATTGTGTCCAATAAATTTTGCCAAAATAATGATAGCTGACATATATCCATGAATAAATTCCGGTCGATACTTTTCAATCACACGACAATATTCTTTAAGATTTTCTACATTCATATCAAAAATATTGCAGCTAAGTTCCTTACGCAGTGCGTCATATTGCCAGTTTTTGCCTTTTTGTGCCTGTTCACGAAAAACAGCTCCTCGAAGCACAAGACGTGAACTATTGGCCTTATAGCCTACACGTGTCCACATATGATTGATATACGCCCATTCTTTCATCACCGTATCTGCATCCAGGTAAAATCCTACTGGATTTCCAGTTGTTCCGGATGTTGTCTTATAAATCAACGTATTCTTATCCACATTTTGCGCAACTAAACGTTCTTG
Organism: Clostridiales bacterium UBA4039; assembly: GCA_002382805.1. Classification (GTDB taxonomy): domain Bacteria; phylum Bacillota; class Clostridia; order Lachnospirales; family Vallitaleaceae; genus UBA1351. The sequence continues at coordinate 38,432 of DGAD01000022.1, forward strand.
ATTAACCATTAAATCTTTTCGAGTTAAAAAAGGGATATATTTAATATCCTTAATACCTGTAAAGTCCTCTACCCGTATATTCTCTTTGTCGAAAAGTTCGCGGTAATAAGGAACATGTTTATAGGCATGATCTATTAACGCTAAAAACAAATGATCAACCGCTATATCTTGCTCTTTTTTTGTCGCGTATTGATCACGTTCCAATTGCTTAAATTGCTGTTCAAAAACCTTTCCAAAGCGTTTAGACGCAGGTATAATGTTCGAAAGGTATCCTAAAATATTGGTAACGCTTAACGGTATCTTTGCATAGTACTTTTTAAGTAAATTAAATAAACGCATGGTCTCATCCTTTACATTAGACTCATTTATTAATTAGTGACTATTTTTTCTGCAATCTTTATTCCGTCAATGGCTGCTGACATTATTCCACCAGCATATCCAGCCCCTTCACCTGCCGGATACAACCCATATATATTACTCATCCCCTGTTCATTACGAATAATGCGCACCGGTGACGACGTTCTTGTCTCAACTCCAATAAGCCGCGCCTTGGGATGATTAAATCCGTCGATAATTTTGCCAAAGTATTCAATCCCTTCAACTAGTGAACATGCAACGCCAGAAGGTAAACATTCATGTAATGGCGCTTCTGTTAATGGGTTTTCACAGGTGCTTTTAATGTAATCTTCTTGATGTATTGTTGTTTTAACAACTGTATCGGCTGTGGTCTCACCCATGACATCACATTTGAAGTTTACATAATCTTGTGTCGGTAAACTATAGTCGCTTCCTGCAATTTTATATGCTTGTCTTTCCCATTTTCTTTGAAACTCAATTCCCGCCAAAGGAGAATCATCCTGAAAATCTTCCTTGGACACTGTCGCGATAATAGCACTATTGGCATTTGATGCATTACGAGCAAACTGGCTCATGCCGTTGCACACAACAGCCTCCGGCTCTGACGCACCATTAACGACAAATCCTCCTGGGCACATACAAAACGAATACACGCCGCGTCCGTTTGTCGCTTGATAAGTCAACTTATAATCTGCCGCCGGCAAGTCGTATCCTATATTTTCCACTCCGTATTGTGCTCCATCAATCCATTCTTGAGGATGTTCAATGCGAAGCCCCACTGCAAAAGGCTTTGCTTCCATCGTAACATTTAATTGGTATAAGCATTCAAATGTTCGTCGTGAACTATGGCCAATAGCAAGTATGAGTTGATCGCAAGGAATCTTTTTTCTAACATCCTTTTTGATGTCAACACATTCAATTCCTATGATTTTCCCTTCGTTAATCATGGGTTTCTCAAAAAAGGTATTAAAATGATACACGCCACCAAGTTCAATGATTTTTTTGCGCATACTCTCTACAATTTTAATTAGGTAATCGGTTCCTACATGGGGTTTATTCATATAAAGAATCGAAGGGTCCGCGCCATGTTCAACAAATGTTTCTAGAATAAATTGTTTTCGCAAAAATTTATCTTTTACCCCTGTATTTAACTTCCCATCTGAAAAAGTTCCCGCTCCACCTTCGCCAAACTGAATATTACTATACTCATCAAGTTGTCCATTTTTAAAAAACTCTTGTATTTTATGTTGACGAACCGAGGCTTGCTCGCCTTGCTCAATGATAATTGGACAATGTCCATGGGTTGCCAACGCATAGGCCGCAAATAGCCCTGCTGGTCCTGAACCGATAATGACGGGGCGTTGTGTAAGCGCTTCTTTTCGTTGTGGAAAAACATAGGTCTTCTTCGAATAACTAGTGGCATTTACCTTTTTTAATGCAAGGCTATCAAGCACATCCATAACATCAGCAATCAGTGTATACACACCTTTTAACTGTGGTTTTTTTCTTGCATCAATCGAAAATTTGTCAATACACACACCACGAATCCTTGACTCTTGTATGCGCAGTTTCTTTGACAACATTCGAATCAACGTCTTATCGGAATGTAGATATCCTTTTTCTGGTTGAATCTCTATGACTATATTTGGTACTTTTATTAACATGGTTTTCCCTTCTTTTATCCTTGTAAAATATCTTGGCTCACAACAGCTGCACTACTTATAGCCCATTGTAAGTTATAGCCACCACAATCTCCATCAATGTCTAAAACTTCACCGATAAAGTAAAGCTTTTTTTGTTTTGTAGATTCTAGCGTTTGCGGGTCAACTTCATAGCAACTAACGCCACCTTTCGTAACTTGGGCTTGATTCCAAATATACGTACTTTCAATGGTCTGCCAAAAATTCTTTAATCCTTTTGCTAGGGCATGCCGCTCTTTTTTGGTTATATTTGCCGCCTGTTTAAGGTGATCTAACTCCAGATACTTTATGAGCGGTATAATTAATCGCTGATTAATATATCCATTAAGCACCTGCTCCAAGCTACGGGTTGGAAATTGTGTAAAACGTGTAGTCAAATATGCATCAATTTCTTCATGTGTTTTTTCCGGAAAAAAATCTAAATGAACCGACAACGACATCCCCTTTTTAAGTAGAGGTGCAACAAGTGTTGATAATTGCAAAATCGTCGGACCTGACAATCCATACTCTGTAAAAAGAACTTCTCCTACTTCTTCACGAAGAACTGTCTGTGTCTCGTCACAAACAAGTTGAGCTTTAGCTTGTACTTTAAGTCCTTTTAGGCTCTTATTATACATACTTTTCGTAACTAGCTGGACAATGGACGGCATGGGTTCTATAATCTGATGACCAAAAGATTTTGCCAAAGCATATCCATCTCCAGTAGAACCTGAAGCGGAATAACTTTTACCTCCAGTAGCTATGATGAGGTATTCGCCATAAAAAGTTTGCTCTTGTCCATACACACGAAACTTATTAGTGTACTCAATATCTAATATTCGTTGATGATAAATAATCTCAACCCCAAGCTCTGTTGCTCTATATAATAACGCTTTGACCACGCTACTTGCCTGTAAACTCTGAGGATAAAGTTTTCCTTCTTCTAATTCGACCAAATCAATACCAATTGATTGAAAAAAAAGAACGGTCTGACTTAAATCAAACTGGGAATAAATATTTTGAAATATATTGACTGTTGATGAATGATAATTTTGTGAGGATATATGTTGGTTGGATATGTTACACCGACCATTACCCGTAACCGCCAGTTTTTTTCCAATTTTATCATTACGTTCAAACAAAGTGACTTTTGCACCGTTTTGAGCAGCAATAATTGCGGCTGTCATTCCAGCCATGCCACCGCCTATAATGATTATTTTTTTCTTTGCCATTCTTTTCTCCTATAAAAAACGTTTGAATTTATTCCCAAAAGGAATCTCTTCTAACTCTTTTTGATTAAATGCCTTTAATTTTAAAATACTAACTCCATAAATCAGAACTGCTAAAGGCAAAATGATAAGCAACGCATGTTCTCCTAACATCTTTATGGTCAATAGCTTGTAGCAAATAAGTGTAACCCCTCCCATAATCAGCGAACTCATCAATGGGGCAATAAGCGTTTTGTACATGTCGATACGAAACGTAATCTCTTGACGCACTGCTCGAAAATTCAAAAATGCAGATACCCCTGCAAAAATAATATTTGTAATAACAGCTCCGTATAGATTTAAATCAAAAACATACAAAAGAACAATATTAAACAAAACTTTTGTCACTAAGGAAATCAATGCATTTTTCACCGGGATATTAAGTCGATTTAATCCCTGCAATAGCCCAATAGATATTGTAGAGACGCCAAAAAACACAATTGAAAGCGACCCAATCTGTAAAATTGATGTGGTCATTGCCAAATGATCTAAATTCGTAAATAAAAGTTCTAAAATTGGTTTTGCATAAATCATAATTCCAATCATCGACGGAAATGTAATCATCAAAACCGAACGAATAGATAAATCAATCTTTTTTGCAAGTAGCTTTGAATCTCCACGAACCAGCGATGAGGTCACACTAGGAATGGATGCTGTTGCCATAGCCGAAGCAATCGACACAGGCAGTGTAATAATAATCTTATACTTTCCTTCTAAAATACCATATAACATTGCGATTTGATCTGGTATGTACCCATGAAATGCAAGCGCTTTGTTAAACATAATCGTATCTATAAGGTTGGTCAGATGAAACGTTGATGTTCCAATGACCATCGGAATAGAAGTCATCAGCAACAACTTCCAATAATAAAATACCGCATGATCTACATAAGGATTTTGATCACGCTCAATACGCCGTGAAATCATTGGTTTGGATGCAATATAGACAAAAACAATAAAAATCAATCCAAACATTGCACCAAATGCGGTTCCTAAACTCGATCCTGCCGCACCATACTCAAACCCATGCTTTAACAAAAGCATGGCAAGTACAATACTAAAGACAGCGTTAAACACTTGTTCAACAATTTGAGAAATCGCTGTTGGAACCATTGTGTTCATGCCTTGAAAATATCCTCGAAAAACAGACAGCATACTAAAAATCAAGAGTGCCGGCGCAAGACCTTGTAATGCAACCGCCGCATTAGGAATCTCAATAAAGTTTGCAATCATTTGTGCGCCAAAATAAAGGATAGCCGTAAACACAATACCAATAATTAACGAAAACACTAGCGAAAATTTAAAAATCAAATGAGCTTCTCGGTATTTTTTCTTCGCCAGTTTTGCCGATACAATTCTAGATATTGCTGCCGGGAATCCGTAGGAGGACAATATAAGCAAGTAGGAATATACCGTATATGCACTTGCATAGTATCCACTTCCTTCATCCGTTAAAATATTAATTAAAGGGATACGATATAATAGACCAATAAGCCGGACAATAAGTCCGGCTATGGCTAATATTGAACCTTGTAAAAGTAAGTTACTTTTTTTTGAACGATGCTCCATGTTCCTCTCCTTTTATTTCTTTTTATTTGGAATGGCATTATCAAACATGTATGGCATCACTTCTTTTACACTAGATACCACTGTGTTTCCCTTCGCATCTTCAAAATAGATTGTCGCATCCGGCATAAGTTCACTCATTACCTGTCGACAAACTCCGCATGGATAGGTAACATCTTCTGCTGAACTAACGATTGCAATTGCATCAATCTCTGTATCTCCTTCAGATATAGCTTTAAAGATAGCAGTTCTTTCTGCACAATTGGTTGCGCTAAACGCAGCATTTTCAATATTACATCCTCGATAAATTTTTCCGCTTTTCGTACGAAGGGCTGCACCTACTTGAAACCCTGAATAAGGGGCATACGCATATTCTCTTGCATATTTTGCTTCTTGTAATAATACTTTATCCATCAATTCTTTTTGCTCATTTTTCATCATATCACTCCATTGTTATATAGTCAGTGCGGTGTTTAGGATAAACACTAATAAATGTTTTTCCCGGGTTCAATAATAATGTGGCACCATCTTCTGTAAAATACTGTGTTGGTGAATTATGACTAGTTTTACTCCAAGTAATAGGTACTGCAACTCCATCCGCCAAATATAAACCTTCGCCTTCAGTCAAAAGCGTCATGTCCATACAACCGAGAGGATCTCCTTTAATTGTCCATATTGACGTGTATTGCAAAATAATATTTTCAAAAGCTAGCTGCTGGTCATTTAGGGCATCTATATGTTTTTCCCCAAATTGATAGCGTTCATATACACCTAGTTCGTCATTGTAGATAAACTCCGGATTTGTCCCATATGCTCCTGAATAATCCAAGGACAATTTGTTTATAAACCCATCCTCTTGAATAGCTGTGTTTTCTGTCTCTGTTGTGCCTTCGACTTCACCTGTCCATTCAATAAAGTTTAATTTTCGTTTTGCATCAATATCAATTTCTTTTGGATATTCCAATACATCCCATGTATTCATCAATAGTTCGTAGGATGTAAATGTACTATGTGGACGCACCCGTTTTGGATCTAAAAATGTAAACAATTCATCTAAGTGACTTAATCCATAAAACCGGTTAACATCAAGTTCTCTAAAAGCTGTCTTTGCATAGGTTGATTGACCTACATGGGTATAAATCGCATCATGGTCCAACGCAAAGTCCATATAATAATGACGCGCACTACGAATAGGTCCTATTTTTTCGGCATCAAAATCCTGAAAAACGGCCAAAAGTCGGGTAATTCCCCCTTCAACAACTGTTTCATAAAGGATATCTGCTTGGGATATTCCATATTGTGGAAGCGCCGATTTAATGTTGCTGATCATAATCCCAATTGGACGGCGTAAATAGACTTCTTCTGAAGTTGGTAAGCCTGTATACAAGCTTAAAGGCCCTATAGGTTCTGGCTCTGGCTCTGGTTCTGGCTCCGGTTCCGGTTCCGGTTCTGGCTCAACTTCAGGTTCTGTATCCACAATGGTTTCAGCTTCACTCACAGGTTCATCTGGTACACGAGAAGCTTCATTACTTTTTGCCTTAAGTAGACTCACTACAATAACCCCAAGAATAACAACTAGGATAATCGCAAGAATAACTATAGTACGTTGTTTTTTATTTTTCAAAAAATTCATCTCATCTCATCACTTTCTGTTATCAATTATATGTTTGGCATAATGTTTTTTTGTTCACGTATCATTACAATTTCGTCATCTGTATTTTCATGGTCATAGCCCAAAAGGTGTAACATACTATGAACAATTAGAAACGAAAACTCCCGTTCAAAAGTGTGCCCATATTCTGCTGCTTGTGCATTGACATGATCCATAGATAATACTATATCCCCTAAAATCACATAACCCGTCTCAGGATTTACCAAACCATCTATTTGGGTTTCTAAATAGGCATATGCACAGGGACTTGGCCAATCAATCATTGGAAAAGATAAGACATCAGTAGCTTTATCTTTTCCTCGATGTTCTAAGTTTAATTGGTGTATATATGTATCATCAGTAATGGTTAGCGTAACATCCACCTCATATGGAAATTTAGTATAATCAAGAACTGTTTCAATCGTCTTTGTTGCTAAGTCCTTTTGCTTTTTTGTTAGTGCTATATCTTCATCGTCAAAAAAAATCATTGTTCTATCAACTCCCTGTCATATTTTACACGCTCATGATACAGTCCATTATATACTTGAAGAAATGCATTTGCAATAACTGGAAGCTCATCAAAGCGCAACGGACTTTCATTTAATTGATGGTTCGTAATAACCGCTAAAATCACTTGATCAATCAATTGTATAATTTGATCCTTATCGCGTTCATTTAAATCAAGACCTTTTGTCGCTGCATCCACACAATCTGCCAACATGACAATCGCTGCTTCTTTCGTTTGTGGCTTAGGTCCTTCATACTTAAATTCTTCAACATCAATTGTAAATCCATCACTGTGTGATACTGCTTTATTATAAAAATAAGCCACAACCGAATCCCCATGGTGCTCTTTTATAATATTTACAATGTTTTTTGGTAATTTATACTCTTTTGCTAGAGCAAGGCCTTTTTCGATATGGCGAATGATATAATGTGCACTTGCATCCGGTGATAAATCATCATGGATATTCTTTCCATTTTGATTTTCCGAAAAATATTGTGGCTCTTCAATTTTTCCAATATCATGATACATAGCTCCAACTCTAGCTAATTGATAATTCGCCTGAATATCTAGTGCCGCCTTCTCTGCTAAGTTAGCCACCATCATACTATGATGGTACGTCCCCGAAGCCTCTACTAGTAATCGTTTCATCAGGGGCTGATTTGCACTACCTAGTTCAATAAGCTGCGCTTCAGACGTAATGTTAAAAACAGCTTCCCACATAGGCTCGCTTCCTTGTGCCAAAACAATCACCAGCATTCCGTTTAATCCTGCTAAAAACATGTTGCCATAAGAAAATCCCAGCAAATGTCCAAATTGCATTAAATGCCCGACAACAACCAATAGCATCATCAACAATGTTGTTGAAATCGCCACATAAACAATTTGCTGCCTTTTTTTCACATAAGGCATAACATAATTAATAAACAAGCCTGCAACAACATACATCATATATATCTCTAGCGGTAATGCCACAATCATAAGTAATAAAAAGGATATCACAAAATGTGTCATTAACGCTAGCTTCGAATCAATCATTGTTGAAATAAGCGCTGTGGTTAAAAGCAATGGGAGTATGTAGGCATTAAAAGGCAACAAAAAAACTGAAGGTATAAAGCCAACTAAAACAAAAGTCCAATACATCAAATGTAAATTTCTCGAAAAAAGTGTAGGTTCATAATACACATTAAAAATATATGCAACCAATGTAAGAATAGTGCCGACCAAAATTAAACGGGTAATTAATTCTGCAATATTTACACTTTCATTTATCATTCCAATAACTGCAACAACAATAAATATTAACATTCCAATAATAGGAATGGTTCGTTTAAACCTCTCTTGACCTTTCACTTAAAAACCCCCTAACATTAATGTTTGTTATTTTCATATGCCTCAACAATTTTTTGTACCAGCGGATGTCGAACAACATCTTTATTCGTCAAACGACACATCCCTATTTCCGGAATATCTTTTAATATGCCCATAGCCACCTCTAAACCAGAGCGTGTACTGCCCGGCAAATCTTTTTGGGTAATATCTCCAGTAATAATGGCTTTTGAACCATACCCAATACGTGTCAAAAACATCTTCATCTGGGCAGGTGTTGTATTTTGCGCTTCATCTAATACAATAAACGCATTATCCAATGTTCTTCCTCGCATATATGCAAGAGGCGCAACTTCAATCAGACCTTTTTCCATATTGGCTAAAAAGCTGTCCGTCCCCATAATTTCATAAAGGGCATCATAAAGAGGCCTTAAATAGGGATCTACTTTACTTTGCAAATCTCCTGGTAAAAAGCCTAATTTTTCACCCGCTTCAATAGCTGGTCGTGTTAATATAATTCGATTAACTTCATTTTTTTTAAACGCAGTAATGGCATGAGCCATAGCCATATATGTTTTCCCCGTTCCTGCCGGTCCAACACCAAACACAATCATTTTATTACGAATTAAATCCATATATTTTTTTTGCCCCTGTGTCTTAGGACGAATATATTTTCCATTTGGCGTAACACATATATACTCCGAGCTGATACTTGCGAGTGATGTTTTACGCTTTTCCAATGCCATATTGATAGCATATTGAATATTATCCTCAGATAAATTCACACCTTTTTTTAGTGTCGCTAATAAATCATTAATGACAATTTCAGCTGTCTTCACACTATGATGTGTTCCTTTAATCTGTATTTTTTCTCCTCGGTTACTCAAGGATACTTTTAATGCACCTTCAATTTGTTTTGCATGCGTATCATAGTCACCAAATAAAGCTGGTAAATACTCATGCTCTACATGCATCGATGTCTCTGATATTGCCATATTTCCCTCCTGTAAATCCCATTTACATTTCAGTTGTAATTATCTCGTGGGATGCTTTTGACATCTGAAACGTATAAGTAAAAAAAGCTATCGAAATCATTCGATAGCTTTTTATCTATGCCAGTAATTTTCTAACAATTTGGCTGACCAATTTGTTGTCTGCGCGACCTGTAGCTCTATCAGTCATTACTTGCATGACTTTACCCATATCCTTCATTGATGTTGCACCTACTTCATCAATAACTTCTTGAATCATATGTGTAACTTCGTCTTCAGATAATTGTTCAGGTAAATAGCTTTCAAGCACTTTGATCTCAGATTTTAATTCATTAATTAAATCTTCTCTACCACTTTTTTCAAATTCCGGCAGCGCTGCTTTACGCTTCTTTAATTGCGAGGCAATAACGCCAATTATTTGATCATCAGACAAAACAATTTTATTGTCTTTTTCCTCTTGAAGCACAGCAGTTCTGACAGATTGAATGGTATTTTTTCTCAAAGAATCTTTGGCCTTCATGGCATCTTTCATGTCCGTGAAGAGTTGTTCTTTTAGTGACATATAATCATCCTTCTGTACTATTTAAACTTACGCTTTCTAGCAGCTTCAGACTTTTTCTTACGTTTTACGCTTGGTTTTTCGTAATGTTCTCTTTTACGAATTTCTTGCATAATACCCGCTTTGGCGCAGTTTCTTTTGAACCTTCTTAATGCGCTATCTAAGGTTTCGTTGTCTTTAATCGTTACGTTTGACATTCTTTCCAACCTCCCTCCAGTTGCAATTTCGTGCTATATCCTACAACTATAGGGCCTCATTTAAGCACTATAGATAATTATAGCACAAAATGACGGTACGTCAACTATTATTTCAAGAATAAACAATAAATTTTAATGCTTTATTGAATCAAAATAAATGCACTAATAAAGAGTATCACACATACAATTGTCGATAAAACTAAAGCATTCGACAAAATGGCTTCACTTTCTTTCGTCTCATATTCACTTATAAATACAGGCAGTGAAAATGGTGGTGGTAAAATTAAAAATGTAAAAAAACCAAAATCAAAAAACGGATTGGTCTCTATTAGATTATTGATCCAAAAAAATTTCACCAAGTATCCTATGGATAACATGATAACCAGACGAACAAATACCAATTTTGAAGCTTCTTGGATATATTGTCGCTCGATTTTAAGCGTAAATCCAATAATAATCAAAAGTAATGGCGTAATTAACCCCGCCAAATACTCCAGTGTGTTTTCTATACCTAACCAAATAAAATTCGTCTCAATCTGTCGCCCTATTCCTGTAAGGTTTAATGCAATGCCTAAAACAATGGCAATAATTAACGGCGATTCCGCAAAACCTTTAATCGTCTTCCATGAAAAGCGACTTTTTTCAAAATGTTGTCGAATCAGCGTTATATAAATAAACCAAACAAAAAATTCATGCCCTATGCCAAAAATCGTATATTGATCCAAGTATTCCATTCCATAAACCGCTGAATATAATGTAATTCCTATCGTTCCAAAGGCCGTTGATGTCATAAAAAAGGGTGTCAAATTCGTATGCATATACGGTGTTTTGGAGATAAAATATCCTAAACTATAAAACAGAATCAACATAACAAATGTAATGAGTGTAACTAAGTAGAATTCTTTTTCAATGACCATATTTTTAAATGTTAAAAATAGTACTGCAGGTAATGCAATATTGACAATACCTTTTCGTAAGCCGCTAATGACTTCATCTGAGATTGTATGCCGATTATTTAAATAAAATCCAAATCCAATTAAAAGTAGAATGGGTATGATTTTGGAGAACGCATCTAACATGTCTTATCCTTTCTAGCTAATATTCATATCTCTTCCTATTCAAAATCATAACGATAAAAGCCTTTATCCATATATATTTTGTCCTGAGTATCTATCTCACTATCAATATATCGCATCAAATGCGCCACTGTATATTTTTTCCCAAATGCAATCCGGTTGTCATCCCATGGCGTATATCTGTATGTATCGATATCAAGATTATAATGATCCAACAAGGACAAATCTGCTGTTATAGGAATTGTTGTAATGGTGTCTGTCTGCCACAAAGTATATGTCGGCAAAAATCCAATACCTGTCATTTTTGGTCTTTGGTCATCATACGTTTTGAAGTAAATATTAAAAATAACTCCAAGATCTGTATTTCCACCAAGCTTCTCTACATTTCGTTGAGAAGCGATAAAGTTACCTAGGGAATAAATAACCACTTTGGGTTCCTCGAATAACGTTCCATCGACTTCATAAAAAAGTTCAACAGGTTGAAGTACATGGGGATGTCCACCAAAAATAATATCTGCACCATTTGCAATCAATTCTTTTACAATATCTCGTTGAATACGTTCACTTTCCAAACTAACATACTCATATCCAAAATGCATCATTACAATCACATACTCACATCCGGACGCTTCTGCAGCCGCCACATCCAAATAAAGCTCTGAAAGTTTGTCTTTGTTATAATAATCAAGTGTATTAATCTGATCCATCTTCCCGGCAATTGTAAGACCGTTGGTGGCATATGTATAATTGACGACTGCAAAGCTAATCTCTTCCACCTCAACTATTTTATACGGTTCGCGTTCTTCCCAAGAACTAAACGTTCCTGTAAAAGGAATCTGGCGCATATTCAGCTGTTCAATGGTGCGAAGCATTCCATATTCACCACTATCTAAGCTATGGTTATTTGCTGTTGCTAAAAAATCAATACCGGCATCTGTTATAGCATCTAAAACCGTATCCGGTGTTCTAAAAAGTGGATAACCTGAATACTCACTCCCAGGTAATGTTGTTTCAAAATTTCCAAATACATAATCCACCTCATGTAAATACGGCTTTATATGTGTGAAGCTATCTAAAAAGTCATACTGGCCTGTTTTTGAATCATAGGCACGTGAAATCTGGGTATTATGAAACATTAAGTCACCGACTGCTCCTATTGAAACAGTATTTATGCGATTTTCTTGATTCTGTCGTATAATATTCCTTTCAACTTTTGCATGAATATCTGCATTTGACCGCGCTCTTCGTGTGAAGTTTGCCTTCAATTCAAGATCATCTGACCCACATCCTGTCAATCCCCCAATGAAAAAGAACATGAAAAGAAAAGCAACCTTAATGATTGCTTTTCTCTTAATTATTTTAAGCATTGACTTGCTCTCCAAGCAACTCAACAGCTTTTTCAAGCGCTTGCGCTATTTTGGTTGTGTCTTTTCCACCGGCTTGAGCAATCTGTGGTTTACCACCGCCGCCACCGCCAACAATTTTTGCAATGGCTGATATAATTTTCCCGGCATGTGCGCCTTTTTGAACCGCAAAATCACTTACCATGACACTTAACAATACTTTACCATTATTATTCGATGCAAGAACAACAACACCTTGGTTCAACTTTTCTTGAAGCTTATCGCCTAAGTCTCTTAAGCGGTTTGCATCAAAACCTTCAACTTCAGCTGTAATGATTTCAATATCTCCTATAGATATTTTATCAGTCAATAAGTCATCGACAATAGAAGATGCTGCCTTTGATTTTAGTTGTTCATTTTCTCGTTTTAGTTCCTTAATTTCATCGAGTAGCGTTTGTAGCTTCGTCTCAACTTGTCCCACTTCACAGCGCGCTTTTTCTGCTACAGCATTTAATGTACGTTCAATCGAGTGATAGTAATTAATCGCTCCCTGACCAGTTAAAGCTTCAATACGACGTACCCCTGCAGCAACACCACCTTCAGATACAATTTTAAATAATCCAATTTCAGAGATGTTCGATAAGTGTGTTCCACCACACAGTTCAATGCTGTATCCATCTATATTAACCACACGAACCGTTTCTCCATATTTTTCTCCAAATAATGCCATCGCGCCCAACTCTTTTGCTTGAGCGATCGACATTTCTTCTGTATGAACACTGAGTCCTTTTTGAATTTGTTCATTGACTAAGTTTTCAACGGCTTTAAGATCGTCTTTTCCAATGGCCTCAAAATGTGTAAAGTCAAACCGTAACCGATCTGCTGATACACTTGAACCTGCTTGTTCAATATGATCGCCTAGAACGGTCTTTAAAGCTTTTTGAAGCAAGTGTGTTGCACTATGGTTTTTCGCTGTTGCAAAGCGATGATTCTCATCAACACTTAAGCGAACCTCTTGTCCGATTTCTAAATCGCCTTCGACCACTTCACCGATATGTGCAATATTATTTCCAACTACATTGATGACATCATCAATACGCACTTTTCCTGTTGCCGTTTCCATATATCCAATATCAGCTTGCTGTCCACCACTTGTTGCGTAAAAAGGTGTCTCATGTACGATAACACTCACTTTTTCTCCACTTGAAATACTTGTAACAACATGGTTGCCTTGAGTTAATCCGGTAATTTCACTGACCATTTCTAGTTGCTGATATCCTACAAATTTTTCACCAATTCCGATTTCCAACTTATGGTATACAGTTTCTTCTGCGCCCATATAGTTGGATTCTTCTCGGGCATTACGCGCGCGATCTCTTTGAGCTTTCATTTCTTCGGCAAAAGCTTCTTGATCAACTCGAATCCCCTTTTCCTCAGCAATCTCAATCGTTAAATCTAATGGGAATCCATATGTATCATATAGTTTAAATGCTTTTTCCCCACTTAATACTGTCTGATCTTCTAATTCATCTAGGTATGTATTTAAAATCGCAATTCCTTGGTCAATCGTTTCTGCAAAACGTTCTTCTTCTGTTGTTAGCACCTTCAGAATATACGCTTCTTTTTCTTTTAATTCCGGATAGCCATCTTTGCTGGATTCAATAACAATTTGTGCTAATTCCTTCAAAAAAGCGCCTTGAATCCCCAAAAGTTTACCATGACGCGCCGCACGACGAAGCAAACGACGAAGTACATATCCACGCCCTTCATTGGAAGGCAAAATACCATCTGAAGTCATAAAAGTCACGGAACGAATATGGTCTGTAATTACACGAATGCTAACATCCGTCTCTTTGTTTTCTAAATAAGTCACCTTTGCTTTTTTACATATTGCATCACGAATAACCTGCATCGTATCCACATCAAAAAATGAGTTGACCCCTTGCATCATCATAGCCAGACGTTCAAGTCCCATTCCTGTATCAATATTAGGATTTTTTAGTGGTACATAGTCGCCATTTTCCATTTTTTCAAATTGGGTAAACACAAGGTTCCAAATCTCAACAAAACGGTCACATTCACAACCAACGGTACAGTTTGGATCATCACATCCATATTCTTTTCCACGGTCTACATAGATTTCTGAACATGGTCCACATGGTCCGAGCCCATGTTCCCAGAAGTTATCTTCTTTGCCCATGCGCACAATACGGTCCATTGGAACGTTCTCTTGTTCGTGCCATATCTTTTCCGCTTCATCATCTTCTTCATACACCGATACATATAGAATATCTTTAGGAATTTCTAAAACTTGCGTAAAAAATTCCCAAGCCCATGCAATTGCTTCTTTTTTAAAATAATCTCCAAAAGAAAAGTTTCCAAGCATCTCAAAAAATGTTCCATGACGAGCTGTTTTTCCTACATTTTCAATATCACCTGTACGAATACATTTTTGGCATGTTGTCATTCGATTTTTTGGGGGTGTTTCTTGACCTGTAAAATAAGGTTTTAATGGTGCCATTCCTGAATTAATTAACAACAAACTTTTATCATTTTTAGGAACCAAAGGAAAACTATCGGCTCGAAGATGGCCCTTGCTTTCAAAGAATTCGAGATACATTTTTCTTAGTTCGTTTACTCCATAGCTTTTCACGAATTTACGCCTCCTGATCCAGTTAATATATTAGAAAAATTATAATGAAATTTTACGTATTTGTCAAACAATGGTTTTACACTTTCAATTCAAAGTCCGTGTCATCCACCATTGCTTGTAGTGACTTCATTACGCCAAATTTACCATGATGATACGTTAGCCCACCTTGAAAATACACGGTAAACGGTGGCTTGATTGGCGCATCAGCACTAAGCTCAATGGAAGAGCCTTGCACAAAAGCACCCGCTGCCATAATCACCTCGGCGTCATATCCAGGCATTTCCCATGGCACTGGCGTTACAAAGCTATCCACCGGGGCACCTGCCTGTATTCCACGGCAAAAAGCAATGACATTTTCTTTTGTCCCCATATCAATCGCTTGTATTATATCATAACGCGGCTGACTACTTTGCGGCATCACATTAAAACCTAGTTTTTCATATAATTTGGATGCAAATAAGGCTGTTTTATGTGCTGATGCTACAACGGTAGGAGCCAAAAATAATCCTTGGAACAAACTATGTGTCATTCCGTGAGAAGCACCGACTTCTTTTCCAAGACCTGGAGCGGATAAACGTATGGCCGCATTTTCAACATATTCTTGTTTACCGGCAATATAGCCACCGGATGGAGCAATTCCTCCTCCCGGGTTTTTTATTAACGACCCAACCACCAAGTCAGCACCATAATCACTAGGCTCATCATACTCAACAAACTCTCCATAACAATTATCTACCATGATAATGACCTCGGGTTTGATTTGACGAATATAATCAATCAGCTCACCAATTTGTTTATTGGAAAAAGTCGGTCGCCAATCATATCCTTTCGATTTTTGAATCGAAATCAATTTTGTTCGATCATTAATAGCATTTTTTATGCCTTCAAAATCGAATGAAAAGTCTTCTAATAAATCTACCTGTGCATATGTTATACCATATTCACTTAAAGACCCTTTTGTAGGTATAATTCCAATAACCCCTTGCAATGTATCATAGAGCTTTCCAGCAGGTGCTAAAATTTCATCACCCGGCCGTAAATTTCCACTTAAGGCAACTGTCAATGCATGTGTCCCCGAAATTAATTGAGGACGAACTAAAGCAGCTTCCGTATGAAATACGGAAGCATAAACATTTTCCAAGGTATCCCTTCCAATATCGTTATACCCATATCCATTGGTCTGGTTAAAATGCATATCGCTTAATCGATGTACTTGCATTGCATGTAATACTTTTAATTGATTGGCTTCAGCTATACGGTCTATTTCCCTAAAACGTCGTTCCAGGTCCTTTTCCACAGCATTGCTTACGGAAAGGACCTGGTTGCTTATTCCAAGTTGTTCATAAATCGTGTTGGTCATAGTGTAAGTTCCTTTTCTAGTACTCCTCAACTTCAATGTTAAAATGAATTTCTTTTGAAGGTATTATAGTTGAAATCGCATGCTTGTATATCATCTGCTGCTTTCCTTCTGTTTCTAAAACAACAATAAAATTATCAAACCCTTTTACGATTCCTTTTAATTGAAATCCATTGGTCAAATATACGACAAGCACAATCTTATCTTTTCGTACTTGATTTAAAAACATATCTTGTAAGTTTACTGGTTTTGGCATCGGTAATCCCCCTTTTCGAAAGTATTCTACTCTTATTCTATAGTATATTTACAAATAGTTCAATACAAATATCGGTTTATCCTATTAATTTCATGATCGCTTCTGCTATAGCTTCTACATCAAATGCAAATTGATCTACCTGAATCCATTGGACATTTTTTTCACGACGAAACCATGTCAGTTGTCGTTTAGCAAAACGACGTGTATCCCGCTTTATAATATATATAGCTTCTTCCAATGTAATACGCCCTTCGAGATAATCAAAAATCTCTTTATAACCAAGCCCTTGCATAGAGGTCATTTCCTTGGTATAACCTTTTTCTCGTAAGCATTTGACCTCATCAACAAGTCCTTGTTCAATCATTTGATCTACCCGCTGGTTAATTCGTTCGTACAATAAGCCTCTGTCCATTGTCAATACAATAAACGTCACATCATAGGGTGAAGATTTTGCTTGCTGCTTTGCATTATGCGCACTCATCTTTTCGCCAGTGAGCAAGTAATATTCTAATGCTCGACAAACCCGTTTAACATTGTTCGGGTGAATTTTTGAAGCACTTTGTGCATCAACTTTTTCAAGCCATGTATGTAAGCCATCTCCTCCGTACTTTTCAAAATACTCTTCTACTTGTCGTCGGACATGGGCTTGCTCATCTGTTTGTGAAAAATCAATATCATTAACAACAGATTGAATATAAAAGCCTGTCCCTCCTGCGATAATAGGCGTCGCCTGCTTTGCGTAAATACTATCCATGGCCTTTTTAGCCATCATTTGAAACCGGTGTACACTAAAGTCCTCATCCGGCTCCAAAACATCAATGAGATGATGGGCTACGCCTTCCATCTGTTCTTTAGTAATTTTAGCTGACCCTATATCCATATATTTATATACCTGCATCGAATCTGCAGAGATAATCTCTCCTTGGATTTTTTTTGCAAGCGCTACTGAGACAGCTGTTTTTCCACCAGCTGTCGGACCAGCAACAACAATTAATTTTTTCTTATCCATCATCACTACACACTTTCATATCATACAATTCGTTTGAATTTTTTTTCGAGTTCCTGCTCACTCATTCGAATCATTGTTGGTCGACCATGAGGGCAATGGTACGGATCGTTAAGTTGCAAAAGTTGTTCAATCAAGCTTTGATATTCTAAGACCGTTATTTTATCTCGACCTTTAATCGCTGCCTTACAAGCGATTGTTGCTAATTCATGAAGATAACGTTCTTGTTTTTTCATTTGGAGTCCTGAACGCAATTGGTCAAAAAAATGAATAAAATCCATATTTGTAAGAGGTGCATTCAATAGATATGGAACACTCTTTAGCACGATTGAATTTCCACCAAATTCTTCCACATCAAATCCCAAATCCGCAATCGCCTGCTGATGTTCTTGAAACAGTTCAAACTCACGATCAGACAAATCATATACCTTTGATTCTAAAAGCATCTGAGAAGAAATATTGTGCTTTTCAATTTTTTCAACCCAGGATTCATAAAGCACTTTTTCATGGGCAGCATGTTGATCAATAATATATAATTCTTTGTGATACTCTACCAGCCAATACGTCTTGAAAAGCTGTCCGATAACACGATGTTTTTGTACTTTTTGTTCGTCTAAAAACAAATCCATCGAAACCGGTTCTGCCGTTTGTGTGTTTTGAAACATAGGGTTAGGTTGAGGCTGTTTTGGGTTAGTCTGAGGCTGTTTTGAGTTTGGCCGACTTGGTTGAGACGATTCAACATTTTTGTTTTGTATCTGAGGTTTTATATATTCTGTTGGTGGTTGTGTATACGTTTCTCGACGTTTAACTTCAAAAGGTTCCGGTGCTTCCTTAATGAGTTTTTGGTGTTGTTTTTTTTCACTGCGTATTCGTTCTTTTTCATCCTTTGATTCACTAAGCGTCACATCAACAACCGGCTCTTTTTGACGAAGAGTATGTATTACCGCCTCTTTAAAAATTTGGCGTATAAGCATCTCATCGTCAAATCGTGCTTGCATCTTGGTCGGATGTACATTGATATCCAATAGGTGTGTTGGGCACTTTAAAAACATCACCGCAAAAGGAAACTGATTAATCATCATGGCCTCTTTAAATCCCTCTTCAATGCCTTCTTGAATCCACTTTGATTTAATATAACGATTATTTACATAATAGATTTCATATTGACGATTACCTCGGCTTAATTCAGGTTCTCCAATATACCCTGTAACTGTATATTCTCCAAACGTGTAATTGACTTCTTTACTTTTTTTCGCATATTCTTTTCCAAAAACCTGATAAACACAGTCCAATAATGCATAGTTGCCTGAGGTATGCAGTTTCACTTTTTTGTTCACAATATATTTAAACGAAATACCTGGATGACTTAATGCTAAGCGATAAATTAAGTCCGTAATATATCCTGCTTCTGTACGAGGCGTTTTTAAAAACTTTTTGCGCGCAGGGACATTATAGAAAAGTTCTCGAACGACAAATGTGGTACCACTTGGGCATCCGATATCTTCAATTTGCTTTTCTTGCCCCCCTTCAATCAAATAACGCACTCCTGTTAATGCATCTTCATTTTTTGTAATGCATTCAACCATCGAGACCGCTGCAATACTTGCTAAAGCTTCTCCACGAAAACCTAATGATTTGATATGATCCAAATCATCTGCATCTATAATTTTACTGGTTGCATGGCGTAAAAATGCAGACTCGACGTCTTCTTTTGACATACCAATACCATTATCTGTGATTCGAATGCTTTTCAACCCGCCATCTTCAATTTCGACAGTGATTGCATTCGCCTTTGCGTCAATCGAGTTTTCTACACATTCTTTTACAATAGATAAAGGGCGCTCAACCACTTCACCGGCTGCTATTTTATTAATCGTATCTTGATCTAAAAGATGTATTCGGCTCATAGTCACCTCTATTTCTGCGTTAAAGTCACTAACTCATTGAGAATATTTAACGCTTCTATTGGTGTTACTTGGTTTATGTTAATTTTTTTTATTCGCTCTTTGATTTCATCTTTTGGCTCTTCAAAAAAATTAAGCTGCAATGGTTCTTTTGGAATCTGTACGTCTTTTGCTTTTTTGGTAATGTCTGCATCCGATAAATCATCTAAGATTTCTTTAGCCCTTTCAATAACATGTTGCGGAACACCTGCAATTTTAGCCACTTGTATCCCATAACTTTTGTCTGCTCCACCTTTTGCAATTTTACGTAAAAAAATGATGTCATCACCTTTTTCTTTTACTGTGATGCAATAATTTTGGACACCTTCAATTTTGCCTTCTAATTCCGTCAATTCATGATAATGGGTCGCAAACAAGCTTTTAGCTCCCACTGTTTTTTCCCGAACGAGATATTCAACAACTGCCCAGGCTATACTTAGACCATCAAAAGTCGATGTTCCCCGACCGATTTCATCGAGAATAACCAAACTATTAACCGTTGCATTACGTAAGATATTCGCCACTTCACTCATTTCAACCATGAATGTACTTTTCCCTGAAGATAAATCATCTGACGCTCCAACACGTGTAAAGATTCGGTCTACCGGACAAATATTAGCTGAAGTTGCTGGTACATAGGTTCCTATTTGCGCCATCAAAGTTATAAGAGCCACTTGGCGCATATACGTTGACTTTCCGGCCATATTAGGACCTGTTATAATAGAAAAGCGGTGTTCTTGGGTATTCATAAGTGTATCATTCGTTATAAACTGCTCATGTCCCATGATTTTTTCAATCACTGGATGGCGCCCTTCCACAATTTCAATCGTTCCGCGATCATTAAAGGTCGGTCGTACGTAATGGTTTGTCACTGCTACATGTGCTAAAGATTGTAGTGCATCTAACTGGGCTACTTTTCGAGCAGTCTCTTTTATTCGTAACACATGTTCAGCTAATTTATTACGAATCTTAACGTATAACGAGTATTCAAGTTCAATCAACTTATCTTGAGCTCCTAAAACAGTATCTTCAATTTCTTTAAGCTCTGGTGTAATATATCGTTCTGCATTTGCAAGTGTTTGTTTGCGCTGATATCGTTGCGGAACCATATGAAGATTGGATTTTGTCACTTCAAGATAATAGCCAAACACCTTATTATATTTGATTTTCAGATTTTTAATTCCTGTTGCTTCCCGTTCTTTTGCCTCTAAGGACGTTAGCCAGGATTTTCCATCCGTCGATGCTTTTCGAAGCTTATCCACCTCTTCGCTAAAACCATCTTTTATGATTCTTCCCTCTTTAAGGGCAATTGGCGGCTCCTCCATGATGCTATCACCTATAAGCTTATCTAAATCAAGGAGCATATCGAGCGTATCCCCCATACGCTTTAGCAATGGACTCTTCAGATTTTTTAACAGCATTTTTATGTCCGGAAGTACATGAATCGATTGACGAAAAGCAAGAAGGTCTCTTGGATTAGCCGTCTGCAAAGTCATCTTTGTCATTAGGCGTTCCATATCATATACCGGCGTTAATAACTCTCGAATCTCTTCACGAGCCATTAAGTCTCCAACCAATTCTTCAATACTATCTAGACGTTCTTCGATTTTATTGACTGATGTTAACGGCTGCTCAATAAAATGTCTTAATTTTCTTGCTCCCATTGCTGTTTTGGTATGATCAAGGACCCAAAGCAAGGATCCTTTTTTTTCTTTTTCACGCATCGTCTCCAAAAGCTCTAGATTACGTCGTGTAGATACATCCAGAAGCATATACTTGCCTGTTTCGTAATAGCGAATGTGATCAATATGAGATAACCCTGACTTTTGTGTTTCATATAGATAGTCCAAAAGTGCACCAGATGCAATAACACTTTCATCATGTTCACCTATGCCTAGTCCATCTAAACTTGCCACTTCAAAATGTTTAAGCAATGTTGCTTTTGTTCGCTTACTATCAAAAAACCAATCTTCATAATTATTAATAAACGCATGGACATTTTGCTCCATCCAAGCAATAAATTCAGTATTTTCCTGTAGCGTTTCGTTAATAATACATTCTGCCGGCTGCACTTTGGCAATCTCATCCAGCATTGCAACATAACTGGTTAAAATCGTTGTCTGAAATTCTCCAGTCGTGACATCAATATAACTCACGCCATATCTTGATATGTCCGAGTATAGGCACATCAGATAGTTATTTTTTGTTTCATCAAGGGCTTGCATGTTAAGATTTGCCCCCGGCGTAACAACACGAATGACATCACGTTCTACAATGCCTTTGGCCATCGCCGGATCTTCAATTTGCTCTGCTATAGCTACTTTATATCCTTTTTCAATCAATCGATTGATATAATTTTCCGCAGAATGATAAGGAACGCCACACATTGGTGCACGTTCCTCCAAACCGCAATTTTTTCCCGTTAATGTAATTTCTAATTCCCTTGATGCTTCAATCGCATCATCAAAAAACATCTCATAAAAATCACCTAAACGATAAAAGAGAATGCAGTCTTTGTATTTATCTTTTATGTTCATATATTGTTGCATCATAGGCGTTAACGTGTTACTCATTAATAATCTCTCCTACTAAATAAAATGTCCTTGCATCAATAATTTTTACACGTCGAATTGTTCCTACCAAAGACGAATCACCTTTTACATGGACCAAATGTCCATTATCTAAACGACCTGACATATATCCTTTTCGACTTGTATTTTCTTCTTCAAAAAGCGCCAAATATTCCTTGCCAATATGTGCCACACTTTTTTTGTTTGCAATCTGATTAACTTCGTCTAGCAAGCGATTAAATCGGTCTTTTACGATAGACTCATCCACTTGATCTTCATAGGTTGCGGCAGGAGTCCCCGTACGTTTTGAATATATAAATGTAAAGGCGCTATCATATTCGACTTGTTTGACCACATCCATTGTATCCAAAAAGTCATCTTCTGTCTCTCCTGGAAATCCCACAATAATATCTGTAGTTATAGCAATATCAGGTATTGCTGTCTTTATTCTATTGACCAGGTTTAGATATCCTTCTTTTGTATATCCTCGATTCATTTTTTTAAGGAGCTTTGTGCTTCCTGATTGGAATGGTAAGTGCAACGATTTACATATTTTCGTTGATTTTGCCATCACATCAATGAGTTCATCGGATAAATCTTTTGGATGCGAGGTCATAAAACGAATTCGTTCTAACCCATCAATTTTTTCGATTTCTTCTAATAACCCAGCAAAACTCATCGGGTGTTTTAAATTTTTCCCATAGGAGTTAACGTTTTGGCCTAAGAACGTTATCTCTATAACTCCATCTGCAACAAGTGCTTTTACTTCTTGAATAATATCTTCTGGCTCACGGCTGCGCTCTCGCCCGCGAACATATGGCACAATACAATAACTACAGAAATTATTACATCCAAAGATAATATTTACACTGGATTTGTATTTGTACTTTCTAACGGTCGGTAAATCTTCTACAATGTCTTGATACGAATCCCATATGTCATAAACCGCTTCTTTTGTTTCAAGATATGTTTCTAGAAGTTCTGCAAGTTTGTAGATATTGTGTGTTCCAAAAACAATGTTCACATGTCGATAGGATTTTTTTAGTTTGTCTATAACCGTGTCTTGCTGCATCATACAACCACAAAGAGCAATAACCATATTCGGGTTTTTCTCTTTTAAAGACTTAAGATGACCGATACGCCCAAATACACGTGTCTCTGCATTTTCGCGTACGGCACATGTATTGTAGACGACAAAGTCGGCTTCGGCTTCTGTATCACATTCTTCATAGCCAATTTCTTCCAATACACCTTTTAGCTTTTCAGAATCATGAAAATTCATCTGGCATCCAAAGGTTGCAATATGCATCTTCTTTTTCTTACCTGTCGCTTGTTCATGTGCATCATTTTTTTTTCTTAATCGCTCTATAATTTTCTTTTGACGGAGTCCCTCGTCCGTATCATGGTTTAAAATAATGGGTTCTCTTTTCATTTGGTCCTCCTAATAGACATAGCAAAATAGCTATCAAAAACCTTGACAGCTATTTCATTATAACGGACTTCACATAAAAATTCAATATTTTTGGTTATGTCTGTGTAACAAACTGGGATGCATAATCCGGAACGAATGTTTGTTCTTCAAATGGCGGACGCTTATAGAAGTCATTTTCCTGGCGCGTTGGAAGCTCAAGTTTTTCCTTATGAATATCTTCATAGGGAATTTGTTCAAGTAAATGATGAATGCAATTTAAACGCGCATGTTTTTTATTATCCGACGGAACAACAAACCACGGCGCCTGCTTAATATCTGTGTAGTCCATCATCATGTCTTTTGCTATGGAGTATTCTACCCAATATTTTCTTGACTCTAAATCCATAGGACTGATTTTCCATCGTTTCGTTGGGTCATTAATACGCGCTTGAAAACGACGTTCCTGTTCATCATCACTTACGGAAAACCAGTACTTTATCAAGATAATCCCTGCACGAACTAACATTTTCTCAAATTCAGGACAGCTACGAAGAAACTCATCATATTCTTGTTGCGTGCAAAATCCCATGACCTTTTCTACACCTGCACGATTATACCAACTGCGGTCAAAAAGAACAATCTCACCTGCTGCCGGTAGATGTTGAACATAACGTTGGAAATACCATTGGCTTTTTTCTCGCTCCGTTGGCACACCTAATGCAACCACGCGACAAACCCGAGGATTTAATTTTTCTGTTATTCGCTTAATGACGCCCCCTTTTCCGGCTGCATCTCGACCTTCAAAAATAACCACAACTTTTAGCCCTTCTTTTTTAACCCATTCTTGAAGCTTGACCAACTCAATTTGCAACATATGCAATTGCTCTTCATACACTTTTTTCTTGATTCCTTTGCTTTCTTTACTCAAAAAAAACACCGCCTCCCTTTCATATATTCTCATTATACCACAGCCATTGTTTTGCAACAATTTAAGAATATAATTCTATCTTACTATTGATATTTCATTGAATCGTGATACAATATATAGTGTGCTGATTATACTAACAAGCACAATATATTGTATAGGAGAGATTATATGAACGTTATCAAACGTAATAGCTCAGTCGTTGAGTACAGCAATGATAAAATAAAAAATGCCATTATATTAGCCATGTCTGAAACCAAAGACGGCATTGATGAAGCATTAGCTACAGACATTGCTGAAAGTGTTGAAGAGGCTTTAAAAAATTACTCTTCTCCTTTTTCGGTCAATATCATTCAAGACACTGTTGAAGAAAAACTTATGGAATCTGCCCGTAAAGATGTTGCAAAAAAATATATTTTGTATCGTTATGAACGTGATAAAACAAGAGAAAAACGCAGTAAAACCACCTCAAATCGTATTTTAAGCGATGATTTTATCAGTAAATATAAACATATGACAAATCCAATGCAACAATTAGGAAGTTTTGTCTACTATCGAACCTATTCACGATGGCTTCAAGAAGAAAATCGCCGAGAGTATTGGTGGGAAACCGTTCGACGCGCTGTTGAATATAATTGCAGCCTTGTTCCTACAACACGCGAGGAAGCAGAAAAGCTTTTTGACAATATCTTCCACTTGCGCCAATTCCTTTCAGGTCGGACATTTTGGGTTGGTGGTACTACCGTTTCCAAGAATTATCCGATGAGTAATTATAATTGCGCATTCCAAGTCATCGATAACTTTAGTGCCTTTAAAGATCTTTTTTATCTACTTATGGTTGGCGCCGGTGTTGGTGTTCGTGTTCTTAAGTCCGATATCAAAAAACTACCCAAAGTTCGGGCTGATTTTGAAGTCATTCATGAAGACTATACCCCTACTCCCATGAATCAACGTGAAGATTCTACTAGCCTTACTTTTTCTCATAATAATGTATGTAAAATAATTATTGGAGATTCAAAAGAAGGATGGACGCAAGCACTGGACTATTTTTTAAAAATTGTCCATAGCTCTGAATATCGCAATGTTAATACAATTGTCATTAATTATAATCATGTGCGTCCAAAAGGCGAAAGACTCAAGTCTTTTGGCGGAACAGCCAGTGGACATCAATCCATTAAAAACATGTTTATAAAAATTGTCAAAGTCATAAAAAAACGTGCTATCTATGATGAACACCAATTTGTAAAACTTCATCCGATTGATTGCTTGGATATCGCCAATATTATTGGAGAAAACGTTGTTGTTGGTGGTGTACGCCGAACAGCTGAAATCGTTCTTGTTGACGCTGATGACAAAGAGTGTATCGAAGCTAAGAATAATTTATATAAACAAATCGACGGTCAATGGATTGTCGACCAAGAAATTATTCATCGTCAAATGAGTAATAATTCCATCTATTACACAAGTAAACCCGAACGCGAAATGCTACATTGGCAAATTGAACAAATGCGTTATTCCGGAGAACCTGGATGGGTAAATGAAGTTGCCGGTGCTAAACGTCGCCCCAATATGAATGGTGTAAACCCTTGTGGAGAAATTCTTCTTGACTCTCAAGGTCTCTGTAATTTAACGACCATTAATGTTTATGCTTTTGTAAATGAAGACGGTTCATTGGATTATGATGGTCTAATCGAAGCACAGCGCTTATCTGCTCGTGCTGGATATCGAATGACATGTGTTGATTTGGAAATTCCAGAATGGAATAATGTACAACAACGCGACAAGCTTACAGGCTGTTCTTTAACTGGATGGCAAGACATGGTCAACAAAGCCGCACTCTCACGAGATGATCAAGCCAAAGTACTTCGTCAACTTCGTAGCACCGCTCAAGAAGCTGTTAAAGAATACTCTTCTGAAATCGGAGAAAACGAATCGCTGCTTGTCACCACTGTAAAACCCGAAGGTACTCTTAGCCAGCTTCCAACGGTTTCTTCCGGTGTACATTATTCACATTCTCCTTATTACATTCGCCGAGTTCGAATCAGTTCTTCTGACCCTTTAGTCAAAGTATGCGAGGAGCTTAATTATCCTATATATCCCGAAGTGGGACAAACACTTGAAAATTGTACGACAAAAGTCATTGAGTTCCCTGTAAAAGCACCAGAAGGCATTACAAAATATGATGTTAGTGCAATTGAACAACTTGAAAACTATAAACTCTTTATGGAGAACTATGTTGACCATAACTGTTCGATCACCATTCACGTTCGCGATCATGAATGGGATGATGTTGAAGAGTGGGTCTACAAAAAATGGGACGATATTGTTGCAGTTTCCTTCCTATCACTGGATGATAATTTTTACCAGCTTCTACCTTATGAAGCTATTGATGAAGCAGAGTATAATAGGCGCGTCGAACAAATGCGTCCCTTTGTTCCTACACTCCTTTCCAAGTATGAATCCAACGAGCAAGAACTGGATGTTGGTGATGATGGTTGTGAATCTGGTGTGTGTCCAATACGATAACACTAAATCGACAAAATTTTATGGTCACTTAGCATAACAACAAGCTTAATTCAAAAAAGCGCAACGACATTTTTGTCGTTGCGCTCTTTAAGTTATATTTTTAAGCTACCTTTTTTATGCACTTTTATGCCGCGTCATCCATTTCAACATCTTCTTGTGCAACATCTTGAATACGTCCTGTCACTTCAGATGCATCAAATCCGTTTTCAGCAATAAAGTCAATTAACACTTCATCCATAGCACCAAATTCTGCTGTTACATTGGCACCGATAAACATTGTATAACCATCGCCTCCGGCAACAATAAAATCATTTGTTGCTAAGGAATAAACCGCTTCTTCATCAAGCATTTCATCGCCGATCATAACAGAAACCACACGGCTACCCGCTTCTTTTGACGAATCAAATTGAACCATCATCCCTGCTACATGTGGGAATGCACCCAAAGCTTCAGGATATGTTGACAATCCATTTTCTAATGCCGCAATAATATCTGCACCCGTTACATCAATAATACGTACAGTATTTCCAAAAGGTAGTACAGTAAGTACATCACCTTTTGTTACTTCTCCTGCTTCAATCGATGCACGAATTCCTCCACCATTGGTCAACGCAACATCTGCCCCACTAATATCAAGCAAAGCTTCTGTAATCATATTACCAAGGTTTGTTTCTCCTGTACGTACGAACTCTCGTTCACCATTCAACTCATAAGGTGCTGTAGCTACCACTTCATTTTCAATGACGGCATTTTCTTCTTGAACAGCCTTCACCAAATCAGCTACTACTGCATCATCTATAAGTTCTAATGATTGTTCTTTTGTAAATAACGTCGCCTGTACAGAGGTTACTTTATCTTCTACTAATGTTATATCAACATGACCAACATTTTTCGTTTTTTCTCCTGCGCTAACAATAAGTGTATCATTAACGAGCATGCCTTTTTCATATGTTGAGTGACTATGTCCATCAATAATTAGATCAATGCC
This sequence comes from Clostridiales bacterium UBA4039, assembly GCA_002382805.1. GTDB lineage: Bacteria > Bacillota > Clostridia > Lachnospirales > Vallitaleaceae > UBA1351. The sequence goes on from DGAD01000022.1 coordinate 66,589, forward strand.
TTCAACTGCTTCTGCTAACGCACCTGATGTCATCGTTCCTTCATCACCTAAATGCACTAATCCAATAACAACATCCGCTTGTTCTCTTAATGTTGGTACCAACATTTTTGCCGTCTCAATTGGATCATTAAAAGTTAATCCAACAGTATTATCTGGATGTGACTTATACTTTGTCTCTGGTGTTGCCAATCCAAAGATTGCAATAGATAAGCCATTCATTTCTTTGATAATATATGGAGATAAGAAATCTTCTCCATCTTCATCTACAATGTTGACAGCAAGAACTGGAAATTCTGCTAATGCAACATTTTTTTGCAATTGTTCTTGACCATAGTCAAATTCATGGTTTCCAGCAACCATTGCATCATATCCTAGAGCATTTAATATAGGCATTGCTTTTTCACCTTTTGATAAGGTAACAAGGTTATGTCCTTGTGTTGCATCACCTGCATCTAAAATTAAAGTATTAGGATTGTCTGCCTTAACACTATTATAATACGCTGCTAACTTCGCCGCACCCATTCCATCATATGCACCTTCAACAAAAAATCCATGCATATCATTGGTATGAAGTACAGTAAGTTTAGTACTTTCAACTACAGGCTCTTGTGGAACCTCTTCTGGTGTTTCTGGTATTTCCGGTGTTTCCGGTGTTTCTGGCGTTACCTCTTCCATAGTATCTTCACTTGGAATTCGTATTAATTGTCCCGGGAAAATCAAATGTGGATTTTCTAATGCATTAAATTCTGCTAGCTCTTCCCATTCTAGCCCATATTCGTCTGCGATTTTCCAAAGAACATCACCTGATTGCACAGAATATGTTGTTTCAGCCAATACGGTTGTTGAAAATACAACTGAAAATAACATCATAAGTGATAAAATAATACTGAGTGACTTTTTCAAAAAAACTCCTCCTTTTGTAAGTATTCTATTTGTCTTAACCATTATATTATATCACAGTTTTTAGAATATTCTACACTTTTCAAAGGAATTAACTTAAGCTAAACTTAATAAACAACTTTTACATCATAACCTTTTTGCCTTAACGCATGTTTTATCTGAGCGACGTGACGTTTTCCATTGGTCTCACATGTAACTTCCAAATGCACCCGCTTAAAACGATCAACTGTTTTAAATTGGTTATGGTCTAGCTGAATGATATTGGCTCCAACTTCTGATAAGATACTTGCAATCATCTGTAATTGCCCCGGTGTGTCAGATAGCTCCACTGAAAAACAGAACACCCGTCCCCTAACGACAAGTCCACGACTAATTAATTCAGATATTGTAACCACGTCTATATTGCCACCACTAATCAAAGATACCACAGTTTTCCCTTTTACATCAAGTTTACGTAAAGCTGCAACCGACATCACACCTGCATTTTCTGCAATTACTTTTTCTTTTTCTGCTACAAGTAAAAAAGCTTCCATAATATTAACATCATTAACTGTCACAATACGATTCACATACTGCTTTACATACTCGAAAGTTTTTATCCCACTTCGTTTGACTGCAACGCCTTCTGCTATTGTATTGACATTTTTCAGCTCAACGATATGGCCATTTTTAATTGAATTTCTTAGTGTTTGTGCTCCTTGGGGCTCTACTCCGATAACTTCAATCTCCGGTTTTATCAGCTTTGCTGCCATAGCTATACCACTGATTAATCCACCGCCTCCAATGGGTACAATAAGAATATCTGTTGTCGGCATTTCCTCCAGTATCTCAAGAGCAATCGTTCCCTGTCCTAATATAATGTCATCATCATCAAATGGGTGAATAAAGGTATATCCATACTTTTCTTCTAATGATTTTGCCTCCCGAAAAGCATCATCATAGCACTCACCTGATAAAATAACATTTGCTCCGTACTTTTTAGTCGCCTCAACTTTAATTAAAGGGGTGTTTGAAGGCATAACAATGGTGGCTTTCACACCACAGGCCTTTGCCGCCAGGGCAACTCCCTGCGCATGATTGCCTGCACTTGAAGCAATCAACCCTTTCTTTTTTTCTTCTTCTGTTAACCGGATTATTTTGTTATATGCCCCACGAATCTTGAATGCCCCTGTACGTTGCAGGTTTTCAGGCTTCAAATAAATATCCGCATCATATTCTTGACTATAAAAATCCGAATAAATAAGTGGCGTTTTTTTGATAATCTTGTCAACCATCTGTTTTGCATCATAAAAATCATCTAAAGTTATTTTATTCATATTCGCTCCATTATTGATCAGCATTTCGTATTTTAGCAATGACGTGAGTATATTCTTCGTGGGCATCTAGTCCAACATCTGTGAGGGCATAGACCCCTCTTTGAACTCTCTTAAACCAACCATAGAAGTTTTTTTGTACAATTGTTCCTGTACGTTTGATTTGCGTGTCTTGAGTTATTTGAGAGAGGGGCATAGACTCATATTTTTTTAAGTAATCTAATATAATCAAGGCATCTTCTTTATAAGCAGTTATGATTTTTTTTCGATGGGTTCCCCCGATATTCATGTGCGTCCTGCGTTTTTTTAATTCCTCGATTATCTTCTTTTTTTTCTTGCGATTCCTGCGTTGATACTCTTCAATCGGATGCATCATAGGTTCATGATAAATATCGACGCTCAATGCATGCGGCGAAACCAGAATCAGCCCTATGCCTAAACGCTTTAAAAGATACACCTTATCCTTAAATGCTTGCTGTCGCATATTTTTAGGCGTCCATATCGCAACATATACCCAGTCAAACATTTTTTGACGTAAAGCACTTTGGGTAATTACTTTTAGATTCAGCTCATTTTTCAATTCAATCACAACACTTTGTTCTTCACGAATACAAAGCACATCCAGATCCTTAACCTCAGCATCAATTGTATAACCTAATTGTGCAAAATACTTTTGCACAGGGGCATACAAGTCTGTCTCTGTCATTATTCAAGCACCTCATATAAATCTGCCAAAGTGGTCTCTACTTTCATTCCCTTAATTAAAAACTTCGCTTTACGTTGGTCATTAACTAAAATGCCACCTATCAGGTTTTTATCTTTAAAATTCATACGCTTATAAACGCCGGCATGTTTTTCTTCATAATTTAAAATTGCAATGCCTTCTTCATCTTCATCAACATCTATTTCACCTATTGAAAAAATGTTAAGTCCCATGGCATGCAAAATAGTTGATGGCACAAAGTTTTCATACACTTGCTGTTGTCCAATCGCATTAGCCCCTGCTATTTGCCCCTGTGAAATTGCTTCTGGCCATATGGCAAAGTTATGCCCTTCAAAGCAAGCACAATCTCCACATGCATAGATATGTTCTTTGCTCGTCTGCATATATTCATTGACAATAATCGCTTTGTCAAAATCAACACCTGCCATCTGCGCCAGCTTCGGATCAATACGCACACCAGCGGATATCATTACAAGATCAGATTCTATCATCCGTCCATCAAGCGTCTCAACTCCTGTCACCTTATCTTCCCCAATAAGGCGCTTTACCCCTGTTGCCTTGAGCACATTCATTCGCTCCTCATCAAATACGTTTTCTAGAATTTCTGCACCCTTTTGATCAAGTTGTCTAGGCAATAAGCGTTCCATAATCTCAACCACCGTTACTTCCATACCGGCTTGATACAGTTGTGCAGCTAACTCTAAGCCAAGCAATCCTCCGCCAATAACGGTCGCTTTTTTATGCTCTTTCATGACCTCTTTAATATGAAGTGCATCATCATAAGTACGCAGTGTAAATACATTGTCCAAATGATTATTTTCAATAGGTGGAACAAAACAATAGCTTCCCGTGGCGATAATCAGCTTATCATATACTATCGAACGACTATCTTGTCCATTTGATACTACAAGCTCCCTTGCGTCATCATTAATAGAAGTAACTTCATGTGCTCTCAACCACTGAATGTTATTTTCTTCATACCACGTTTCTTTTCGAACAAAAAAAGCTCCCGGAAGTTTGTCTTGTCCTATAAACTTTGATAACATCGGTTTATAATATACCGGATAGTTCTCTCTATCAATGATGATGATTTCAACTTCGTTGTCCTCTTTACGAATTGTCTCTGCTGCTGTAACCCCAGCAATACCATTACCAATGATTACAACTTTTTTTATTGTTTTATTTCCCATCCTGTAGCTCTCCTTTTCTCTCTTAAATTTATATGTGCAATTACACTTGACTTGGTATTATGTCGATAGACATTCTGCCAAAGCGTCCTGCACGAAAATCATCTAGAATGTTTTTCCCCATTCGATTTGTGTCTGGCGTATTTTTTTCTTGTAGAAAGTGTCGGTCTATTGCAAATGCTTCCAATAATTGATAGGCGGGTTTTAGCTCATCACCCTCCATAAATTCAACATTTGGAAATGCCTCTCTTAATGCACTTGGATATAACTGCATTAAATGACTAATTAATTCATATGCCAATGCTGTAGTATCTAATATGTCATCTTTTATACTCCCTACAAATGCCAAATGCGCACCAACAGTTTGGTCTTCAAATCTAGGCCATAAGATACCCGGAGTATCCAAAAGTTCTAATCCTTTTTTGATTTTAATCCATTGTTTCCCTTTGGTGACACCCGGTTTATTCCCCGTTTTGGTACTTGATTTTCCAACAAGCTTATTGATAAAGGTTGACTTACCCACATTGGGTATACCTGCAACCATAATTCGCAATGGTTTGTTAATTAATCCTCTTTTTTTATTGCGCTCAATTCTCTCCTTACATACTTCATGAATTTGCGGAATAACTTTATTCATGTTTTGTCCATCTCTTGCATTTACAGGCATTGCAACGATTCCTTGGGCTTTAAAATACTCAACCCACTGGTGTGTTTGGCTTGGATCAGCCAAATCCATTTTGGTGAGTAATATTAACCGTGGTTTACCATTGGCTATTTTAGGTAAGTCGGGATTTTGACTACTGATAGGTATTCTTGCATCTAAGAGTTCAACCACACAATCAATTAGTTTTATACTCTCTTGCATCATTCGCTTTGCTTTGGTCATGTGTCCTGGGTACCATTGTATATTCATTTGTTCTCCTTCATGTTCATTCTTTTATTTTTAAAAATTCAAAATTTGAAAATGGATATATCCTTAAAAAACCTTTACCAACAATATCTTCTTCTTTAATCAACCCTACATCTAGATAGCGACTGTCACGACTGTGATTTCTATTATCACCCATAACAAAATACGTATGTGCCGGAATAAGCACCGGATACTGCTGTGTCCCTAAATCCTTAATGGTTTCCAGGATAATCGGCTCTTGTAGTTCTGCGTTATTAATAAGTACTTTTCCACCTTTTATATTCACTTCTTCACCCGGCAAACCTATGATTCGCTTAATGTAAAATTTACTCCGATCACTGTTATATGGAAAAACAACAATATCATAACGTTCAAAAGGTCTAAAGTTTTGGCTTAGTTTTTCTATAATCAATTGATCCGCGTCATAAAGAGTTGGTAACATGGAATTCCCTTCTACTGTTGTTGGTTGGGCGATAAAGGAACTAACCAGAAAGACACCTAAAATAACGATAAGAATATCTTTGACAAGTTTTTTTACTTCTCCAAAAAGTTTATTTTCTTTCATAGCATTTCCTCCATCCGTCAATTTTTTATCTACTACATAATACCATATTACGAACATTAAAAAAAGAGCTATTGCATAGCTCTTTTCAATAACTCTTTTATGACATTTTTTCTTTAACTTTTGCTTTCTTACCGATTCTGTCTCGTAAGTAGTGAAGTCTTGCACGTCGAACTTTACCACGGCGAATCACTTCGATACGATCAAGATTTGGAGAATGTAAAGGCCAAGTTTTTTCAACACCTACGCCATAAGAGATTCTACGTACTGTAAATGTCTCTCTATTGCCGCCGTTTTGTCTCTTAAGAACTGTTCCTTCAAACATCTGAACTCTCTCACGTGTACCTTCTTTGATCTTAGCATATACGCGAATTGTATCTCCTGGATTAAAATCAGCTATATCTGTTCTAATGTGCTCTTGTTCAATTTCTCTAATAATTGCGTTCATGAGTCTACCTCCTTCCATCATAGATGTTCTTTAATAAACGTCTTACCAGCGGAACATCCGTACTCACAGTTACATACTATAACATATTTGTGTCTATATGACAAGCTTTTTTTAAGAAGATTTTATCCTCTTTAGAAAGCTCTGCATGTGCCAATAAATCCGGTCGTTTTTTTGCCGTTCGAAGCAAAGCCTGCTCATATCGATAAGCATCAATTTTTTGATGATTTCCCGATAATAAAACCTCCGGAACTTTTTGCCCATTATAGTCTGCCGGTCGTGTGTATTGTGGATATTCAAGCAATCCATTGTCAAAGGATTCAATATCTTTTGATACCGCGTTGGAGAGCACCCCATCAACATGACGGCTCACAGCGTCTATGACCACCATCGCAGCCATTTCTCCACCGGTCAGGACATAATCCCCTATAGAGAGTTCTTCTGTAACGATTGACTCAATTACACGTTCATCAATGCCTTCATAATGTCCACAAATAAAGAGAAGCTCCTCTTCTTTGGACAGTTCAAGTACTTTTTCTTGATTCAGCGTCTGCCCCTGAGGCGACAGATAAATCACGCGCTTAAGTTTTGGGTTCTCTTTTTTTACATGTGCATATGCATCTATAATCGGACCGGGCTGCATCACCATACCTGCCCCGCCACCATAAGGATAATCGTCTACAGTTTTATGCTTATTTTTTGAAAAATCACGTATATTAACTAAATTCAAGTCAATGAGCCCGTTTTCACGTGCCCGACGTATAATACTACTGTTTAAACCTTCATCTATATGTTCAGGGAAAAGTGTTAATACATGGAATTTCATATTATAACCCTTTCAATCCTTCAATTAACTTCACAATCAAGTAACCTTCGTCTACGTTAACTTCACGTATAAATTCTTTTGTCGCCGGAATCATAAGCCCATGCTTACTACCATCATCAATCACATAGATATCATGTGCTCCTGTTTGCATGACATCCGTTAACAGACCAAGCTTCGTTCCATCTTCTTCTTGGGCAACAAGACCAACCATTTGAAAAATATAGTTTTCATCTTCTGCAAGAGGAAGGGCTTGTTCTATCGGAATCAATACGGTTCCTCCTTTAAGCGCCAAAGCTTCATTCATATCTTGAATTTCTTTGAGTTGAAGAATTACAAGATTTTTAAAATATTTAACGCCTGTAATCGTACATGAGTAAATTCGACCTTCATTTTCAATACGAATCTGGTTCAATAATTCAAATCGCGTTATATCATCCGTGAGTGGAAAAATCTTCAAGTCACCTCGTACACCATGTGTATTGGCTACTTTTCCAATTTGGATATACTCCATTCAACTACCTCTAAACTTTCTTTATATCCTAAAAGTACCAAAAGTATTTATCGGTTCACAACACGATATACTTTTGGTACTTGGTTTAAGCTGCGATACATGATAGGAAATGTTTATCAAATTTACGCTACATAATTTCAACAACAACACGTTTATCAGATTTTGTAGCTGCAGCCTTAACAACGGTACGAATTGCCTTAGCAATTCGACCTTGTTTGCCGATAACTTTTCCCATATCTTCAGGAGCAACTTTTAATTCAAGTACTGTTGATTTTTCGCCTTCTACGGCTCGAACTTCAACTGCATCAGGATTATCAACAAGTGCTTTTGCAATCACTTCAACAAGTTCTTTCATAAGTTGAACCTCCTTGCCTATTGGCAAATGACACTATTACTCAGTTACACCAGCAATTTTAAGTAATTTTTTTACTGTTTCTGAAGGTTGAGCTCCAGTTGCAAGCCATTTTTTAGCGATTTCTTCGTCAACCTTGATTTCAGCAGGCTCAGTTGTAGGATTATAGTAACCTACTTGCTCAATGAACTTACCATCTCTTGGTGATCTTGAATCAGCTACTACGATTCTATAAAAAGGTGCTTTTTTAGCGCCCATTCTTTTCAATCTCATTCTTACTGCCATGTTTTTCACCTCCTATTATAGTAATTTGATTTTATCAATCAAGAATATATATAAAGCATAATTGCTTAATACCGTATTATTTCATAAAGGGCATATTAAACATTCCTTTTTTACCCTTTTTACCTTTCATCATACCACTCATTTGCTTCATCATTTTTTTGGATTGCTCAAATTGTTTGATGAATCGGTTGACTGCTGCCATCTCATTACCCGAACCGGCTGCGATACGTTTTTTGCGCGCCACATTAATCAAATCAGGATTTTGGCGTTCTGCCGGAGTCATAGATAAAATCATCGCTTCCATCTTGGCAAGCTCTTTTTCATCGACTTGGACATTTTTCATCTGTTGTCCCATACCAGGAATCATCTCCATAAGATCATTGAGTGATCCCATTTTTTTAATTTGCTGCATCTGATCTAAAAAATCTTCAAAAGAAAATTCCGCTTTTTTAAACTTGCGTTCCATTTCTTTGGCTTTTTCTTCGTCAATGGATTCACTTGCTTTTTCAATGAGCGTAAGTACATCCCCCATGCCAAGAATACGTGATGCCATTCGATCGGCGTGGAATATCTCTACGTCGGTAAGTTTTTCACCAACGCAAGCAAATTTAATCGGTTTACCTGTAACAGCCTTTACCGATAGAGCTGCACCACCTCGAGTATCCCCATCCAATTTTGTCAAGATCACTCCATCAATTTCAAGCTGTGCATTAAATGTTTCGGCAACATTAACTGCATCTTGCCCTGTCATTGCGTCCACAACCAATAAAATTTGATGAGGATTTACTGTGGTTTTGATTTCAACCAGTTCACCCATCATAGTTTCATCAATGTGCAAACGTCCGGCTGTATCTAAAATAATGACATCATTGCCATTTTTTTTCCCATGTTCAATTCCTGCTTTTGCAATGTCTAAAGGATTATTCTGTCCCATCTCAAAGACCGGAACATCAATTTGTCCACCGACAACTTGCAATTGCTTAATAGCTGCCGGTCGATAAATATCACAAGCCACCAATAAAGGTTTTTTCCCTTTTTTCTTTAAAAGACCTGCTATTTTTGCTGTTGATGTTGTCTTACCAGCCCCTTGTAATCCAACCATCATATAGATCGTTGGCGGTTCACTGGCAAATGTCAAACCTTCATCGGTCTCATCACCCATCAGTTTGACCATCTCTTCATTAACAATTTTAATGACTTGTTGACCAGGGGTCAACGAATCCAAGACTTCAACGCCAATCGCTCGTTCACGGATGCTGTTAACAAACTGCTTAACCACTTTAAAGTTAACATCCGCTTCAAGAAGAGCCATCTTAACTTCGCGCATAGCAGCTTTTACATCTGCTTCACTGAGTTTTCCTTTACGTTTTAATCCCGCAAATATATTCTGAAATTTATCTGATAAACTTTCGAATGCCATGTGTAATCCTTTCTATGCCGACAATCTATAGTACTATAAATTTTTAAGAACTTCGGATACTAATCCACGTATTGATTCAAGTGCAAATTTGGTATCTTCTTCCTTAGTTAATTCTAAAATCTTTTCCAAGAGAATCTGATTTTCTTGAAACTGATGTATCAATCCAAGAGATTGTTCATAATTTACAAGTGCTTTTTCACTGCGTTTTATATTATCATGGACAGCTGCCCGACTAATATTCAATTTTTGAGCAATTTCTCCAAGAGAAAGATCATTAAGATAATATTCTTCATAGACTTCTTTTTGACGTTGTGTCATCATATTTCCATAGAAATCATATAACATTGTTTTATATCCTAAATCATCCATTGCTTCCACCTTGTCTGTCAAGTACAATTACTTTACAGACGGTATTATACAGATAAAAAACCTATTTGTCAACAGAAATTTTATCCGATTCAATATTAAATAAAGCGTCGACGAAATCGTTTGAATCAAAGGGGCGCATATCATCAATTCCTTCTCCCACTCCAATATACTTAACAGGTAGTTTTAGATCGGACTGAATCGCAATGGCAATCCCACCTTTAGCCGTACCGTCAAGTTTTGTTAAAACTACGCCGGTAATATCTGCGACTTCTTTAAATAATTTTGCTTGCTGCAAAGCATTTTGCCCCGTAGTGGCGTCTAGAACTAGCAGTACTTCTTTATGCGCATCCGGATATTCCCTTGCAATTATTCGATGAATCTTATTCAGCTCATCCATCAAATTTTTCTTATTGTGCAAGCGTCCGGCTGTATCACAGATAAGTATATCTGTATTTTTAGCCTTTGCTGATTGGACAGCATCATAAACCACTGCTGCCGGGTCTGAATTTTCTCCTTGAGCAATAATTGGAACATCGGCACGACTAGCCCATTCTTGTAACTGATCAATGGCTGCCGCACGGAATGTATCTGCAGCTGCAAGCATGACTTTTTTCCCTTCAGCCTTATATTGACTTGCTAACTTTCCAATTGATGTCGTTTTTCCTACACCATTAACGCCAATAACAAGAACAACTGTTTTTTGTTCTGTAAAGGCATAGGCATCATGATCTACATGCATTAATTCTTTCAGTTCATCTGCTAAGAGCTGCCGCACCTCTTCTGTATTGGTCAATTTCTGTTCTTTCACTTTTTTTCGCAAATCTTCAATGATTGTCATGGTTGTAGGTACACCTAAATCTGCCATAATTAATGCTTCTTCAAGCTCTTCATAAAATTCTTCATCAATCGATTTGAAATTTTTTAGAACATCCTCAACTCCACCTAAAAATTGATCACGTGTTTTGGTTAATCCACTTACTAATTTACTAAAAAAACCTTTTTTTTCTGCCATATATAAACCTCGCTATTCTTTTGTTGTATGATCAAGCTGATCTTGTATTAATTTTACGGATACTTGGGTTGATACGCCCTTTTCTTGCATTGTAATTCCATACAGTGCATTTGCGGCTTCCATGGTCCCTTTTCTATGGGTGATAACAATAAACTGCGTCTGATGTGTAAGTTTTTGCAAATATCTCGCAAAACGATCTACATTGGCATCATCAAGGGCCGCTTCGATCTCATCTAATACGCAAAATGGTGAAGGACGTAGACTTTGGATGGCAAACAATAATGCAATCGCTGTAAACGCTCTTTCTCCACCAGAGAGCAACATCATGTTTTGAAGTTTTTTGCCTGGTGGCTGCGCAATAATAGTAATTCCTGCTGATAAAATATCTTCATCATCTGTTAACTCTAAAAATCCTTTCCCTCCACCAAAGAGTTCTTTAAAAACAGTGTTAAACTGAGCATTGATTTCATTGAACTTTTCCCGAAACTGAGCGGTCATTTGTTCATCCAGCTCTTGAATAATCCCCAAGAGTTTTTCTTTGGCGGTTATCAAATCTTCACGCTGAGAAGATAAAAATGTATAGCGTTCCTTTACTTGTCGGTATTCTTCAATAGCATGAACATTTACATCACCGAGTTGCTTGATTTCACTTTTAATTGATGCAATTTTACTTTTAATGGTTGATTCTGCTAATTCTATTTCTGTTTTAAACGTCAATGCCTTTGTATATGTTAGTTCGTATTCATCCCACATATAATTGATTTGTGTTTCTTTTTGCATTTCATTTCGCTCAATATTACCACTGATACGAATCAACTCTTTTTCTAATTGATTAAACTCTTCATAGGCCATCTCACGCTTTGCATCCATCTGTCCTTTTTGGACTTGAATATCTTGACGTTGAAACTTAAGTTCATTAACTTTTGTATTTAACTCAAGTAACTTTTCTTTTTCTATTATTTGTTCTTCTTGGCTTTTTTGAAGATTTTGGGTTTCTTTTAAGTTGCTTAACTCATACCCTTGAATTTCTTCACGAATACGTTGAATGGAGTCCGTATGATCTTCCAACCCTTCGATGAGGCGTTTGATATTTTCCTCATAATGGCGCATTTGTTCTTGTAGCGTTGTCAATGCCATTTTATCGCTGGTTAAGTCTTCCATAATCAGCTTCAAGTCTTCTTTAAGCACTTGAATTTTCTCATTAAGGGTTTCGACGCGTGACTCCGCATCAACATGATCAATTTGAGAAGTACTTAATTGAGAGGACAGCTGTTCTTTCTCTTCACGCAGTTGCTCTGTCTCTGCTTTTAACGTCTCAACTTCAGCACTTATATTTTTTAATTCTTGCTGAAACTTCACATGTTCGCTTTGGTTGGTATTCATCTGGGTTATCATCGTATGGTGCTCGATATTCATCGTTTGCTCTTGCGCCTGTATAGATTCAATGTTATCTTTTAGCGATTGGAGTTCATCTTCAGCACTTAATATTTCTTTTTGCTTTGTGTTCACAGTTTCTTGCATGGCTTTTATATTGGCTTCTAATGACTCAATATCATTCTTTCTGGAAAGCAATTGTCCTTTTTCGTTTTTGAAGGCACCACCACTCATAGCTCCCCCAGGATTGATTACTTCCCCTTCAAGGGTTATGATACGTACTTTTTGTTGATTAGCCTTTGCAAGCTTTATACCATTTTCAATATGGTCAACTACGAGAATACGCCCTAAAAGCTGACGTATAATTGGTCTATACGCTTCATCACACTCAACTAATTCACTTGCAATCCCTATAAATCCATCTGTTTTCTTAAACGATTGAATACAGTGACCTTTAACTGTCGTAAGCGGTAAAAAAGTGCCTCGTCCATATTTATTTTTTTTAAGATACTCAATAAATCCCTTCGCTTTTTGTTCATTGGTTGTCACAATATTTTGTAGATTCGACCCTAATGCCAGTTCAATAGCCGCCGTATATTTTGATGGCACACGAATCAATTCTGCAACAACCCCCAATGCTCCTGGATCTTTTAACTCCATGACTTTTTTTACGCTAAAGAAATATCCATCATACTGTTCTTCCATACCTTTAATTGCATCCAATTTGGATTGATTTTTGTTAAGTTCATAGATGATTTCTTGTGCCTTTTTCTTATTATTTACAAGTGTTGCTTCGTTTTTTCCTATGACACTTCGAATCTTAAGCTTTTGATCTAGTAACTCTCGTTGTTTCTTTTCGAAGTCATCTAAAGCATGTTGTGCATTGGTCAATTCCTGGGCCAATGTTTGAACTGTTTCCATGGCAATGACCTTACGTGAGGACAGCTGTTCCAAACGTGAGCGATTGTTTTCTATCATAACCTCGCTGCGATGCACTTGTCCTTTTATATTTGACCCTTCATTAAGGCGTTGTATCATATCCGTTTGTATCGTGTCTATTTCACTTTCATAGGACGTGATTTCTTGCTGTATATGCTCTGAGACTTTCTGATGCTCACGAATTACTTCTTCTTGAAGTTTTATCTTATGTACTTGTTTTTCTTTTAAATCCTTAATTTCATTAAGTTCTATCCGACGGCGCATCTCCATTTCTTCAAGTCGTTGAATCTCATTGGTTAACTTTTCAATTTGTATGACACTGTTTTTTTTCTTTTCTTCCGACAGACGCATCGTTGATTGCAATTTTTCAATAGCCAAAGACGTCGATGTAATATCATCGCGATATGTATCTAGCTCTTCTTCAATCACTTTAAACTGTTCTTCATATTCGCGATACTTTTGTTGCAATTGCTTATGCGTTGCATTTTTTTCTTCATATTCTTTTTGAATGCGCTGCTCATTTTCTTTGAGTTCTTTGAGTTTTACTTCAAACTCATCAATAAGACGAATAAAGCTGTTAATTTCCAGCTTTTTTAGTTCTTCCCGATGATCCAAATAGACTCTTGCAACTTCTGCCTGATCTTTTAATCCATCTTTTTGTGTCTCAAGTTCACCAATAATATCGGAAATCCGTTCTAAGTCGGTCTCTCCACTTTCCAGTTTTTTTGTCGCTGCTAGTTTTCGCGTTTTATATTTTACGATTCCGGCCGCTTCATCAAATAAGTCTCTACGGTCATTGGGTTTTGAGGAAAGGATTTTATCTACCTGTCCCTGTCCAATAATCGAGTATCCTTCACGACCAACACCCGTATCCATAAATAGCTCATGAACGTCTTTTAACCGACAAGCAGTCCCATTAATATAATATGCACTTTCACCTGAACGATATACACGCCTAGAAACAGTCACTTCACGATAGTCTATTGGCATTTTACCATCGCTGTTATCTATCGTTAAATCTACCTGACAATATCCCAATGCTCGGCGTGTTTCCGTCCCGGCAAAAATAACATCTTCCATCTTACTTCCACGTAACTGTTTTGCACTTTGCTCTCCTAATACCCAGCGAACAGCATCTGCCACATTGCTTTTCCCACTGCCATTAGGACCGACTATGCCTGTAATTCCTTTATCAAATTTAAAAATCATTTTGTTGGCAAAAGATTTAAAGCCATATAAATCAATACTTTTTAGATACATAAAACTACCCTCTTATTTATTTTCGATTTTTGATAACGCATCCATGGCCGCACTTTGTTCCGCACTTTTTTTACTTCGCCCAGATCCTTGTCCGACAACCGCCTCGTTGTGATATACATGCACTTCAAAATGTTTATCATGATCCGGTCCTGTTTCACTCATCACACGATATTCAATAGGCTGCTCACTAAACTGTTGAATATATTCTTGAAGCTGTGTTTTACTGTCTACAAAACGTTGTCTTGATGGGATGTCCGATAATAATGTACGCTCAATAAATGCCTTGGCCTTATCAATACCGCCATCTAAATAGATGGCTCCAATCAGCGCTTCAACTGTATCGGATAAAACGGAATCTCTCTCTCGTCCACCAGAGGCGTCTTCACCTTTTCCCAACAATAGGTATGAGCCTAACGAGATTTCTCTAGCAAAAGTTGCTAGTGTCGGTTCGCAAACCAAACTTGCCCTTAATTTTGTTAACTCACCTTCAAGGTTATCCGGATATTTTCGATATAAATAATCGCTTGTTACAATTTCAAGGACTGCATCTCCAAGAAATTCCAACCGTTCATTATTTTCAATTTTTTTTAGATTATGTTCATTTGCATATGAACTATGGGTTAGAGATTGAATCAGTAATTTCATATTCTCAAACGGATATGAAATTACTGATTCAAACTCATGTAATTTTTTATATTTCATGGGTTCCTCCTCATTATATAACACCTCAAAAAAAACGAACAAGTACTAAGGCGACTTGTTCGTTAATCCCTTATTCCATTTCTTCGATACGGTTTCTTAACATCTCCATAGCATCTCCGACAGTACTTACATTTTCCATCATATCATCTTCAAGATCAACATCAAATGCCGACTCTGCACTTAAGATAATTTGAGCTAAATCTAATGAATCAATACCTAAATCATCTACAAAATCCATTGATTCATCAATGTCATCTGCTTCATATGTTGTAAATTCTGCAATAATTTCTAAAAGTTTTTTTTCGTCCATCGTATTTCCTCCATATTATATAAGTTGTTGTTTTATTTTTTTATTAACATCTTCGTCAGAAAAAGTTTTACATTGTAGTATGGCATTTTTAAATGCTTTTGCATCCGAGCTTCCATGTGCCTTGACAACAAGCCCCTCAAGCCCTAATAAAGGTGCGCCGCCGTATTCAGTGTAGTCAAAAGATTTTAACATTTTCTTTAATGGACCTTTTATAAGTAGTGCACCTATTTTTGAATACCAGGTCGACGTAATTGCTTGCTTAATCTGAGTAAGTAAAAACATCGCTAAACCTTCTGTATGTTTTAAGATTAGATTGCCTGTAAATCCGTCCGCTATGATGACATCCGCTTTTCCTAAAGCAATATCGCGTCCTTCAATATTTCCGATGAAGTTCAAAGAAGTATCTTGCTTTAAAAGCGCATATGTCTCTTTTGTTAAGCTATTGCCCTTTTTCTCTTCATCGCCAACATTAAGCAATCCAATTGTTGGCTTGGATTTTCCTGTAAAGGATTGGCTATAACTTGATCCCATTTTAGCAAACTGATATAAATACATTGGTTTTGAATCTACGTTTGCTCCACAATCCATCAAAAGCGTCACTCCATTTGCAGTAGGAATAAAAGAGCCAAGCGCCGGTCGTTCAATGCCCTTTATGCGCCCAATAATCAATGTACCTCCTGCCAAGACCGCTCCCGTACTCCCTGCGGACACAAAAGCATCTGCATGTCCTTCTTTGACATAGCGTAAGCCCTTAACAATGGGTGAATCTTTTTTTCTGCGAATAGCTAAGACAGGCGATTCGTTATTATCTATATTTTCCGTTGCATTGATAATATGCAATCGGTTCTGGTCATAACTTCGTCCGTTTAACTTATCATTAATCATAGCTTCATTACCAAATAATGTCAATATGATATTCGGCTCTTGTTCCATTGCCATAATTGCCGCATCAACAACAATATCTGGTGCATGGTCCCCTCCCATTGCATCAACTGCAATACTCACTTGCTTCATAGCGTACCCCTTTCAATAAGTTCTTAGATTACTATACTATTTTTTTGCAAACTTTTCAAGCAAACCGCAATAAAAAAAGCAGGAAAACCATAGGTCCTCCTGCCTTTAAAAATCATATTACTCTTTTTCAACAACTACTTTATTCTTGTATGTTCCACATGCTTTACAAGCTCTGTGTGGCATCACTAACTCACCACATTTGCTGCATCTTCCCAAATTTGGAGCTGATAACGTCCAGCTTTGAGCACGACGCTTGTCTCTACGTGCTGAGGATACTTTTCTTTTTGGTACTGCCATCTTAGTTACACCTCCTTAAATTTGCTCTCAAACAAATCTTTTAAATGAGCCATTCGAATATCAACATGACCTTTTTCACATGAACATTCTTGCTCATTGAGGTTTGCGCCACATTGTTCACATAGACCCTTACATTCATCAGAACACAATACTTTTTGCGGAAATTCAATTAACAGTTCTGTTAATAAAAAATCTTCCACATCAAGTTCTGCCCCTTGTATGTAGGCAAATTCTTCGCTGTCATGAAGGGATACGGATCTATGAATATGAACCTTCACATTTTGCATAACATCCACAGTACAACGATCGCATGGAATATTCAACCCTATGCTCGCTATGCCTTCTATCAAAATGTCTTTTTCGTTAATGCGCTTGAATATTAAGTCGCACGACAAAGGTTCGACTACTTGATATTCATGTATCCCATCTTCAAAAACAACATCATTAAAAGTCTGCTGTAATGTTATTTGATCACTTCGAATAAATGCTTCAACTAAATGTAGTAACATATATTCACCTTCTTTTCGGTATTGCCTGATGTTAAATCACCAAAATTTATTATAACCATTAGCAATTTGTTTGTCAACCATTTTATATCAAGTTCATAAAACTTATACTAATTTTAGGGTTTCACGTGCAATCATCAACTCTTCATTCGTTGGAACAACCATTGAGTGACATGTCGCTGTTTTTTTGCTAAAGTCACGTTCAATACCTGAACAATTGTTAAGTTCATCATCCACATCAATACCAAGATAGCCTAATTGTTTACATATATTAGCACGTACCGATATGTTGTTCTCTCCTAAACCAGCTGTAAATACTAAGGCATCTAATCCATTCAGTGTCGCTGCATATGAGCCAATATATTTAGCTACGCGATATTCAAAAACTTCCATTGTTCGAATAGCGTGTTGATCACCTTGATTGGCTGCTGAACGTATATCTCTAAAATCACTGGAGATTCCTGATAGTCCAAGAACTCCTGATTTTTTATTTAATATTTCGATAACATCATGTACCGACACATTTTCTTTTTGAGCAATATAATCTACAATTGCCGGATCGATATCTCCGCTGCGTGTTCCCATTACAAGTCCTTCTAGTGGAGTTAATCCCATCGATGTATCAATAGATTTCCCACCATCAACTGCACACACACTCGCACCATTTCCCAAATGACACACAATAATCTTAAGCTCTTCAATAGGTCGGCCTAACATTTCTGCCGCTCTATGAGCAACAAATTTATGGGATGTTCCATGGAATCCATAGCGTCGTATTTTAAACTTTTCATAGTATTCGTATGGTATTGCATATAGGTATGCCTTTTCCGGCATTGTCTGATGAAACGCCGTATCAAATACAGCAATCATCGGAACTCCGGGCATAATGCTTTGACATGCACGAATACCAATAAGGTTAGCAGGATTATGAAGCGGTGCAAGTTCAACACACTCTTCAATAACTCCAATAACTTTTTCATCAATAACTACTGAATCCGAGAAAAACTCTCCGCCATGAACAACTCGATGTCCTACAGCTGATATTTCTTGCATTGACTGAATACAACCATGAGTTTCATCAACAAGTGCCTTAATCAAATAGCGCACTGCATCTTCATGGTTTTTCATCTCTGTTTTCAAAACAATTTTTTGTTTTCCCGCTGATTCATGCTTTATCTGTGACCCTTCAATCCCAATACGTTCACAAATTCCAATCGCTAAAACACTTTCATCATCCATGTTTATTAGTTGGTACTTAAGTGACGAGCTTCCACAATTGAGTACGAGAATATTCATAATAGACTCCTTCTATATGCTTTGGTTAATGGCTTGGACTGCTGTGATTGCAACGACTCCTACAATATCTTCAGAACTGCATCCTCGTGACAAGTCATTAACAGGCTTTGCAATACCTTGAGTTACAGGTCCATATGCTTCTGCCTTAGCTAATCTTTGTGTTAATTTATATCCAATATTACCAGAATCCAAGTCCGGGAATACAAGAACGTTGACATTACCCGCCACTTCATTACCTGGCGCTTTTGCTTGTCCAATGCTTGGAACAATCGCTGCATCTAATTGGAACTCTCCATCAATTGCATAGTCTGGGTATTGTTCTTTTGCAAGACGTGTTGCTTCAACCACTTTATCCACATCTGGGTGTTTGGCACTTCCCATTGTTGAATGTGAAAGCATACCAACAACTGGTTTTTCTTCAACAAGTATTTCAAAAGATTTGGCTGAACTTCCCGCAATAGAAGCTAATTCTTCTGAGTTTGGATTTTGTACCAATCCACTATCCGCAAAAATAAATGTACCGTTCGCACCATACTCACAATTTGGAACGACCATGACAAAAAATGCAGACACAAGTTTTGTCCCTGGTGCTGTTTTTAATATTTGTAATGATGGTCGTAATACGTTTGCCGTTGAATTAACAGCACCTGCAACCATACCGCCTGCCAAGCCTTTTTTCACCATCATCACACCAAGATATAAAGGATCTTGGGTTAATAGTTCTTGTGCTTTTTCAGCTGTCATTCCTTTTTTGCTTCGAAGTTCTACAAGCGTTGCAATGTAATCATCCATTTCATCAAATTGATCTGGATCAATAATTGTCGCTCCTGAAATATCTAAATCACCTGCTTTTTCTTTAATCTCTTTTTCATTACCAATAAGAATAACCTTGGCAAGTTTTTCTTTAAGAATTTGGTCTGTTGCCTCCAAAGTTCTTAACTCAAGTGACTCAGGTAATACGATTGTTTGAATGTTTTCTTTTGCTCTTTCTTTAATTCTTTCAATAAAACTCACTTTTATTGCTCCTTTCGTGTATGTAATCATACCCTTCAACTCCATTATAAACAAATTGTTCATTGTATACAATATCTTTTTTCTTTTTTTTTAGATTCCTTATTGCACTTTCTCATCTAAACCGATAGTATTAAGTAAATACAGGAGGTCAAACCATGAAAATTGCTGCAATTATCTCAGAATATAATCCATTTCACAATGGACATGCGTATCAAATCCGTAGTACGAAGGAAACGCTAGGTGTTGATTTTGTCGTTGCCATTATGAGCGGTAACTATGTACAACGTGGAGAACCCGCTATTTTTGATAAGTGGACACGTACGCGTTTAGCCCTGCTTGGGGGTGTCGATGTCGTTATCGAGCTTCCGACCCTTTACTCAACTGCCTCTGCCGAGCTTTTTGCAAAAGGTGCAGTTGATTTGCTCAATCAAATAAATATCATTGACTACTTAAGTTTTGGAAGTGAACACGGAGATATAAACGCACTCACTACACTGGCTCAGCTTTATTTAAATGAATCACCTCATTTTCAGCACCATCTAAAAGCCAATTTAAAAAAAGGTTTTTCTTTCCCAAAAGCAAGAAGTCTAGCCACTTCAACCCTTTATCCAGAGTATGAACCGCTATTAAAAGGGTCCAATAATATTTTAGCTATTGAATACTTAAAGGCTTTGCTCCAATCCGATTCCTCAATAGCGCCCTTTACACTTAAACGCGTAGGTTCATCCTACCTTGAAACCAAACTTCAGTCAAGCTATGCTTCTGCGACGGCCATTCGCCTAGCATTAAAGGATAACCCAAATGCTGTTGATGCTACTATACCGCTTCCATGTTTTGACTATTTACTTGATGGGCTCGGTCATTCAGTTTTTTCAATATATCCAGAAGATTGTTTCCCCTATTATCGTTATTTGCTAACGATAAATAGCCCTAGTGTGGAAAATATTTACGACTTTCCTGTTGAGCTTAACAATCGCCTCCAAAAAATCATGCTTCAATCCGAAAACTATGCGCACTTTATTGATGCTGCCCAATCCAAAAACTACACTAAGACAACGATACAACGTGCTTTGTTACATCAATTTTTAAATATAACCACGACAAATATCCAAGAAAACAACACCCAGTTACATCATTATATAAAAATTCTTGGCTTTAAAAAATCGGCCTCTCCTGTACTTGCTTTACTAAAAAACAATGCTCGCCTACCATTAATAACTAATGTAGCCGATCATCAAAAACAGCTCCTGGCAAATGGTAAAAAAATGCTGCATGATGAGGTGAAGTTTACTAACCTCTACAATGAACTCCTTCTTCAAAAAAACAATCATATAAAAAAGAATGACTATTCTCAACCAATAATCATTCTATAGTCTTTTCTCATTTATCTGAGATTTTTAGTTCACTTCGGTTGTTATGAATAACCTCAAGCTGATCGCGCATATACTGATCATACGATGCAAATTGCTGTTCGCTATTTTGCAGCATATCTTGAATAACTTGCTGACTTTGCGCTAATATTGCATCCACATATTCATATGCGCTTTCTGTTATTTCATTTGCCGTTTGTTTTGTTTGGGCCAACATAGCTTCTGCCTCTTTAATTGCCTGTCGACGTATTTCATGTTCGTCAAGCATTCTTTCTGCTTGATTTTTAGCCTCTTCAACGATTCCTGTTGCCACGGATTCTGCCTCTCCAATTATTTTATCTTTCTCTTCAATCAGACGCTTTGAACGTTTGATTTCTTCCGGCAACTTCATTCGAAGGTCTGCCATAAATTCGTATAATACTTCCATATTTACGACAACTTTACTGGAAAAAGGCAAATTATTACATTCTTGCAGGTAACCTTCCATCTCATCTAATAACAACATTATCGAATCCATATTACCCCTCCTGTCATTGCTTCTTAATTGATTCTAGCAGCACATACTCAGTTTCTTTGGGAACCATGCGAGAAATATCGCCTCCAAATTGAATCAACTGTTTTACCATACTTGAACTAATATACGCATATTCTGTTCTCGAAACTAAAAAAACAGTTTCGATTGTTTCATCTAGCATGTGATTTGTTTGAGCTAATTGCAATTCATATTCGAAGTCCGAAATCGCACGAAAACCTCTAAAAATCATTTGCGCATTTTTTTGTTTTACAAAATTAACAAGCAATCCTGTAAACGGCTCAATCTTTACATTATCCAAATCTTTGGTTAAATCCTCTAATAACGAAACACGTTGATCCACATCAAGATAAGGTGTTTTATCCGGATTATTTAATACACCAACGATTAACAGGTCCACTAACTTTGACGCGCGTTCGATTATATCCATATGTCCATTTGTAGTCGGATCAAAGCTCCCGGGATATACACCTATTTTCATTCTATTTCACCTTTCTTATACTCTATAAATGTGAACTTATTTGTACGATATGTTTTTTCACGTACTATCTCTAAATTCGTGAAAGATTTATCATCAAGTTCTGTTTCTATAGAACTTTCAACAATAATCAGCCCTTGATTACGTATCAACTTTAGCATATCAATCTGTTTTAACGCACTCATCTCATATCCTTGATTATATGGCGGATCAATAAAAATAAGGTCAAAACAGTCTCCTTGTTGATGTAATGCATTAAGTGCACTAACATAATCATACTTTATAATCCTTGCTTTTTCAATAAGTTTTGTATGATTTAAATTTTTTTTTATTATTTCAATGGAACTATTATTCATATCATTAAAGACGCAACTGTTGGCACCTCGACTTAATGCCTCAATGCCTAATGCACCACTTCCAGAAAACAAATCAAGAACATATGCATCAAAAAGTCTATAATTAATAATATTAAACAGCGTCTCTTTTGTCCTATCTGTTGTCGGTCGAACCCCTTGTGGTGGTGATTCTAATAACAATCTTTTGGCACTTCCTGCAATTACTCGCATAACATCTCCTTATATCCCGATATTCCCTTCAAATTTATAATAAAATAATTCTAACTGTTCATCTATCGCTCTGTCAACCTCTATTTCTTCAACCAATGCTTGTGTAATCTCTAGGAGTTCTTTATCATCATAGAGATTTGCCAGCCTAAAAAATGGAACCCCTGATTGAGCGAAACCAAAAATCTGTCCCGGTCCACGAGTTTTCAAATCATATTCTGCCAGCTCAAATCCATCCTCATGATCTCTTAAGAATGACAATTTCTTCTTGGTCTCTTTCGATTGCGTATCGGATATCAGCACACAATAGGATTGTAAATCTGATCGCCCAACCCGTCCTCGAAGCTGATGAAGTTGAGCCAAACCAAAGCGTTCTGCATTTTCAATAATCATTAATGTTGCATTGGGAACATTAACGCCCACCTCTATGACAGTTGTGGATACTAATACTTGTGTAGAATAGCTCAAAAAATCATCCATAATTTTATTTTTTTCTTTAGCTTTCATCCGTCCATGGAGCATGCCAATTTGAATATCCTCTGGCATAAATTCTTTAAGCGTCTCTACATAATTCTCAACATTAGCCAAAGGCATCTCTTCATTTTCTTCCACCATCGGACAAACAAAATATACATTTCGTCCTGCCCGAACTTCTTTAAGTGCAAAGTTAAATATACGTTCACGATAAGAAGACGGCACCAAAAACGTATCTATTTTTTTACGTCCAGCTGGCAGTTCATCAACAATACTTATGTCCAAGTCGCCATAAACAATGAGGGCTAATGTCCTTGGAATCGGTGTTGCGCTCATGACTAATGTGTGGGGATACCTTCCTTTATTAACCAAAGCTTCTCTTTGCATAACGCCAAAACGATGCTGTTCATCTGTAATCACTAATGCAAGTGCATTAAACTCTACATGTTCCTGAATCAGTGCATGTGTTCCGATAACAATATCTATACTTGCCTCTTTAATTTGTTGAGACATATTTTCTTTTTGCTTTTTTGTCATACTGCCTGTCAACAGCCCCACTGTAACCCCAAAAGCCGCAAGTTGATTTGATAAACTATGATAATGTTGCTTTGCTAAAACTTCTGTCGGCGCCATCATTGCACATTGATAGCCACTAAGCACTGTATTTAGCATACTAATAGTTGCAATAATCGTCTTTCCACTTCCTACATCCCCTTGAATGAGTCGAACCATCGTCGCATGACCATCCATGTCTTCAAATACATCATTCAATGCTTTTTTCTGGGCATCTGTCAATCGAAAAGGAAGGTCTGATATGAATCGATCTATTTCTCGATTTTTCTTTATTTTAAATGCATTATTTTGTTTTTTGACTTTCTCGCGTACCCGACGCATCGCCACTTGAAACAAAAAAAACTCATCAAAGGCCAACCGCCGTTTTGCAATCTTTAAATTATTATCATCCACTGGATAATGAATCTTTTCATAGGCAAAATCGAGTGCTGCCAGCTGGTATTTTTCGCGAATATCCTCTTTAAGATAATCTGTAATCTGATGTTTCATGATTTCAAGGGATTGATTCACATAACCTGTAAGTTGCTTTAGTTTAACTTCTCTTGACAATGGATAAATCGGTTTAAGCTTAAGTTTAGATAATTGCTCAAATTCTTCTGGTTTGATTATTTTTGGATTTGTTATCATCCTACGATTATTCTTGATGACATATTTCCCTTTTAAAATCACCCGTTCATCTTGATGTAACACTTTTTTTATATAGGGTTGATTAAAAAACATCACTTGAATGCGCCCTGTACTATCACTAAGGGTAAAACGCACCATTACTCGTCCGTTAAACCTTGAAAGTGTAACAGACGACGTTATAGTCCCTTCTACATAGCAAGTTTCCTCTGGCTGCAGTGATGCAATGGCTCTTATTCCTTCAACAACCTCATAATCTCTAGGATAATAGTGGATTAAATCCGACACCCGATAAATGCCCATGCGATTAAGTGCTTGCTTAGATTTTGGTCCTACTTTTTTTAATGTCTCAACATCATTGAGAAGCAAATTCATTATAATCACCTTTTTTGTCTATCTTTCAACTATCCTATACTACAAAATAGGTTGCCATCGGCAACCTATTTTAATAACATTCATCAACATTTATATACTGTTATTCTACTGAAATAACATAATAGTATAATGGCTGGCCACCATAATGCACTTCAACTTCTACATCTTCATAAGTCTCTTCTATGTAAGCTGCCACTGCATTTGCTTGCTCTTCATTAATTTCTTCGCCATAATAGATGGTAACAAGCTCACTAGATGCGTCAACAATAGTCTTTATAAGTTCAAAGGTACATACTTTGATATCTTTATCAACCACTGCAATTCCATTGTCTGATATTCCTAAAATATCACCTGCTTGAATCGGCTTTGAGTCAATACTTGTATCTCGTACCGCAAATGTCACTTGTCCGGTTTTTACATCACGGCTCATTTGTGTCATTGCTTCAACATTTTCCTCAGGCGAAACGGTTGTATCAAATGCAATAAGAGCTGATACGCCTTGTGGTATTGTCTTTGTCGGAATCACATATACTTCTTTATCCTCGACCAATTCGTTGACCTGCGCTGCCGCCAAAATAATATTCTTATTATTTGGCAACAAATATATGACTTTAGAGTTAATCTCAGAAACAGCCTTAACAAAATCTTCTGTACTTGGATTCATCGTTTGACCACCTGTGACAACGTAATCTGCTCCAAGGCTTTTAAAAATCGTATTCATGCCGTCCCCAACAGATACCACAACAAAGCCATAAGGTTTTTCTTCTTGAGCAACGGCTTCAACAGTTGCTTCGTCTTTTTTTAGATATCCATCTACATTTTGAATGACATGTTCCGCATGTTGCAGCCGCATATTATCAACTTTGATATTCATTAATTGACCAATGACAAGTCCACGCTGCATTGCCGTTCCCGGTTCGTTTGTATGCACATGAATTTTGATCAAATCTTCATCTGCTACCGAAACAATCGAGTCACCAATCGTTCCTAAAAACCGTTTTAAATCATTGGCATGCTTTTCATTTTCTTCAAGGGTATGCCGATCGCCTGTATCAATAATAAATTCGGTACAGTACCCAAATTTAATTTCTTTCTCTACATGAACAATAGAAACTTTTGGCTCTTCATTATCTGATAAACTTTCATCCTCTAATTCAAGCGTAACATCCGTTCCATTTTTTAGTGCCATCATGCCACCTTGTATAATGTACATAAGGCCTTGTCCCCCTGCATCAACCACACCTGCTTCTTTTAATACCGGAAGCATATCCGGTGTTTGTTCAAGGACTTCATTTCCATAGGCAAAAACTTCTTCTAATAAGAATAATATATCTTGGGATTCCACAGCTACTTCTGCTGCTTTTTCCGCCATTTTTTTGGCTACGGTAAGAATTGTCCCTTCTTTGGGCTTCATAACAGCTTTATAAGCTGTTTGAACACCTTTTTCCATGGCATTTGCAAGGATAATAGTATCCAGTTCTTCATGTCCACTGATTTCTTTTGAGAATCCGCGTAGAAGTTGTGATAGGATAACCCCTGAATTTCCACGAGCACCTCGAAGGGATCCAGATGAAATTGCTTTGGCAATTGCTGCCATATCTGAACCTTCAGCTTTATCCACTTCCTTTGCTGCAGCTAAAATTGTTAACGTCATATTGGTTCCTGTATCCCCATCAGGTACAGGAAAAACATTTAACTCATCCACATATTTCTTCTTTGATTCTAAATATTTAGCACCAGCTATGAACATATTTTTAATTACGTTCGAATTAATTGTCTCTAAAGTCACTGGTCTTCCTCCTTCAAGTTATTATTCGTCTACGCGAACACCTTCCACAAACACATCGATTTTATCAACCTGCATACCTGAGAACGTTTCGACTTTATATTTTACCGTGCTGATTAGACTATCAGTTACAGCTTTAATATTTACGCCATATTCAATAATGATATGTAATTCTATTGAGATTATATTCTCATTAACTTGTAAGTCAATTCCTTTTGTAAGACTCTCACGTTTAAGTAATCTTGTTAGTCCTGTAGTAAAATTGACCATAGCCATTCCAACAACGCCATAACATTCAATTGCGGATAATCCAGCAACTTTTGCAAGAACTTCATTTTCAATAACTACTTTTCCAAGCGCATTTTCCATATTTCCAACCATGGTAAGCCTCCTTTTTCACTATACTGTTTTTTCATTATATCATCTTTTCCTATGATTTCAAATTATAATTTAACTTTTTTTAAAATTTCCAAATCTTTGTCTTGCATTCTAACGCTTTTTTTGTTAAAATTGGATTGTTGTATTGATATAGGAAGAAGTAAGGAGGTGCAACAATGGCAAAATGTGCAGTATGTGATAAGAGTGTACACTTCGGAAACCAAGTAAGCCATTCTCATAGACGATCAAACAAACAATGGAAACCAAACGTAAGAACTGTTCGAGCAATCGTTGATGGTAGTGTTAAAAAGCTAGACGTTTGTACAAAATGTTTACGTTCAGGCAAAGTTGAAAGAGCTTAATTACTGGATATGAAGTTGAAAAAACGATAAAATAGGACCTGCAATTTCTATTGCTTATGCAATAAGGATTGCAGGTCCTATTTTTTCATTGTTGTAAACGCTTATAAAAATACATCAATCATTCGATTGAATCACAAACAGTCGCCCCGACTGCACATCTATTGTTCCCTGTTCTTCTATAATTTCATTACTTACACCATAACTATCATATGCAAAGAGCCATGCATTTTTAAGTGGATACTTTAAATTCCGTGTTTCGTTAATGTAAGATTTCTCGATTGGAATAATCGACAAATATTTGAAGTCACGCTTCAAGTTTTTTGATGTTTTATAAATGGTAAGTTCATATGCCCCATCCACAACCAAAACAATATTATGCTTATCATAAAAGCGTATACGTATCTGTGCGGAATATTTAAATGCTGTTAACAAAGCACCTAATGAATGGTCTAGGCGTGACCCAAAAAAACCAAAGACATCAATGGCATTTGCCCCAAGAGCTTTCGCTTCTTCAAAGGCTGCATGTGTATCTGTGTAGTCTTTGATAGGATCAAGCTGATGAATTGGCACTTGCTGTCTAGCGAAGTATCCTTTAACCTGCGGATCCAGTGTATCAAAATCTCCTAAAATTGTATTTGGCACGATGCCAAGCTCATAAAGAACTTGGCATCCACCATCCACTCCGATAATATATGGTTTTACTTCTTGGGCATTTATATAATTAACTAAATCGTTCGCCTCAATGGTTCCTCCACTGACAATTAAGCATTTCATCATTTTTGACCTCTTATAAGTTAATGGATTTAAAATTTTCTATTTGAAGTTCTAGATTATCGGCATTAAAGATTGCAGAACCTGCAACAATTACATTAGCACCTGCATCAACCACTTTTTTTAAATTATCAAGTCCTACGCCGCCATCCACTTGTATATCAAATGTTTTCTTGTGTTCTTCTCGAATTTTTGCTATTTTTTTAATTTTATCATACATTGAAGGAATAAATGTTTGTCCGCCAAATCCAGGATTTACTGTCATGATTAAAACCATATCCACATCGTCAATAACATAATCCAAAAGATTTAAAGGCGATGCCGGATTTAAAGAAACACCTGCTTTTACTCCAAATGATTTAATATATTGAATTGTTCGATGAAGGTGGGTTGTTGATTCTGCATGAACCGTAATAATATCAGCCCCTGCATCTACAAACTCACTAATATAACGTTCTGGTTGATCGATCATCAGGTGTACATCAAACACTTTTTTTGTATATTTACGTACGGATTTGATGATTGGTGGACCAAAGGTTATGTTTGGAACATAATGTCCATCCATTACATCAATGTGAACCATATCACAACCGGCTGCATCAATACGCTGTATTTCGCTCCCTAATTTTGAAAAATCTGCTGATAATATTGATGGTGCTATTTTAATCATGTTTATCTCCTTTTAATACCATTAGTTTAATATTTTCGTTTTTCTTTTAATTCATTATAAATATGCAAATAATTTTCATACCGTACTGGGTGAATATCTCCAGCAGCCAGTGCCTCTTTAACACCACATTTAGGCTCGTTAATATGGTTACACCCTGTAAACTTACACATCGGTTCATAGCTGGCAAATTCAATAAAGTACTCTTTTACCTGTTCTGGTTCTAAGTCATCAAGTTGTAGCGAACTAAATCCAGGCGTATCAACGACATAAGATTGCTGGTCAATGGGAATAAGGTTGGCATGACGTGTCGTATGCTTTCCACGCTTTATTTTATCACTTATACTTCCTGTCTCCATATGCGTATGTTCTTGAATCAAGTTAATAATCGTTGATTTTCCAACACCCGACGGTCCGGCAAAAACGGTTGTCTTCCCCTTCATCATCTCTTCAATCCGCTCCACACGTTTTTCCAAGTGGCTTTGTTCATCATTGACAGCACTCATCATAATTACCTTGTAACCTGCATGTTTATACATGCTAACAACTTCATTATCCAAGCTATTTAACAAATCAATTTTGTTAAAACAGATGATGGCTTCAATGTTTTTGGACATAACCGCAATCAAAAAACGGTCCAACAAGTTTAAATTTGGTTCAGGATGCGCTACTGAAAACACCACAAAGGCTTGGTCAACATTTGATACTGTCGGTCGAATCAAAGCATTTTTCCGAGGCAAAATCTCAAGGACATTTCCCTCCATGTCTTGTTCATGCGTCACTTCAATACGCACATTGTCTCCAATAAGCGGCTTAATTTTTTGATTCCTAAATATACCGCGTGCACGACATTGGTAAACTCCAACCTGACTAACATCAACATAGTAGAATCCGGCAATACCCTTAACGATTTTTCCTATCATTCATTTCCTCCGTTTGCATCTTGAGTGTTCGTATTGGGAGTATCTTGTGTGAATTGCACAAAAAATTCGTATTGTTGCACCCCATCATTATAGACGTGTATAATCCCTTCGCCTGTTTCCGTAGCACTAAGGGTCATTGGAAAATCAGTATCCGTTACCACATCATTATAGAGTGTTTTTTCTTCGCCATTGATGGCTAAGACAACTTTAAGCTCACACTGTTCTTGATTATGATCTAAAATATTGTTAATAACAAAAGATTTTGTCTCAAGTACAATTTCACGGCCCAGACTTACTGCAAGGTCAATGACATACTTTTCTGCAACTTCTCTACCCGCGTCAACTGACATGCTAATTACTTTGTTTTCTCCAACCGTATCATGGTGAATATAAGTAATGTTACCAACTTCCAAGTTCAAGCTCGTAAGCACATTCTGCGCTTCTGCTATATCCAAATTCTCTAGTTTTGGAACTTCAACATATGTTACTTCTGGTCCTTGGCTAACATAAAGTGTAACAACAGTTCCTTCAACGACGGATTCATTTGCCATTGGTGTTTGTCGAATAACCGTTCCTGTTGGAGCGCTATCGCTGTATTCTGGAACAACTTCTACTACAAATCCACTGTTTTCAAGCATTTTTGTTGCATCATCATACATTTGCTCCACAACATTATTCACGGTAAACAACTGTATGCCTTTACTAACAGTAACTTCAATTGTGGTATCTGCAAGTACAAGTGTACCCATTTCAGGGGATTGCGTAATGATATGATCCTTTTCTACTTGAGTGTCGTATTCATTTCCAATAACATTAATATCTAGTTGAAGTTCACTTAATATATCACTTGCTTGGCTGAGTTCCATATTTTTAATATTAGGCACTTCAATTTCTTCCGGAATCATTTTCTTTGCAAAATTATTGTATACAAAAATTACAAGAATGGACACAATAATAAATGACAGCAATATACCTCCAATCACGACGACTTTTTCAAGCGGATCTTTTTCTTTTGTATATGCGTCAACTTCTTGTTTGTTCCATATATGTTTCATCTCTTCATTACGAAGTACTAACGTCTCATCCATTGCTATATCATTGGTATATACAAGAATATCTTCCGGATTTTTCATGACAAGCTTTAAATCTTCGATTAATTCTTGTGTGTTTTGATAACGTATGGATGTTTTCTTTTCCGTTGCTTTCAGGATAATTGTCTCCACGTTTGGTGATATGTTGTGGTTGATATCCGAAGGTTTAGGCATGGGGTCATGTATCTGTTTAAGTGCCACATTGACAGGGTTTTCCCCAACAAACGGCAGTTTACCTGTTGCCATTTCATACATGGTTATTCCTAAGGAATATATGTCGCTTTTATGATCTTGATATCCACCTCGGGCTTGTTCTGGCGCAATGTAATAGACGCTTCCTGAGGGATTTTCCGGCACATCTAATGTTTGATCTGTTGCAATACGCGCTATCCCAAAATCTGCCACTTTAACTTTTCCATCTTTTGTTAAAATAATATTTTGAGGTTTTATATCCCGGTGAATAATATGATTGACATGCGCATGCTCCAATGCCGATGCAATACTGAGTGCAATTTTTAAAAGGTACTCTTCCGGAATTTGCCCTTGCTCTTTAATATACTCCTTAAGCGTCTGGCCTTCTAAGTATTCCATAACAATAAAATGTGTACGCCCTTCGTTACCTACATCATATATGTTAACAATATTTTGATGCGATAAACTTGCAGCTGACTGGGCTTCGACTTTGAATTTTCTTACGAAATTTTCATCTAAGCAAAATTCTTCACGCAATACTTTGATGGCCACATATCGTTCAAGCTTTGTGTCTTTTGCTTTATATACAATGCTCATTCCACCTGAGCCAATTTTTTCTATAATTTCATAACGTTCATTAAGAATTGAACCGAGTTGTAACATTTTTCCACCACCTTTAATTATTTTGAATAATTATGCACGTAATATTATCAGTCCCACCTGCACTAAGCGCATCTTCAATCAATTTTTCGCAAATATCTCGGTTAGATTTTTGTTCTTTGATTACCTGCATAATTTCCAATTCACTAACCATATTCGTTAGTCCGTCTGTACATATAAGAATATATTCAATGACATTCTCAATTGTATCTAAATCTATTGTATATATATCCACTTGAATTGTAGCGTTGATGCCTACCGCTCGAGTAATTTGATTTTTTTGTGGATGATGTTTTGCTTCTTCCGCGGTAATGGCTCCTACATCCACGAGTTCTTGGACATACGAGTGATCTTTAGTGATTTGTTCTAAACGATTATTGATGTAAACATAAAATCGGCTGTCTCCAACGTGTGCTACATATATTTTTCGGTCAATCATACATGAAGCAATCACGGTTGTTCCCATATTGTATAATGTTGAATCTTCTATTGCTTCATTAAAAATACGTTGATTTGCATCTGAAATTGCCTGTTCTAAAATTTGCGCCGGCTCCATGAAATCTTTTGCTTTTTGAATACTTTGAATAATTGTATCCACAGCAAGCTTTGAAGCCACTTCACCACCACGATGCCCGCCCATACCATCAGCCAAAACATACAAATTGCTTAAGGGGCCAATGGCCGTGTCTTGGTGAAAAAAAGCATCTTGATTTACTTTTCGTATATATCCTTTATGACTTAAACCATATGATTGCATAGCTCCTCCTCTTTAATCTTGACGATTATTTCGATATTGATTGCGCAGTTGTCCGCACGCCGCATCAATATTTTGCCCCAATGATCTTCGAATGGTTGATACAATATTATATTCGCTTAATTGCTTTTGGAAAGCTAAGACATGTTGCATGTCTGAAGCTTTTTGTTCTTTCTCATCTACCGGATTAATCGGAATCAAGTTAACATGACATAATAATCCTTCAAGTAGATGGGATAAATCTATGGCATGCTGTTTTGTATCATTAACATTATGAATCAAACTATACTCAAAAGAGATACGTCGCTTTGTCAATTGAACATAATCATGACACGTCTTCATCAATTCATCCAAAGGATATTTTTTTGCGATTGGCATCATTGTCTGACGCTGGGATTGGTATGGAGAATGCAAGGAAATCGCCAAATTCACTTGCGGTGAGTCCTGTGCAAATCGCATGATTTTATCTCCAATTCCACATGTTGACACCGTAATATGGCGGCGCGAAAGATGCCTTCCCTTTTCATGAGAAATCAATTCAATAAATCGTTGTACATTCGCATAATTGTCAAAAGGTTCTCCTGTTCCCATAATAACAACACTGTGTATCGGTTCTTTTAATTGGCGTTCAATAACATATATTTGTTCTAGCATTTCCGAAGGTTTTAATTGCCTTGTAAGCCCATTAAGAGTTGATGCACAAAACGTACATCCCATGCGACAACCTACTTGGGAAGAAATGCACACAGAATACCCATATTTGTAGACCATTAAAACCGTCTCAACCAATTGTCCATCTTCAAGTTCAAAAAGGTACTTAACTGTTTGATCTTTTGCATCTTCACTTTTTGCAACTTCTTTAAGATGCTGTATCGGATATGCTTGTTTTAATCTGTCCAGCAATGCACTCGGCAAATTACTCATTGCATCATATGTGTTTATTTTTTTTTCATGCAACCATTGAAAAATTTGTTTTGATCGAAATCCTTTTTCCCCCCATTGGGTAACAACATCATTGATTTCATTGATTGTCATGGACTGAATATCATATGTGTTCATACTTAACTTTTTCTCCTCAGCTTAGATATAAAAAATCCATCTGTCCTTGATTTATGTGTTAATAACTGTATGTTTTTATCTTGGACAAAACTATTGATATGTTCGCCTAAGCCTTCTTTAGCTATATCTACTTTTTCAAAGTTTGGATATTTATCTAAAAACCAATTGATCTGTTTTTCATTCTCATTAGAATTAATTGTACACGTACTATAAATCAACTCGCCACCAATTTTAACATATTGATGCACATTATCCAATATCTGTTTTTGAATTTTAATCAATGACTCAATTTTTTCTAAGGACATATGCATCTTAATATCCGGTTTTGTTCTTAGTATTCCAAGCCCTGAGCATGGAACATCTGCTAATACACAGTCAAATGCTTCCTTCCACGCAGGATTATACTGTGTCGCATCAGCCACCTGTGACGTAATGGAATGTAACTCAAGTCGCTTACAGTTTTCCTTAATTTTTTCGATTTTTTTATTTGAAACATCACAAGCAATGATTTTTGCCTTATCACCTTTAAGTTCAGCCAAATGGGTAACTTTTCCTCCAGGAGCTGAACACACATCAATAATGTCTACAGCATCTTGACCAACCAATTTAGCCACACACATTGAACTTTCATCTTGTACTTGAAAATATCCTTGTTCAAATCCTTCAACTTCTTCAAGTCGGTCATATCCTGTCAGATAAAATGCTTCTTCAAAAAAATATCCAGGTCGTAGCGTATACTTTTTCGATAGTTTTTCCTTAAGTATATGGGGATCGATTTTATGAATATTGGTTCTTATACATGTGTCTTTTACTTGCATACTTTCTTGTAAATATGCCTCAAGCTCTTGTGGCTCATATATCTTAAGTAGATAGTTAACTAAATCTTGTTGCACTGAATACGCAATTGACATTCGCTCTTTAAGCGGTAGCGCTTCAACTTTTGCAAATAATGCGTCTTGATTACGTTCAATGTTACGAAGTACACCATTGACAAATCCTTTTAGCTGAAACATCTTTCGTTTCTTTACCAGCTTAACTGTCTCATTGATTGCCGCATGATTTGGTATTTTATCTAAAAAAAGAAGTTGATAGATACCTAGCTGCAAAATATGGCGTATTACCGGTTTCATTTTGTTTTTTTTCACATTCGAAGAAATATTAATAAAATAATCCAAAAGAAGTTGATTTTCAATAACTCCGTAAACTAGCTTTGAAATAAAACTGCGCTGGGGCTTCGTCAACTCCTGTTGTTGAAAGTACCCATCCAACACCTGACGAACGAAAACATCCTTTCCCTCAACGTCTTCGAGTACTTTCAGCGCAATATGACGCTCATTTATATTAGTCATCACGCCGTCCTCCAAACACTAAAATAAGGCGAATAAGACTTAAGACAGCTGTTGCTGCCGCCGCCACATATGTAAGCGCCGCTGCATTTAATACTTTTTTTGCCGGTCCCATCTCTTCATCACTTAGCATGCGCTCTGCATCCAGAATTTGTAATGCACGTTTTGATGCATTAAATTCAACGGGCAATGTTACAAATTGAAAAAGAACAGCTCCCGCAAAAAAGAGAATACCCAGTTGTATCATTAGATACCCAACGGAAGAGTTGCCACCAAATCCACCCAAAATAACACCAATCATAATCATAGGCATGGACATTTTATTGACCAAGTTGACACCTGGCACAATGGCATGTCGTATGGATAAAAACACATATTGTTGTTGATGTTGTATGGCATGACCACACTCATGCGCTGCCACACTAATTGCCGATAACGAATTTTTGCTATGCACCGTATCTGACAAACGAACCACCTTTGTTCTCGGGTCATAATGATCGGTCATATCTCCTGGTATATGCTCTATTCTTACATCATATAATCCTTGGTCATCAAGAATTTTTCGCGCAACTTCCGCTCCCGTATATCCATTTCGGTTGGCGTATTTCGAGTATTTTTTAAATGTTGAGTTTACTTTACTGCTTGCATATAATGTAAATAAAATCGCCGGAATTAAAACGATATAGGATGCATACCATGTATAATTATAAAACATATATTCACTTCTCCTTATAAACTGTCAAACTGGTCTCCCACACATAATACATGCCCATTCAAGTAATCGGTTGCATTCATGCGCTTTTTCCCTTGTTGTTGAAGTTCTTTTATGTAAAGGACTCCTTCTCCACAGCATATACCAATTCCCTTTTTTTTATCAATGTCACAAATACTTCCCGGTTTAAACGCAGCAACATCAAGTGTTATATTGTCCCCATCAGCATCCGCTTTCCAAAGCTTAATCAAAGCACCATTAAGATGACTAAACGCACTAGGCCATGGATTTAATCCGCGAATGAGTTGCTCTATTACCTTTGCAGAACACGACCAATCAATCTGGCCGGATTCTTTTTTTAACATAGGGGCATACGTTGCTTGCTCTTCATCTTGCACCTTAGGCGTAATGGACTGTGCTTCTATTTTTTTTAGTGTATCCAGTATTAACGGTCCTCCTAAAGTCATTAACTTATCATGGAGGCTACCTGCTGTTTCATCCGGTGCAATCGGTAGGCTTGTCTTTAATAACATGTCTCCAGTGTCCATCCCTACATCCATCTGCATCGTTGTAATCCCAGTTTCTTTTTCACCATTAATCACAGCCCACTGATATGGAGCTGCACCTCGGTATTTGGGAAGCAACGATGCATGAATATTAATACATCCGTATTTTGGCGCTTCAAGTATAGCCTTAGGTAAAATCTGACCATATGCAATAACAACGGCTACATCCGCTTCAATGGCTTGAAACTGTTTCACATGTTCTAAATGACGAATGCGTGTCGGTTGATATACCGGAATATCATGTTCGATACATACCTGTTTAACCGGTGGCATCATCATTTTTTTTCCACGTCCTTTGGGCTTATCTGGCTGGGTATAACAGGCCACAATGTCATGTTCTGAATCAATGAGTGCCTTTAATGTTGGAACACTAAACTCAGGCGTTCCCATAAAAATAATCTTCATTGCGGCCTCCTATTCTTGGTCATATTCGACCATCTCTTGGGCAATATCAATATATAAGCGACCATCAAGATGATCAAGCTCATGGCAAATTGCTCTTGCCAAAAGTTCTTCCCCTTCAACGGTAAATACTTCACCTTTTTCATTCATTGCTTGTGCCTTAACATAGTTTGGACGTTTAACGATTCCTGATTTTCCAGGTACGCTCAGGCAACCCTCAACACCTTCTTGCTCCCCGGCACGTTCAATGATTTCAGGGTTAATCATAACAATAGGACCTTCACCGACATCAATAATAACGATGCGTTTTAGCACTCCTATTTGAGGCGCTGCAAGCCCTACACCGTTCGCATCATACATTGTCTCAATCATATCTTCAACAAGTTCTTTTATCTTTGGCGTTATCTCTTCAACTTTTCTTGCGTGTTTGCGAAGAATCTCATCGCCTTCTATTCGTATTTGTCTTAATGCCATCTTAATTCTCCTTTTCTATTAATACATAATCATCGGATTTATATCCACATGCATTTGCAATTCATTTTTAATTTTACTATCTATACTATTATAGAGTTCTTTTCTAATATTCGTCAACTGTCTATATGAACTTCCTTTGATTAATAGACGATGTCGATACTTACCTTTAACCTTTCCAATGCTTGCCTTCGCCGGTCCCAAGACAATAATGTCACCTAATTGCTCATTGTTTTGTCCATAGTGTTCCAGCATTTTTAGACATTTATTCAAAAATTTCATTCCGCTTTCTTCATGTTCTGAGAAGGTAATCAACTGCAGTATATGACAAAACGGAGGATAAATCATTGCTCTCCTAAATAAAATTTCTTCATTATAAAAGCCTAAATAGTTTTCTTCTAGTGCATGGGTAAGAGCAAAATGGTCTGGACTATATGTCTGTATATAGGCATGTCCATCAACTTCCCCTCGGCCTGTTCGACCAATAACTTGCGTTACTAATTGGAACGTTCGCTCTGCTGCACGAAAATCATCTATGTGCAAGGATAAATCTGCCGCAAGTACACCTACAACAGATACATTGTGAAAATCATGTCCTTTTGCAATCATTTGTGTTCCAATCAATATATCAATTTCTTTTTGATCAAATGCATTCAAAATAATCTCATGTCCATGTTTTTTTTGGGTCGTATCTTGATCCATCCGCGCAATATTGGCTTCTGGAAATTGTTTTTTTATATATGCGTGTATTTTTTGGGTCCCTGCTCCAAAAGCTTTTAAATAGGACGAGCCACATTCAGGACACGTCTTGTTAACCGGAAGCGAATAACCACAATAATGACAAATCATACGTTTGTTATTGGCATGATATGTCATCGAGACATCACAGTGTTTACATGTATATACAAAGCCACATTGTCTACAACTGACAAAATTAGCAAAACCCCTACGATTGATAAATAATATAATCTGCTCTTTTTTTTGTAGCGCTTTGGCTATAGCCTGTTCTAGATCATGGGACAAAATACTTGTATTTCCGTTTTCTAATTCATGACGCATGTCGATCATTGTAACTTTGCGATTTGAACCTACAACTGCCCGCTTATTAAGTTCAAGCAGTGTATATTGACCTGCTTGGGCCTTATAATAGCTTTCAATTAAAGGGGTTGCACTCCCAAGAATAACCGGACATTGATGGTCCATACTTCTTTTAATAGCTATCTCACGCGCATGATATCTTGGGTTTTGCTCCGACTTATATGTATGCTCGTGCTCTTCATCAATAATAATCAATCCGATACGTGTGAATGGAGTAAAGATAGCCGAGCGTGCGCCTACCATAATCTGAATCTCACCACGTTTGGCTTTTAGCCATTGTTCATATCGCTCACCTAAATTCAGCTTTGAATGCTGTACTCCCACAACCTGACCGAATCGTTCAATAAACCTTTGTGTCGTAAGGGATGTCAGCCCAATTTCCGGAATAAGAACAATAACACTTTTCCCTTGTTCTAAAACTTGCTGAATCAGTTGCATATAGACTTCCGTCTTACCACTTCCAGTCACTCCATGAAGCAAAAATGTCCCTTGCCTTTCTAATGAATGGGATACTTGATCGACACATTTTTCTTGCTCTTCATTAAGGATCAGCTCTTGACCCATCGCACGGTTTTTAAGTACACCAATATCCCTGCCCACCTCATCATCTGAAATACTAAGGTAGCCAAGTTCTTGTAATGTTTTTAGTAATGTGGTTGTCGTTCCCATAATTTGACACGCTTGTTTCATAGGGAGTTTTATTGCTGACAACTTCTGTTCATCCATCTGACCCAAAAACGCCGCTAATATTTCGCGCCTTTTTTTTGTCAGACCTTCTTTACGCTCTAATTGCAAGTCTTTTGCAGCATTTGCAGCCTGGATCTTTGACATGCTCACAAACTTTTCCGTCTTCACTTTTGCATTGACATCTGTTGGAACCATCAATTTTAGAGCCGAAGTAATACTGCATTCATAACGTTTATGTATCCAGTAGGCAAGTTTTATAAGTTCTTTTTCTACTTTTACATCTTCAATAACATCATAGACTTCCTTGAGTTCAAAATCAGGTTCTTTTATCAAATATCCCCGTTCTGTTACATATGCTTCCTTTAGTGCATTGCCTTTTCCAAATGGCACTAAAACAACAGACCCAACTTCAACGCAATCTTTTAATTTCGGGGGTAAAATATATGTAAATGGTCTGTCCAAAGCTTTGGTTGATATACCAATAATCACTTGAACGCTTTCCATAAATATCGCTCCTATTAAACGTTTAGCTATAAGACAAAAAGACG
>DGAD01000022.1:105618-121875 GCA_002382805.1 Clostridiales bacterium UBA4039
CGTCTTTTTGTCTTATAGCTATATAATGTCTATTTTTCCTTCATATAATTCTTCAACTGCACAAGATAATTCTTTAATACGAACAGGGTTTTTCTTTGCTTTAAAATCATCTTCTCTTTCTTCAAATGATTGATTCTCTTCGATTAATTGACGTGCACGCTTGGATGTTGCAATAATCACCGAATATCGACTCTTTACTTTGATACCACTTTCTTCACTACGATCATTAATAACGCCCATTAAATCAGAATAAGATGGATGTAACATAGGTATGCTCCTTTCAATTTATAATGCTTTGTAACTCTTTTTTCAATTTATCAATTAGATTTTCGTAATGCTTCACCTTTAAATGTTCTGCATTGCGAATATTTTCTAACATATTTACACTATCTGGAAGCTGATCATTAACCAAAATATAATCATAATGTGGTATCAAATCAACTTCTTCACACGAACGTCGCAACCTATTTTTTATAACTTCTGCCGTCTCGGTTCCACGACCAAACAAGCGATCTTCAAGATCTTTTGCATGCGGCGGAACAACAAAAATCAAAATGGCTTCTTCATACATACGCTTCACTTGCAATGCACCTTGCATCTCTATCTCAAGTATTACATCATGCCCTTGTTCTAGCTGTTTCATAACAAAACTCTTAGGCGTTCCATAATAATTATTAACATATGACGCATATTCAATCATATCTCCATTATCAATCATATGTTCAAACTTTTCTCGTGAAATATAATAATAATGAACACCGTCTTGTTCACCTTGGCGCATTTCTCTTGTTGTTGCTGAAACAGATAATCGCACATCCTCATTGCGATTAATAAACTCCTTAACGATTGTTCCTTTTCCCGCTCCTGAAAATCCGGAAACAATTAAAAGCAATCCTTTTTTTTCCATTTCAAACTCCGTTCTAATATTATTCTATATTCTGTATTTGCTCTCTAACTTTTTCAATAAGGGTTTTAAGCTCAATACCATGATTTGATACTTCAATATTATTGGCTTTACTCAAGACGGTATTTGCCTCTCGGTTCATTTCCTGTGAGATAAAGTCTAACTTACGCCCAATAGCTTCATCGGCATCTAATGTATCGCGCATGTGTTTTATGTGACTTTCCAAACGAACTATTTCTTCGTCAATACAGCTCTTATCTGCATATATTGCAACTTCCATTGCAATGCGTTCAGGATCGATAAGTGCTTGATCTGTAAGTTCAGATATACGTTCTGTCAACTTAATACGATAATCTTCAATAACTTTTGGCGTGATTGACTTAAGTTGCTCAACATATTCTAACATATCACTTAGTTTTAATTTTAAATCTGACTTTAGCATTTGTCCTTCTTTTGATCGCGTTTCTTTTATATTGCTTAATGCTATTCGAAGCGATTCAAATGCTAGATTTTCAATAATTTCTTCTTCGCACTGATCTTGCTCTTCCAAAACAAGCACTTCTGGGTATCTAGATAAATGCGAAACTTTAATATCATTTTCAATGTGAAATTCTTGGCTTATTTGCTTAAACTGATCCATATATTGCTCAGCCAAATTTTTATTATACCTAATACTGTTTGCTTTGTCACTTCGATCGTCATAATTAATAAACACATCGATTTTACCACGATGAATTTCTTCTTTAATGATGTTCTTCAACTTATTTTCAATATGAAAAAGGACTTTTGGCATACGAATATTAATATCACAGTAACGATGATTCACACTTTTCATTTCAATCGTTATTGTTCGATTATTATTGACAGCTTCACCCCGTCCAAAACCTGTCATACTTCTAATCATAATTTTCCTCTTTTCTTAGGTTTCTTTAGTATTATACATGAGGTGCTAACATTCGTCAACAGACCTACTTTTTCTTCTTATGAAGATTACGAATCGTCTTTTTCTTCCCTTTTTTATTTGGTGTTTTGGCTGTACGTTGATTCGTCTTGATGTTCTTGGTGTAATTGCCTTTAGCATAGATTAAGCATTTTTTAGCCGAACCAATCAAATCTTCTCGCCCGGCTATAATCAGTGCTTCTTGAACTAGGCGGTAGTTTTTAGGATTCCGATACTGAATCAAAGCCCTTTGCATGGCTTTTTCATGAGGATTTTTTGCCACATAAACGGATTGTCCCGTTCGCGGGTCAATTTCGGTATAATACATGACTGTTGACATCGTACTTGGTGTTGGATAAAAGTCTTGTACCTGCTGAGGAACAATGTTTTCAGCATGCAAAAATTCCGCTAAAGTAATTGCGTCATCAATTGTTGACCCTGGGTGTGAAGACATGAGATAAGGTACAATAAATTGCTTTTTCCCATAGTGCATATTTAATTGATTGTATTTTTGGGTAAACTCTTTATAGACTTTATGATGTGGTTTTCCCATATAATCTAAAACTCGGTTTGATACATGTTCTGGCGCTACTTTTAGTTGACCGCTAATATGATGTTGAACCAATTCTTTGAAAAAAGTATCGTCCTTATCGTAGAGCAAATAGTCAAACCGAATTCCTGAACGCACAAAGACTTTTTTTATCTTCGGGAGTTCGCGCATTTTTCTAAGCAACTGCAAATAATCGGAATGATCAACGGTCATTTGTTTACAAGGATCTGAGCCCAAGCAGTTTTTATTCTTACATGGTCCTACTGTTAATTGTTTTTCGCATGATGGTGCTCGAAAGTTCGCCGTAGGTCCGCCTACATCATGTATATATCCTTTAAAATTCACATCCCATGAGATCGCCTGCGCCTCTCGTAGAATTGACGCATGCGATCTTGCTTGTATTGTACGCCCTTGATGGAAGGTCAATGCACAGAAGTTACAATTTCCAAAACAGCCTCGATTACTAATTACGCTAAATTGTACCTCTTCAATCGCCGGCACACTTTCTGTGTACATCGGATGGACTTCTCGGGTATATGGGAGACTATAATAATAGTCAAACTCAGATTCCGTTACTGGAGCCATAGGGGGATTAACAACAACATAGCTATTTGAATCATACGATTCAACAAGTGTTTTCCCAAGTGCAAAATTTCCCTCTTGGGTTTGGGTTAAGAAACTTTGTGCATATTTTTTCTTATCTTGAAGCAAGCTGGGATATGAAGGCAATTCAATATAGTCCACTAGATTTTCCAATGTTTTTTTTCGATAAGCCGTTCCTTTAATATATCCTATTTCTTCAATCGGTATCCCATTGTCCAATGATGAGGCAATATCTAAAATAGCCTTCTCGCCCATTCCATAGACAAGAATGTCCGCAGCTGAGTCAAGTAAAATTGAGCGTCGCAATTTATTGTCCCAATAATCGTAGTGAGCTAATCGCCTTAGACTTGCTTCAATCCCACCCAAAATAATCGGCGTCTTTTTATAGGTTTGGCGAATAAGATTCCCATAAACAATCGTTGCTCGGTCAGGGCGCGCCCCCGCTTTTCCTCCCGGTGTATAGGCATCATGATCTCGGCGTCGTTTTGCAACCGAATAATGATTAACCATGGAGTCGATATTCCCACCAGAAACCAAAAATGCAAGACGTGGCTCCCCGAGAGTCGTAACTGAGTTAGGGTCTTTCCAGTCCGGCTGGGCAATAATACCAACACTATATCCGTTGGCTTCAAGCAGTCTTGAAATAATTGCAATCCCAAAAGAAGGGTGATCCACGTAGGCATCTCCACTTACAAAAACAAAATCAAAGATATCGATACCTTTTTCTTTTCCTTCTTCACGTGTTGTTGGTAAAAATCGATTCATCTATTATATTCCTTTCAATAAAACCTGAATTGCTTCATTATATGTATAAATGAAAAAATCAGATAATTCACGTTTTTCTTCAGCGAGTTCTTTGCTAAAATCATCATCAATAGCAACAACTCGCATGCCAGCCCTTTTTGCTGCTAACAATCCATTAGGTATGTCTTCAAACACAATACATTCCGATGGATGAACACCTAAATCTTGTGCAACTTTCAGGAAAATATCTGGATGTGGCTTTCCTTTATTAACTTCACAAGATGTTCGAACAGAATCAAAGTGGGATTCAAGCGCATACTTTTGAACAATCATTTGTGCTAGTTCTTTTGAATTACTTGTTCCAATCCCCAACTTAATATCACGGTCACGCAAATGTTGTATAAATTCCAATACATTTTCTTTTAACGGTACTTTATTTTGATAATAGTCTGCTGCCATTGTATTCCATTCTTCTTTAATGGTTTCAACATCATCTTCAATGACAAAGCGCTTTTTAAAATATGCTGCAGTTTCTGAAAAGCTCATTCCTTCGATGGATTCTTGCAAATCCTCTGGTAATTCAAGATTATGCTTGGCTAAATAGTCTATATCGATGGTTTTCCATAGCCACATAGAGTCAACCAATGTTCCATCCATATCAAAGATAGCTGCTTTTATTTTATCAAACATCTTTCACCTCTTATTTTCTTTCACGTAATTGCAATATTTCTTCTTGTGTCAATTCGCGATATTCACCTTCACCTAATTGAACATCGAGTTTTACACCGCCCATCTGAACCCTTTTTAGTTCAAGCACTTCACATTCACAGGCACTAAACATACGTTTAATCTGATGATATTTTCCTTCTTGAATAACCACTTCAACATCATATGGTTGCTCTGTACCCTCTATTTTTTTTAACGTCGCGGGTTGTGTTTTATATCCATCATCAAGTTCTATCCCCACATAAAATGCATCAATAATGCTTTGGGTAATTTCCTTATCAAGCTTTGCGTAGTATGTTTTATTCACATGTTTTTTTGGTGCTAACAAATCATGCGCCAATTGCCCATCATCTGTTATAATCAAAAGTCCTGTTGTATCTTTATCCAATCGTCCCACCGGAAATAAATGACGTTTTTGTGGATGTTCAATATAATCCATAACCACTTTATGGTGTTTATCCTCAGTTGCTGTAATACAATTTTTAGGTTTATTGAGCATCAAGTAAACCCCTGATTGGTACATTACCTTTTGTCCATCACATTCTATATCGTCAATAATAGCATCTATCTTCACATCTATTTTTTTAATTACCGTTCCATTGATATGAACATTACCTTTTTGAATAAGCTTTCGAACATCTCTTCTGCTTCCAATTCCTTGATTGCTCAAGAATTTATCAATTCGCATTATTGTACTTTTTTCTTTCATCTTTTTCCTCGTTTTCCATTTGTCCTTTTGAACCAAATATAAAACCAATGGATTGTCCATTGGCTTTATAAACTCTGCACTCGATATACTTCTGCAATATTATCTAAGTGTTTGTTAAATGCAACAAGCTTATCAAGATTTCCTTCTTCCCATAACCGGTAAAATTCATCTTGCAATTGATCAAGCTCATGCACATCATCACACTTTTTCTTAATGTTTTGTAGATTATTCAAAATATCCGCAATAATATTTGACTTGTACTGGAATGAACTCTGCGCATCCATGATTTCATCCCGAATCTTTGACATCTCTTGGTCGAGCATATGCGCTGCTTCTGCCGAACGAATCAAGCGGTTTTGAATAGCAACCGGAATATTATGCCCATATTTATATTGAAGTGAATGCTCAATCGTCGCCCAAAAATTCATAGCAAGGGTACGTATTTGTATCTCTGCTTGTATCCTCTTTTCCCCTAATGCAGTATGTACATTATAATATACTATAACATGGTAACTACGATAGCCACTTTTTTTTGTGTTTTGGACGTAATCTTTTTCATACTTTACTTGCATATCATTACGTGCATGAATCAATTGCACCACACGATCAATATCTTCAACAAATTGACAAATAATCCGTATCCCCGCAATATCCTCAATTTCTTCTTCTATATAGGACATATTTAGTTGTTTCTTTTTTGCTTTATCTAA
Source organism: Clostridiales bacterium UBA4039 (assembly GCA_002382805.1). Classification (GTDB taxonomy): domain Bacteria; phylum Bacillota; class Clostridia; order Lachnospirales; family Vallitaleaceae; genus UBA1351. The sequence continues at coordinate 111,505 of DGAD01000022.1, forward strand.
AATACTAGATATTTTTTTTACGCGTCCTGTTACAAATTCAATCGGTGAATAGGTTCCAAGACGGCGACTTTCATTAACAATACTCTCAAACTTTATAACAAGTTCATTGACTGCTTGTTCATAAGGAATCAATATCTCCCGCCACATATAGGTTTCCATACATCTTCTCCTTAAATAGTATATTCCTATATTAACACAGAAAGGATTTTCTTTCAATTTGAATCTTTTTACAATTATCTGTTGACTTCTTGCGGTTTATACCTTAAAATATGTAGGTATGCAAATGTGATTGTATCGTAAGTTTCTACCCCACTAGATTCTTGCGTTTATCTTATTGTACTCACCCTCTATTTGTACAATAATATAAGAAATTTATTTTGGAGGTGAAATCATGGCTAATATAAAATCTGCTAAAAAAAGAATTAAAGTTATCGCAACAAAAACGGCTCATAACAAAAGCATTAAATCACGCGTAAAGACAATTATTAAAAAAGTTGACGTCGCTGTAGCTAATGGTGATAAAGCAGCTGCAAACGCAGCTCTTACTGAAGCAATCAAAGCTATTTCAAGCGCAACTTCTAAAGGTATTTTCCATAAAAATACAGCAGCAAGAAAGATTTCTATTTTAACTAAAGCTGTTAACGAATTAAAATAAGCACATAAATATCAGCCACAGATTTTCTGTGGCTTTTTTATTATGCTTTTTTATCTGTATAATCAACTTTGTTCTAAAATAAATATCTCTATTCCCATAGTAAGGTCCATTTTCCCCTGTTTAAATTGGTATTCCAAATCAAGTAAACGCGCCAATATTTGGCGTAGTGTTGCCAGATCAAATTGACGGCTTTGTCCAATAAGTTTATTGACAACAAAAGGCGGTATCTTAAGTTCTGATGCCATGTGTTGTTGTCCCGTTTTGCCTTGAAGCATAAGTTTGATATTATGAATAAGCATCATTTGTCTTGATATCATAAAAAGTATACGTGTTGGTGGTTCTTTTAAAGAAATCATATCCTGATATAAGTATAACGCAATTTCACGTTTTTTGCTTCCGATGGCGTCGACTAGTTCAAATATCTTGGCCTCAATATGCTTTGTTGTAACTTGTATTATATCTTCTCTTACGACAATTTCTTCTCCCACACAATAATCAATCACCTTGGATAATTCTTGTTCTATTGTGTTTAATTCATATCCTACACGTTCAACAAAAAATTTTGCGTCACCCGTACTGATTTTCAGTTTTTCTTTGGCCAGGCGTCGTCCTATATGATGAATCAAGGCACTTTCATTGAGGTGCTTAAAATCATAAAATGCTCCCAACTTATTTATTTTTTTATATAATTTGCTGCGTTTGTCTATTTTGTCTTCGACAACAATACAAATTGCTGCCTCCCCTAATTGATCCAACTTGTCTGCTAGCTGATTTGCCTTCTCCTTATTTTTACTGTTAAACAAATCCATGTTCCACAAAATCACTACACGTTTCTCCGCAAAAAAGGGCAACGTTTCAAGGCTTCCAATAACCACTTCAAAATCTTTTTGATCCACCGTATATTGATCAAGGTTCATCATCGAATCTTGTCCTTCAAAAACTTTATCACATATTCTTTTGACATACACATCAAGCAGATATTTTTCTTCCCCTGTAAATAAGTATGTTGGTTGAAATATTCTATTTTTTATATCTTCTTTTAACTGTTTCATCATTATTCCTTCTTAAATGCGTCTTTATTTTTAAATGTTTACGATTTATACTAACCTCTATCATACCATAATCCATAGTGAGATACACGGGAATTTTTAATTTGTTATATCGTGCAATGACCTCTTGGCTAGGATGTCCGTGCCTATTCTCCCCGACACTAATAATGCCTACTGTCGGATGTGTCCTTTCTAAAAATTGTTGCGAGGATGAAGTTGCTGAGCCATGATGTGCTACTTTTAATACATCCATTCCATAAATATCTACATCTTTTTCTTCAATAGCTTCCTCCACGTCAGCCTCTATGTCACCCGTAAATAATATCTGTTGTTCCCATGTCTTTAATTCTAAAACCATGGAGTTTTTATTTTCATCTTCTTCATATTCTGTTTCTGAAAAAGGATAGTGACAGACAAACTTTATGCCATCACCTAAAAACACATCACCTTCTTTAATAAAAATCAATTCTGTATTTGTTTGTTTACACTTTTTGATGAGTTCATTTAAAAGCACATGTTCTTGAAGTTGCTGTTCATCTTCTACAATGCTCTTATATACATGACTTACTGCTACTTTATTTATCTTAATCTCATCAAAAAGTTCTAACACGCCTTTGATATGATCATAATGCATGTGGCTTATAAAAGCTACATCTATATCATCAATCCCTTTATATAACAAAAACGGATAAATAACACGCATTCCAATATTGTTTTCTTCATCCATATACTTATTGCCTCCACCATCAACGAGAAATGTCTGTTCGTTATGGGTAATCACACATGCATCGCCTTGACCTACATCTAAAAAAAACAGACGTGTTGTATCTTTTTGATACATGATAACGATACTATGCATCATTATAAAAATAACACTGAATATCCCAATTGTTTTTAACAATATACGACAGCAGTACAAGGTTTTTTTCTTGAGAATTTTGTCCTCGTGTTGATGTCCAACTTTAATCATCTTCTCCTCCCTTCATATGGCAAATAAAAATAAGAAGAATGAGTCCCGAATAATATAGTAAAACACTTGGTAACGATAATGCTCTGTGGTTCAAAAAATTATACTTATGATTAAAGAATTCAATAACCGCTAATATATAAGACGAAAAAATGGTTGCCGTCCCTGCCAAAAAACGTCCAAGCATTCGATGGATAAAACTCGCTCCAAGTGCGATTATCGATGACGTATAAAAAAAAGGAATACTGGGTAACACAAAAATATTTACGATGAAACCAGATATGGAAATCCCTCTAAAAAAATATAAGAGAATGGGAAATGTCATTATCGAAATGCTAACGCTAACATTGAGTGAGTCTAGAATAAAACGGATAAAGAATTTTGTGTGAAGCGACTGATATGGTCTCTTCAAAATCGGATAAATGAAAAACAAAGCAAAAACAGCTCCAAAGGAAAGCATAAAGCTTACAGAAAACAACACCTGAGGTGTTATAATGAGAAAAGTACTTAAGATTAAAAGAAGCATACGGTGACGATTATATGTATAATCATATGCAATCGAAAAAATCAAGCTTGTTCCCAACGCGATTGCACGAATAGCACTAACAATATATCCAAGCATCCATATATATATAACTAGGAGCAAAAAAATCAGCCATAATCTATATGTTTTTGGCAATAACAAGCTTCTAAAAAAATACTCCAGACATCCAATAAAAATCATAATATGCAGACCGGATATAGCCAATATATGTGACAATCCATGGTTTGAGTATTTTGTTACAATATCAGCATCTAATGACGACTTATCTCCTAAAATCATTGCTTTTAGCAAGCCATACTCTACTTTTCCAAAACACTGTGCCAATTGTCGCTCAATTTTTTTTATACTGTACATTCGAATATAAGCACTTTTTTCTTTAAGGCTACTGAAGAAATTTTGCCTAGAGCTTTGTTGCATAACAAGCTTTTCTAAATGCCCATAGTCAAATACTCCAAAAGATTTTTTCCCCATCAAATATATAAGCGGGTGGGTCTGTCCCGGATTTCTTGGATACCACTCTTTTTCAAATTGTCCCTGAAGACGGTATTTTTGATGTATGTATTTATGTTTTTGTTGGTTGAGATTTGGAAAATATTTAGATTGCTGCTGTTTATTTAAATAAAAATAACCGGTATAATTTTCTAGAGAAGTGGTCTTCATCGGCTTTAGAATTGTAAAATGACATGAATATCCATATTGCGTTTGCCGGATATCATTTATTTGAACTTCTATTTCTATTGCATCCGTGGATTCAATATATTCTAGTGCCTCAAAATAGGCATCCGTATATTGCCATACACGAATTACAGACAATAATACAAGCAAAATATGTATACTATACTTTTTCAGGATGTATCTTTTGATTCACATCACCTCCTTATTATTGAACAAGTTGAAAGTTTTTGCTTAAAGGTACATTTAAAGGAAATGTTCCTTGAAAGTTATCAACGATTTCACCTTCAACTAAAATCTGAACCTTCGAAATATTACTCAGTTCAGTCAAAGTATTAACAATCCCATAAATTGCTACCGGACTTGTAATGCCTTCGGGCAGGTATGAGGTTAAAAATTGTTCGTTAAAATTCACATAACATGTCGTATCATGAATTTGCACATCCAATACTTTGGTCTCTTCCGGCAAAAACTGACACGACGATTCTTCAATTAAGTACTCTACTATAAGCTCTTCTTTGTGTTTGTTCGGGTGCAACGTTATTGTCACTTCTTTTTCTTTTAAATACCGTCGATTATCTGCTGGACAATAAATAGTAAATTGCGTATCCACCGTAGTATTTGCCGATGCATACATGGATAAATAGATGTCTTCACTTCGCATTCGTCCAATACGATTCCCCATTTGATCAATAAGGACCTCTTCACCCACAACAATCTCTACCGAACTTATCATATCAAAGGATGTCAGACTCAGTACCAGCGAACTTCTTACAATTAATTCTTCCAACGAATTCATCTGACCATAAGCTTCATTAAAATTCAAAAGCATATTCCCCTCACTAAATACGTAGTACTCAAGCTCTACTTCTTTTTTTAATGTCGGACTTAACGATGAACTTTTGGCACCTTGAGATAACATGTTAATTATATAGTGCGTCACTTGATTGACATTTTGAATATCAATAATATCTTTTAAAAACAAATCAACCGGTTCAATAGCCTTTGTCTCTTCATTAAAGAAATAAATCTGCGCTTCGCTATTGGATTGAAAAAAACGATTAGATGAAGCTTGACATCCGGTAATTATCAAAAAACATAATCCAAGTAACAGTATTTTTTTTACCATTTTTTACTCCTCTTCATACGTTCGTTTAATATGTTTAATTGGCATCGTGACGATAAATTCTGTCCACTGACCAAGCTCACTTTTACATTTTATACTTCCTTGATGCATATATATGGTTTTTTGAACAATTGATAATCCAAGACCCGTGCCGCCCGTATCTCTTGACCGGGTTTTGTCCACTCGATAAAAGCGTCTAAACACTTGATCAATATGTTCTTGAGAAATTCCTTCCCCTGTATCTTTTATCTTAATGAAAAAGTTTTTAAAATCCGTATCTAAACTCACATTAATATATCCATATTCCTTGTTATATTTGATGGCATTTTCGATAAGATTGGTAATGGCAAGTTCCATTTTTGTATCATCTATTTCCGCTTGAACATTTCGATAACTTTCAAAAAGCATCTGTATATTTTTTAAATCTGCCAAAGGTTTTAAGCGCTTCATCACATCCACGATTAACTGGTTAACATCCACTTCTTTAATACGTAGTGAATTATCTTTTTTATCTAAAGTCACTAGTGTCAACAAATCATTGATAATCTTCGTTTCACGATTCACCTCTTCATTGATATCATATAAAAACTCTTGATAAATTTCGATGGGGGTATCGGGTTGATGAATTAACGATTCTGCCAACACTTTAATTGAGCTCATCGGTGTTTTTAACTCATGGCTTACATTGGCAACAAATTCTTGACGATGACTTTCAATCGCTTCAATGCGTTCAAACATATGATTAAATGCTGTCGTAATCTCTTCAATCTCCGTATTTCCTTTAATTTGAATTTTTTCCTCAATATGACCATCGGTTATGCGATTAATATGATCTAAAAATTGTCTGAACGGACGGTTAAATGATCCGCTCAAAAAGTAACTGAGCATAAAAATAATCACCGTTAGTCCAACAATGAAAAACAGTGCAATATTCCATAAATATTTAATTGAATACGTAATATCATTAAAAGAATCCGAAACAACAACGGCGCCTAAAACTGTTTGATAATCCAAATCAACAATAGGAACGGTGACGGCTCCAATATTCATCTCTTCTAAAAATGTATATGAACTTTTGCCACGTAGCGCTGATAACACCTCTGCATTAACTAGTGACTTCCCTTCGTCAAGATGATTCGAATCAAACAAAACACTTCCATTTCGGTCAATAATCATTCCTCGCCCACTAACACTTGCTTGAACAGTCATCAAATAGGAATTATTATGTTCATCAGAAAAATAGCCCGTTGTCACAAGGCTAATGGCAATTGTATTGGCTTGTCGATATAGTTCACGCTTTTTTTCTGTCAAATAGCGTTGTTGTATTGTAAAGATAAATGCAATCGACAAGACGATTGTTGTAATAATACCTATAAGCATGAAACTCATAAATAGCTTAACACGTATACTTTGAAAGCGCTTACTGTTGATAATAATAACCCACTCCCCATTTAGTATGAATGTATTTAGGCTCACTAGGAACTTCTTCGATTTTTTCACGCAATCTTCGCACATGCACATCCACAGTACGTGCATCTCCAGGATAATCATAATCCCATATAATGCTTAAGAGTTGGTCTCTTGAATAGACTTTATTTGGATGTGTTAAGAAAAGTTCCAACAAATCAAATTCTTTTGCTGTTAGATTCACTTCACTTTCTTTGACAAAAACACGCCGACTTTCTTTTTGAATTTCAAGGTCACCTTTATGGAGTGACTTCATTTGATCTTCACCTTCATTATTGACATATTTATTTCTTCGAATAATTGCTTTAATTCGAGCTTTCAGCTCAAGAACATTAAACGGTTTGGTCATATAATCATCTGCGCCAAATTCAAGTCCCAATATTTTATCCATATCTTCGCCTTTAGCCGTCAACATAATAATTGGAACTGTAGAAAATTCTCGAATATTACGGCACACTTCTAGTCCGTCTTTTTTAGGAAGCATGACATCCAAGACAATCAAATCATATTGATGATTCTTTGCATAATTTAAGGCTTCGTCTCCATCATATGCACTATCAATATCATACCCCTCTTGTTCCAAGCTAAAACGTATTCCTTTTACAATTGTTTTTTCATCATCCACCACTAAAATTCTTTTTTCCATCATAACCATCCTTATTTTATATTAAATGGATATATGTTCCTTTATATTCTCAAAAGTATTTTTTTTGATTCCTGGAACTTCCATTATGTCTTCTATTTTTTCAAACATACTGTTGTTTTTTCGATATGCGATAATCGCTTTGGCTTTTGCCAAACCAATTCCAGGAAGCTGTGTTAACTCTTCCTCCGCTGCAGTATTAATATTAATTCGAGCATCTTCTGGTTGTGTTTGTTCACTCCATGTTAGCCCTATGGTTTTGACTTCGTCTTGTGTGGGAAAATATATACTCTCACCATCCACGAGTACACGGGCTAAGTTAACATGTCCTTGCTGCGCTTCTTGCGTCATTCCTCCAGCAAGTTCAAGTGCCTCATATACACGCGCCCCTTCTTGAAGTGAATATACGCCTTCATTTGTAACACTGCCGCATATATAGACAACAATATCATTATGGACGATTTCTTCAGTAATGTCTAGCTCTGCATCCATATTTTCTTCATCTAGATGATTAATGTCCGTATCAATATCGCCTTCTTTTGTTATACGTTCATCATTTTCAATCTCCGATTGAAAAACAACGGCATCCGTCGATGCCATCATAATATATATAATTCCTGAAATCAAGACGAATAATAACCCGGCACAGACAAAAATAGCTTTACTTTTTATCATAAATAATAGTCTCCTTTATATTCTACAAAATAAATCAATTACATACAACAATTTATATAAAAATATGTTAAAATAATAGAGAAAGAACGAATTTAACTTTAGTTAATTAAAAGGATGGTGTACAATGAATTCTTATGGATTTTCTCGTGTTGCAAATGGAATTCCAATAATAAAATTAGGGGATATCAACTATAACCTTCAACAAATAAAAAATATATATGATCAAGCATGTAATCACAATGTCGATTTAATTATTATGCCAGAACTGTGCATAACCGGTTACTCCCTGGGAGACTTGCTGCATCAGTCTAGTGTGTTAAATCATGCAAAAAAAGGACTTGATGAGTTACTCAACTACTCACTTGGCCGACACACAATACTTGTTGTGGGTCTACCGATGCTTATAGATGAATCTGTGTATAACGTGGCCGCCATAATATATCAAGGAGAACTTCTAGGCATCGTTCCGAAAAGTTACCTTCCCACTTATAATGAATTTTATGAAAGTCGTTGGTTTGGTCGAGCAGATCATCTAACTATTGATACCTTAACTTATAATGAAAAAACAGTTCCTGTAGGTGCCGATCTTGTTTTCAAGAGTAAAAAAGCCCCTTATCTGTCTTTTGCAATAGAGATTTGTGAAGACCTGTGGGCACCGGTTCCTCCAAGTACCTTTACTGCTTTAGCCGGTGCTTTAGTTATTGGCAATCTTTCTGCAAGTAATGAACGCATAGGTAAATATGAATATCGTCGCGATCTTGTTAAAGGTCAGTCAGCTCGACATTTTTCTTCATATGTTTATTCATCATGCGGTTATGGGGAATCTACAACAGACGTGGTCTATGGCGGACATGCACTTATTGCAGAAAACGGAAAAATTCTCGTTGAAAACAATCGCTTTGAACTTAAAAACCAGTTCCTATATCACGATATTGATCTCGATCATTTAAGATACGATCGTCTACACTCTAGCACGTATCGAGAATGTAAGAAAACGTTAACCTCCGAGGCAGTATGTCGAACCATCCATTTTGACCAAGGCGGTATTCATCGTGATATCATTCATAATATTCCAAAGCACCCATTTGTACCCTCATCCCAACATGATCGTACAATACGGTGTGAAGAGATCTTTAATATACAGACACATGGTTTGGCAAAACGTTTAAATCATATTGGCGAACCCAAGGCTGTTATCGGTATCTCGGGTGGATTAGATTCTACTCTTGCTTTACTTGTGACTGTAAAAACATTTGATTTACTCAATCGCAAAAGAAAAGATATTATTGGTGTCACAATGCCGGGATTTGGGACAACCGGACGCACGTATAAAAATGCTATGGACTTAATGAAAGCTCTTCACATTACTATTCTTGAAGTGCCTATTTCTGATGCTGTCACACAACATTTTAAAGATATTGATCATGATATTAATACACATGACATTACGTATGAAAACTCTCAGGCACGTGAGCGCACAAAAATTCTTATGGACTTAGCGAATAAATATAAAGGTTTGGTGATTGGTACCGGTGATTTATCCGAATTAGCGCTTGGCTGGGCAACCTATAATGGGGATCATATGTCAATGTATGGTGTCAATACCTCCATTCCTAAGACACTCGTTCATTATCTTGTCGAATGGGTCTCTTTACATGAAGAAACTCGAGAAGCCAAACTTATCTTATGTGATATATTAAATACACCGGTTTCTCCAGAACTGCTTCCGCCTTCAAGTGATGGCAAAATATCTCAAAAAACAGAAGAAGTCGTCGGACCATATGAATTACATGATTTTTTCTTATATTACATGATGCGCTTTGGCTATAGCCCGTCTAAAATTATGTATCTTGCAACCCACGCATTTAAAGATACTTATTCGTCAACACTCATCTATAAATGGCTATCTGTGTTCTACCGACGTTTTTTTGCACAACAATTTAAACGTAGCGCTTTGCCAGATGGTCCAAAAGTCGGTTCTATTTGTTTGTCTCCACGTGGGGATTTAAGGATGCCAAGTGATGCTGTTGCAACATTATGGCTTGAAGAGTTAGAGTCAATTCATGAACAATATAAATAACTCTATGCTTACTATTATTCATGAAAGTACTTCACTTGACAATAGTACTTCCCCACTAAAAAAATGCACCAATTAAGAGGTATCGCCTATGTTTAAAAAAAGTATGCGTCATGCAATTGATGGCATTATTTTCACCTTTAAATCTGAGCGCAATTTTCGCATCCATATTTGCGTTTATTGTTTCATGGTTATTCTTAGTTTGTTTTTAGGCATTAGTATATTGGAGTGGCTTTTTTTGCATCTTGTATCAGCGCTCGTCATTATCTCTGAAATATTTAATACCGCCATTGAAAAAACTCTGGATTGGCTTGAACCCAACCACCATGATGTCGTAAAAGTAGTTAAAGATATATGTGCGGGTGGTGTATTGATTAGCGCCATCGCTGCTGTAATTATTGGATTAATCATCTTTGTCCCACACTTTATAGAACTGTTTAATCTTTAACCTATCAAAAAACAAAAAAGAATACACAAAAAAGGCTTGTATTAGCAA
>DGAD01000022.1:121915-140639 GCA_002382805.1 Clostridiales bacterium UBA4039
TTGCTAATACAAGCCTTTTTTATATAGCTTTTTATTGATTTAATATTAATTTGTTGTACATAGCCTTTGCAGCCTTTTTCCCAGCGCCCATAGCAAGGATTACTGTTGCCGCTCCTGTAACAGCATCTCCACCTGCATAAACATTGGGAACCGTTGTTTCCATTGTCTCTTCATTAACTTGCAGGCAGTTCCACTTATTCAGTTCAAGATTAGGTGTAGCATCAGTTAATAGTGGATTAGGCGTTTGTCCAATTGCAATAATAACCGTATCTGCATCAATGACCTTTTCACTTCCTGGAATTTCAACAGGTCGACGACGTCCAGAAGCATCCGGTTCTCCAAGTTCCATCTCTATGACTTTCATCCCAGATACTTTTGCGTCTTCACCAATAATCTCTAATGGATTGTTAAGTAAATCAAAAATAATCCCTTCTTCAATCGCATGATGAATTTCTTCTTTTCTTGCCGGTAATTCTTCCATACCACGACGATAGACAACATGTACTTCTTTTGCACCTAGGCGTTGCGCCGTTCTTGCCGCATCCATAGCTACATTACCACCACCAACAATAATGGCCTTATCCCCCATTTTTACCGGTGTATGATTGTTCGGAAAGTCATAGGCTTTCATAAGATTAACCCGAGTCAAAAACTCATTGGATGAATATACCCCATTTAGGTTTTCTCCAGGAATATTTAAAAACTTCGGTAATCCTGCTCCACTCCCGATAAACACAGCATCAAAGCCATCTTCAAATAAATCTTCAATGTCTAAGGATTTTCCAATAATAACATTTTTCTCAACATGTACCCCTAGATCTAAGACAAGGTCGATTTCACGTTTAACCAAATCTTTAGGCAATCGAAACTCTGGAATTCCATACATTAATACTCCGCCTAGCTCATGTAGAGCTTCAAACATCACTACCTCAAATCCAAGGCGTGATAAGTCTGATGCACATGACAAACTTGCCGGACCACTTCCCACGATTGCCACTTTTTTTCCATTTGGTTGAATATGTGGCGGTTCAGGTTTTGCATTGGCCATAACCCAATCTGCAACAAATCGCTCAAGACGTCCTATACCTACCGGTTCACCTTTAATCCCTCGAACACAGACGCTTTCACATTGGCTCTCTTGAGGACATACACGTCCACAAATCGCCGGAAGCCCATTATCTTCAGTAATAATATCATATGCAGCCTTTATATTGCCTGCTTTTACTTCTTTAATGAACTCAGGAATCTTTATATTTACAGGACAACCTTTTTTACACGGCTGATGTTTACATTCAATACAACGATTGGCCTCTTCCATCGCTTCTTCCAATGTATAGCCTAAAGCAACCTCTAAGAAATTCTTATTACGAATTAGCGGGTCTTGTTCTGTCATCGGTGTTTTTGTCATTTTCATATTAGCCATTTTTTACACCATCCAATCGACATGCATGTTTTTCTTCTGCCACAAAATGTGCTTGACGTTGCATTGCCTCATCAAAGTCCACTAATAGACCATCAAAGTCCGGTCCGTCAACACAGGCAAACTTGGTCTCATTACCTACCGTAACACGACATCCGCCACACATTCCTGTCCCATCAATCATGACCGGATTCAAAGAAACACCTGTTGGTATGTTCAAAGGTTTAGTTATATCAACAACGGCTTTCATCATAATCAATGGACCAATCGCAATCACTTCATCATATTGTTCCCCTTTGTCAATGAGCTGTTTTAACACATCCGTTACAAACCCTTGATGCCCTAAAGATCCGTCATTTGTAGCATAGTAGACATTATCACATATTTTATTAAACTCATCTTTGAGAATGACAAGATTTTCATCGCGTCCGCCAAGGATGACATCAACTTTTGTACCCATTGAAGCCATTTTTTTAAGCTGTGGATATAAAGGTGCGCTTCCAACACCTCCACCAATTCCAAGGACACGTTTATGTTTTTTCATTGGTGCTGCTTTTCCAAGGGGGCCTACAAAATCAATAAGTTCATCCCCCACTTGCTTTTGTGCCAACAATTGCGTTGTATAGCCAAGAACTTGGTATACAATAGAAACCGAATTTTTTTCTCGGTCAAAGTCCGTAATTGTTAGTGGTATACGTTCACCGTTTTCAGCAACACGTAATATAATAAACTGCCCCGGCTCGCATTTTCTTGCAACAAAGGGAGCCTCGATGACCATCTTTTGGACGACATCATTTAAAATTTCTTTTTCTAAAATTTTATACATGTTTATTTCCTTTCGTTATTCCCTTTATCCTATTAACTTCCCAAATTATAACACCAATATTTCAAGAATTCAATAGCCCCTTAATATTCAACGATAAAAGTCAATCGTATCGTAGTCGATTGGTTGTTGACTACGTTTTGTCTGCAAGGCTTTTATATATGCCTCTACCGTATCTAAACATGTAAAATTCGGTATGTTCAAGTGTTCTGCCAAACTCCTGAGTTTAAAACCGTTACGTCCTACATCTTTTCCCTTTGTCGGGATATTGATCATCATTGTTATGGTTTTGTCTTTCATCAGCTCTTGAATCGTTGTCAATGCACTTCCATCAACCGATGTGACTTCGATAGCGTGTTGATTCAAATACGCCGCACTTTTCTTTGTAGCCATTAATCCGAAGCCTAGTTTTTTAAACGCCTTAGCATATTTTAACATTTCAGGTTTTGCTTTGTCTGCAACAGATATCAACACATTCCCCTGTTCTGGGAACGAAAATCCTGCCCCTAAAAACGCCTTTAGCAACGCTTTTTCATAGGATGTATCTATCCCTAAGACTTCCCCTGTGGACTTCATCTCAGGTGTCAAGGCTGCATCTACATCATGTAGTTTGACAAAGGAAAAAACCGGCGCTTTTACAGCAACAAGATTGGTGGTCGCTAACAAACCTGTTCCATAGGTTAAATCTCGAAGGCGTTTACCTAAAATCACATCCATTGCAATACGCACCATTGGAATCTTAGTCACTTTACTTAAAATAGGTACCGTTCGAGAAGCTCTAGGATTTACTTCAATAATATAGACATGTTCGCCTCGAACTACAAATTGAATATTTACAAGTCCACTTACTTGCAATGCAATGGATATTTTTTTCGTATACTCAACAATGGTTTGAATAATTTCTTCACTTAACGTTTGCGGCGGATAAACACAGAAGCTATCTCCCGAGTGCACGCCAGTACGTTCAATATGTTCCATAATCCCTGGAATCAATACATCTTCACGATCACAAATTGCATCGACTTCCACTTCAAGTCCTTCGATGTATTCATCAATAAGAATTGGATGCTCCGTCGATAGTTCTGTCGCTTCACGAACATACTCTGATAGTTCACGATCGTTATAGACAATCATCATCGCTCGACCGCCGATGACATATGACGGACGTACAAGGACCGGATAACCTATCTCCTGTGCTGCATCAACCGCTTGTGCGATTGAGGTGACTGCCGTTCCCTTAGGTTGAGGAATATGTAATTCTCGAAGTAAACGCTCAAAACGTTGACGATTTTCAGCAACATCAATAGCTTCAACAGATGTTCCCAAAATCTGCACACCGCGGCTAACCAGCTTTGGGGCTAGATTAATGGCTGTCTGCCCACCAAACTGTACGATGACGCCTTTTGGCATTTCTTTACGTATAACATTATAGACATCTTCAATAAACAGGGGTTCAAAGTAAAGTTTATCTGATGTATCAAAGTCTGTGCTCACTGTTTCAGGGTTGTTGTTGATAATGATAGATTCATATCCAAGTTCTTGAATCGCCCATACTGCGTGGACTGAACAGTAGTCAAATTCTATACCTTGACCTATGCGAATAGGTCCTGACCCGATAACAATAATTTTTTCACCACGGCTGATGACATTTTCTTCTTCTTGTTCATATGTTGAATAGTAATACGGCGTTGATGATTCAAACTCTGCGGCACACGTATCTACCATTTTATAGACAGGATACATTCCATGGGCTCTTCGAATGGCATCAATAATTTCATATGTATTACCCGATAATGCAATAATTTCTGTGTCTGTAAAGCCCATTTTTTCTGCAGTCTGTAAAAGTTCTCCCGTCATCGGCTCAGTTGCTAACTTTAGCTCTATGCGAATTATATTATGGATTTTTTCTAAAAACCATGGGTCGATCTTTGTGAGTTCATGAATATAATCTACACTTAGTCCATGTCGAAGAGCTTGTGCAATAACAAAGATACGATCATCATCGACATCAACAAGATTTTTTTTCAACATGTCTAACGACCAGTTCGACATATATTCTTTTCTCAACCCAGTTTCTTTACCTTCAAGCGAGACCACCGCTTTGAGCAATGAGCTTTCAAAGGTTCGATCAATTGCCATGACTTCGCCTGTAGCTTTCATCTGAGTTCCTAGTCGACGATTCGCGTAATCAAATTTGTCAAAAGGCCATTTAGGTATTTTAGTTACAACATAATCAAGCGCTGGCTCAAAAGATGCTTTGGTTTTTTTTGTCACCGAGTTTGGTATCTCATGAAGATGCAAACCCACAGCAATTTTAGCTGCGATTTTGGCAATCGGATAACCTGCAGCTTTTGAAGCAAGAGCCGATGATCGACTTACTCGTGGGTTAACTTCAATAACGATGTATTCTTTACTCTTAGGATTAAGCGCTAATTGAACATTACATCCACCTTCGATTTTTAATGCACGAATAATTTTCACACTGGCTTGACGCAACATATGGTATTCATTATCTGTTAGTGTTTGTGATGGCGCTACAACAATACTATCACCTGTATGAATCCCAACCGGATCAAAGTTTTCCATATTACATATAATAATGCACGTATCATTTTTATCACGCATGACTTCATATTCTATTTCTTTCCAGCCAGCTACGGATTGCTCTAAAAGCACTTGATGTATTCGGCTATGCATAAGCCCTGTATGAAGCACTTCTTTTAATTCCTCTAAATTATTGGCAATACCACCACCTAAACCTCCCATCGTATATGCTGGTCGAACAATAATTGGGAATCCAATCGTCTCTGCAAACGCCAATCCTTGCTCAATAGAACTTACAATTTCACTTTCAGGAATCGGCTCGCCAATGGCTATCATAAGATTTTTAAACTCTTCTCGGTCCTCAGCCTGTTTAATGGCTTCAAGCTTGGTCCCAAGCAGTTGTACACCATACTTGTCTAAGACTCCGGCTTCCGTCAATTCCACTGCCATATTCAAGCCTGTTTGTCCTCCAAGGGTTGGCAACAAGCCATCCGGGCGTTCTTTACTAATAATATATTCTAAACTTTCTACGGTTAAGGGTTGGATATATACATGGTCTGCGATATTATCATCGGTCATGATCGTTGCGGGATTACTATTGACAAGTACAACCTCAAGCCCTTCTTCTTTTAGTGATTTACAGGCTTGGGTTCCCGCATAATCGAACTCTGCAGCTTGGCCGATAATAATAGGTCCCGAACCGATAACCATAACTTTTTGAATCGATTTATCTAATGGCATCTGCTTTTTTCCTTTCGATTTTGTCTAACCACTCTTTAAAAATTACTGTTGCATCTGTCGGTCCAGGTCCTTCCTCTGGATGAAACTGAACCGATTCTACTGACCATTTTTCACTGATTATCCCTTCAACGGTATCATCATTCACATTAATATGAGTCAATTGAAGTTCTGATGGGATCGTGTTTCGATCAACGGCATATCCATGATTTTGTGCTGTCATATATACTTTTTGTGTTCTTAAGTCCAGTACCGGATGGTTACTACCTCGATGGCCAAATTTAAGTTTATATGTATCCCCGCCAAAACTGAGCGCAAGAATTTGGTGACCCAGACAAATACCAAATAATGGCATCTGACCTTTTAAGGCCTTGGCTAGGGCAATAGCTTCAACACATTCTTTAGGGTCTCCCGGACCATTGGAAAAAAGAATGGCATCAAACATGTTCACTTCAATGTTCTCTATCGATATATCCGATGGAAAAACCGTCACTTTACATTGATGGTCCAAAAGCTGTTGAATAATTCCTTGCTTTATACCAAGATCAATAACGCCAAGGTGCATTTTACCATTTCCTTTTGTAGGCATATGTTGTATCACCGATGGTGTTGAAACTTTTTTAACAATATCCCTTGGAAACGTATAGGCTTTTATTCCTTCTTGCAACTGTAAAAGACTCAGTGAGGCATCCGTTGTAATAACCGACTTCATTGCCCCATGATTTCGTATGCGTTTAGTAAGCATGCGGGTATCTATATCATATACCCCCATAATATTATTCTCAGCCAAATAGCCTGCTAAATCGGTCTGCATTTGCCAATGGCTAGGATGGGTACTATATTCTTTTACAATAAAACCCGAAACTTTAATCGAAGTCGATTCCATATCCTTGGCATTAATTCCATAGTTTCCAATAAGGGGATAAGTCATCGTCACAATCTGGCCTGCATAGGAAGGATCTGTCAATATTTCTTGATACCCTGTCATACCTGTATTAAAAACGACTTCACCATAGACTGTCCCCTGGCTTCCAAAGCTTTTGCCTTCCAAAAGCGTTCCATCTTCCAGCATTATGCGTGCAATCATAACAACACCTCTCTTAAGGTCTTAATACATATGTCAATATGTTCTTTTTGGACAACTAGTGGCGGGACAAAACGTATAACATTACTACCTGCACCTACAATCAACAACTTTTTTTCATACGCTTTTTTTACAATAGCACTCGGTTGCCCATCAATAACAATCCCTTGCATTAGTCCCATTCCACGAACTTCTTTGACTGAATCAAACTCTTCTTTTAACCTATTTAATTGTTGGGATAAATAGGCCCCCATCGCCTGTACATGGTTTAAAAATTCTGGCGACATGACATGATCAAGGACCACATTGACAGCTGACATTGCTAATGGATTTCCTCCAAAAGTTGCGGCATGGTCTCCGGGCTTAAATCCTTTGGCAACTTCTTCTGATGCTAACATCGCCCCAACCGCTACCCCTGCGCCAAGTCCTTTGGCTAAAGCTATGATATCCGGCTTAATATCATAGTGCATATATGCACAAACCTCACCTGTTCGTCCAATCCCAGTCTGAACTTCATCAAAAATAAGTACGCATCCATTTTTATCACACAGCTTACTAGCCGCTTCGATATATTCTCTCTGCGCAGCAATTATGCCGCCTTCCCCTTGAATTACTTCCATCATGATGCCACAAGTCTTATCTGAAATTGCTTCTTCTAGAGCTTTAATATTGTTGTATTCAACGTGTTTTATACCTGGTAGTAAAGGGTTAAGTCCTTCTTGGTATTTTGTTTGACCCGTTGCTGAAATCGCTCCCAAGGTACGTCCATGAAAAGAATTTTTCATAGTAATAATTTCATAGCGCTCTGGATTCCCTTTAAATTTAGCATATTTTCTTGCCAACTTTAACGATGCTTCAACAGCCTCTGTTCCTGAGTTGCAAAAAAACACGCGGTCCATTTGTGTTGCCCGAGTTATTTTTTTCGCCGCTTTAAGCTGTTCATCATTAAAATATAGGTTAGAGCAATGCAAAAATTCATCCACTTGTTTATGGAGGGCTTGCCTTAGTCCTTGGTGGCTATAACCAAGGGCATTAACTGCAATTCCTGCAACAAAGTCTAAATAGCGATTTTCCTGTTCATCCACAAGATATAGTCCTTCTCCATGAGTGAACACATTTGGTAATTGATTATATGTGTGCATTATATATGATTTATTGGTTTCCATAGGCGCCTCCTTATAAGTCTTTTCCAAACATTGTTCCCACACCATTTTTAGTAAAAATTTCAAGCAATAGGCTATGCTCAACTCGTCCATCTAATATATGAACATTTTTTACCCCTTTTTCAATTCCTTCAACGCAACACATGACTTTTGGAATCATCCCTCCTGAAATCACGTTTGTATTAATATAGTGGTCCACTTCATCAATATTTATTTTTGATATAAGCGAATTACTGTTGTCAACATCGCGTAAAACGCCTTCCACATCTGTCAAAAAAATTAATTTTTCAGCATCTAGGGCTCCTGCAATAGCACTTGCTGCAAAATCCGCATTAATATTATACGTGGCTCCATCCACATCCGTTCCAATCGGAGCAATGACAGGTATAAAATCATTGTCCAGCAATGAATAGATTAATGTTGTATCTACTGAACTTACTTCGCCGACAAAGCCTATATCTTGCCCTTCTACGTATTTCTTCTTGACCTTTAGCGTCTTTCCGTCTTTACCTGAAATACCAACCGCATTAATATCATGATTTTGAATTAATTGCACAACATCTTTATTTACCTTGCCACTAAGCACCATCTCAACAACCTCGACCGCTTCTTGTGTTGTCACGCGAAGTCCATTAAAAAATTCCGTCTCTATGCCCATGCTTTTTAAAGTAGAGGAGATTTCTTTTCCACCGCCATGGACAATCACCGGTTTAAAACCGACGAGTTTCATAAGGACAATATCTTCAATCACTGTTTCTTTAATCTTATCGTCCACCATTGCTGAACCACCATATTTTATAACAACAATCTTTCCATTAAATTGTTTGATATAAGGAAGTGCTTCAACTAAAATCTTTGCTTTTTCAATAAGTTTTTCCATCTTATCCTCCATCATGTTCTATACTCGCCGTTAATTTTTACATATTCATAACTTAAGTCGCATCCCCATCCAGTCACCTGTGCATCTCCCTGGTGGCAATCAACAACCACTCGGATTTCCTTTTCCTTTAATATCTCTAGTGCATATTCTTCATCAAACCCTATGGGTTGTCCTTCTTGAAGAAGTTTTATGGCACCTGCATCACTGATGTAATCGACATCAACTAAATTCGGATTAAATTCTGCCCCTGAATAGCCAAGAGCACATAAAATTCGTCCCCAGTTCGCATCTTCTCCAAAAAAAGCCGTTTTGACTAAGTTGGATGTTATCACTGCATGAGCCATCTTTCGTGCCTCGTGTTTATCATGCATATTTTTTACTGTGACTTCAATAAATTTGGTTGCACCTTCACCGTCTTTAACAATCAACTTAGCCAATTCCTGATTAAGTTGATAAAAAGCTTCTTGAAAAACAGCGTATTCTTTTGTCCCTTGTAAAATAGCCGTATTTTTTGCCATACCATTAGCTAGCACAAGCACCATATCATTGGTTGATGTGTCGCCGTCCACACTAATCATATTGTATGTATCATCAATAGTCTCTTTTAAGAGTACTTGTAACGTTTCTTGATCAATCGCTACATCCGTTGTAATAAAAGAAAGCATCGTCCCCATATTCGGATGAATCATTCCAGAACCTTTCGCCATCCCAGAAATGGTCACTGTTTTCTCTCCTAATTTTATCTGAAGGGATTTTTCTTTGACAAATGTATCTGTAGTCATAATACCTTGTGCAGCTGCAGATGCATAGTCACGCTCTGTGCCATAGTCTGTTGTAATAGATTTAATCCCGTCAAGAATCTTATCCATTGGTAACACTTGACCAATCACTCCTGTTGAGGCAACTAAAATATTCTCTTGATTTGTTCCCATATACTCTGCATAAGCTTTCGCCATAAGCTTAGTATCTTGATACCCTTTTTCTCCGGTACATGCATTTGCATTCCCACTATTAATGA
This sequence comes from Clostridiales bacterium UBA4039, assembly GCA_002382805.1. GTDB lineage: Bacteria > Bacillota > Clostridia > Lachnospirales > Vallitaleaceae > UBA1351. The sequence goes on from DGAD01000022.1 coordinate 131,586, forward strand.
TGATTCCTTGAATTGCCTTTTTTTGTTCTAATAATTCCATGTTCCATCGAACCGGAGCAGCCTTAACTATGTTTTTAGTGAATACACCTGCATATGCACAGGGTTTATCTGAAAATAGCATTGCTAAATCTTTGTTCTTCCGCTTGACTCCGCAGTGAATGCCTGCCGCATTAAATCCTATAGGTGCCGTAATTCCATCTTTTATCCATTTCATAACGCATACTCCTTTTTACTTTTTTATTATTATACATTTCATTTAATAATTATGCAAGTTGATTTCGATTTTTTTTGTCTATTCAAATGAATTATGGTACAATTAGAGTTCATAAAAATATATAAATCGATCATGAGGTGAGGTATTGATATGCTGGATTTTATTCAATCATTTACGTTTGACTATGCATTGTTTATCACATTAAATTTAGTTTTATCAACAATTGTTATTTTATTGGAGCGCAAAAATTCTACAGCTGCTTTGGCTTGGCTTTTCTTCTTGAATTTGGTTCCAGGTATTGGCTTTTTTTTCTATATCCTCTTGTCACAAAATATTTCCAAGCGAAAAATTTTTGCTTATTCTAAAGAAGAAGAACGCTTGTTTGGAAAAGTCCTTAATCAGCAAAAGCATGCTATTAGCGAAGATCAATTTGAATACAGCAATGATGAGACGCATCAATATAAGGATATGATTCTCTTCCATAACCGCTTATCTAATGCGCTTTTGTCAACCAATGACCATGTTGATATCTACAACAATGGTCATGATTTGTTTCATCAATTGTTTGAAGATATTTCTAATGCTAAGGAACACATCCATTTACTTTATTTTATCATAAAAAATGATGAGCTCGGCAATAAGCTCATCAACCGTCTTATTCAAAAGGCAGCTGAAGGCGTTGAAGTCCGTCTGCTTGTTGATCATGTCGGTGGTCGTACACTTTCTCGAAAGCTAATCCGAAAAATTAATGCCAGTCAAATACAACTAGCTTTTTTCTTTCCTTCAAAATTAAAATATTTTAACTTGAAAGGAAACTATCGCAATCATCGAAAAATCGTTGTTATCGACGGAACCATCGGATATATCGGCGGATTAAATGTTGGGAATGAATATATTGGCAAGAGCAAGCGCTTTGGCTATTGGCGAGATACCCACTTACGTCTATGTGGAAACAGTGTCTTATCCCTACAACTACGCTTTATCCTTGACTGGCGTAATGCATCTAGTGAAAAATTAGCAACAACCGCTAAATATCTGCGTCAAGTTGCTTCAAATTCAAAGACAGCGATTCAAATTGTTTCTTCTGGACCCGATAACATCAACCAACAAATTAAGCAAGGTTATCTTCAAATCATTCACAAAGCACAAAAATATATTTACATACAGACACCTTATTTTATTCCTGACGAAAGTATTCTTGAAGGATTAAAAATCGCAGCCGCTTCAGGCGTGGATGTTCGAATTATGATTCCTCAAATGCCTGACCATCCGTTTGTCTATTGGGCAACCTATTCGTATTGTGGTGACTTGATTCCCTATGGTGTTAAGTTTTATATCTATGAACGGGGATTTTTACACTCAAAAATGATTGTTTCAGATAATACTATCGCCTCTGTTGGTTCATGTAACTTTGACATTCGTAGCTTTAAACTAAACTTTGAAGCCAATGCTTTTATCTATGAGCGTCGCACTGCCATTGGACTTCGAAAAGAATTTGATGAAGATTTACGTTATTGCCGCCCATTAACCCAAACAGTTTATGACAAACGCTCTTTTTGGATCAAATGCAAAGAAGCAATCTCCCGCTTGTTTTCACCTGTTCTATAAGAAAAATAAAACAGAAAAGCCCTTGCATATTTATAAATAATAATGTATAATCAATCAAAACAAAGAAATAAGGAGGCATTTTTATGAATAAGAAAGTTATTTTGGCATATTCTGGTGGATTGGATACAACGGTTATCATTCCTTGGTTAAAAGAAAATTATGATTATGAGGTTATTGCCGTATGTATTGATGTTGGACAAGGCAAAGAACTTGACGGTTTAGAAGAACGCGCTTTAAAAACAGGTGCGTCAAAATTATATATTGAAAATATTACAGATGAGTTCATTGATGATATTGTGATTCCCACAGTGCAAGCCAATGCAGTTTATGAAGGAAAATATCTGCTCGGTACCTCTATGGCAAGACCTGTCATCACAAAGCGTCTCGTTGAAATCGCATTGCAAGAAGGCGCTGAAGCCATTTGTCATGGGGCTACAGGAAAAGGTAACGATCAAGTACGTTTTGAACTTACCATTAAAGCACTTGCTCCTCAACTAAAGATTATTGCTCCATGGAGAATTTGGGATATTAAGTCTCGTGAAGATGCCCTCGCCTACTTGGAAGAGCGAAACATAGAAGCTCCTATGAAGAAAAAAGACAGCTATAGTCGTGACCGTAACTTATGGCACCTCAGTCATGAAGGTCTTGATTTGGAGGATCCTGCAAATGAGCCTAATTATGAAGAGTTATTGCAAATGGGTGTCACTCCAGAACAAGCTCCAGATGAAGCAACCTACGTAACTATTGATTTTGAACAAGGTGTTCCCAAAAAATTAAATGGCGAGGCCATGAAAGCTTCTACAATGATCGAAAAGCTTAATGAAATTGGTGGAGCAAATGGCGTCGGACTTATTGACATTGTTGAAAACCGTGTGGTTGGAATGAAGTCACGTGGTGTATATGAAACACCTGGTGGAACCATTCTTTACTTTGCACACAATGAATTGGAATATCTGTGTTTAGACAAGCAAACAATTGCGTACAAAAATCAAGTGGCTATCAAGTTTGCTGAATTGGTATACTCCGGCGAATGGTACACTCCACTACGTGAGGCATTAACAGCTTTTGTGACTGATAGCCAAAAGACAGTTACTGGTCAAGTTAAGTTAAAACTCTACAAAGGAAATATTATTCCTGCAGGTGCAACAAGCCCATACTCACTTTATAATGAAGATATCGCAAGCTTTACCACTGGAGATCTATATGATCATCATGATGCAGAAGGTTTCATCAATCTCTTTGGTCTACCTTTAAAAGTACGTGCGATGATGAAGCAATTAAACGATAAAGAATAGTTGAGGTGACACTATGAAATTATGGGGAGGACGTTTCTCCAAAAGTACAGATATGGTCGTTGATGATTTTAATTCTTCCATACGTTTTGACCAAAGATTATTCAGAGAAGATATTCAAGGCAGTATTGCCCATGTAACTATGCTTGCTGCAGTACAAATTCTTACTGAAAGCGAACGCGACACCATTATTCACGGACTCAAAGACTTAGAAAAATCTATTGAAAACAATGAAGTCGAATTTGATATAAGTGCTGAAGATATTCATATGAATATTGAAACCTTACTTATTCAACAAATTGGTGATGTGGCAAAAAAAATGCATACCGGTCGCAGCCGTAACGATCAAGTAGCTACTGATATGCGCCTTTATATAAAAAAAGAAGTACAAGCCATCGACCAAGATGTCTATAGACTCCTTGAGACACTTTTAAAATTATCTCAAGAGCATATTAAAACTATCATGCCTGGATATACCCATTTACAAAAAGCTCAGCCTACCACGTTGAGTCATCACCTTATGGCATATTTTGAAATGTTCAAACGCGATCGTGACCGATTGGCAACAAGTTATCATCGAATGAATCAGTCCCCTCTTGGTGCTGGTGCTTTCGCTACAACAACTTACCCTCTTGATCGAAATATGACGGCAGAACTTCTTGATTTTGATGCTATTTGTTTAAACAGCATGGATGCCGTAAGTGACAGAGATTTTTTGCTTGATGTATTATACGCATTATCCATGATTATGATGCACCTGTCCCGATTTTCTGAAGAAATTATCTTGTGGTGTTCACATGAATTTCGTTTTATTGATTTAGACGATGCATATAGCACTGGAAGTTCTATAATGCCACAAAAGAAAAACCCTGATATTCCAGAATTAATTCGTGGAAAAACCGGTCGTGTTTATGGAGATTTGATGTCTCTTTTAACGACGATGAAAGGATTACCTCTTGCCTATAACAAAGACACACAAGAAGACAAAGAAGTTACCTTTGATGCCATTGATACACTAAAAATGTGTCTCCCTATTTTCACGAAGCTTCTTGATACAATGACTGTCCGTAAAGAAGTGATGCGCTCTGGTGCCGAAGGTGGATTTACAAACGCAACAGATGCTGCTGATTATCTTGTTAAAAAAGGACTGGCCTTTAGAGATGCCCATGAAGTTATTGGAAAACTCGTACTCTATTGTGTCAACAATAACACCAACCTTAGCAAACTGTCTTTGCCAGAGTATCAAAATCTCTCACCACTCTTTGAAGAAGATATTTTTGATGCCATATCACTGGATACATGCGTCAACAAACGTCAGGTCATTGGTGGTCCTGCAAAAGAACAGATGGAAAAAGTCAATACATACGCCGCAACATACTTATGTGACTATCCAAGTATTTAATTTAATCACACATTGTTTATCTTCATATAACTCAAATAAAAACAAAGCGACTATAGACTGAATATCTATAGCCGCTCTTTTTTTATATACGTTTTAAGTAAATCGTTGCTAGTGGTGGCACTTTAATATCTAAAGCATAGGGTTTGTCATCCCATGACAGACTATGGGTTTGTATGGGATTTTCATTTACAATTCCACTACCTCCATATTTAAAATCGTCTGAATTTAAAATCTCTTGATACCTACCTTCACGTGGTACGCCAATACGGTGCATAAGTTTTGGAACCGGTGTAAAGTTACTTACTACAACAATATGTTCATCATCTTGATCGTCTTTTCGAACAAAGGACACAATACTTTCTACCGCATCTGTACAATTAATCCATTCAAATCCTTGTCCAGTAAAGTCTTCGCTCCACAACGCTTTTTCTTCTCGATACAGTTTGTTTAAATCTGCAACATAGGATTGTATTTCTCGATGTTTATCATATTCTAACAGATTCCAATCCAAGCTCTTTGCTTCGCTCCATTCATCAAACTGCGCAAACTCAGATCCCATAAATAAAAGCTTTTTCCCCGGGTGCCCATACATAAATCCATATGAACAGCGTAAAGTAGCAAATTTTTGCCAATAATCCCCTGGCATTTTGTTAATCATCGAGCCTTTGCCATGTACAACCTCATCATGAGAAAGCACCAAAATAAAGTTTTCCGTAAAGGCATAGACAAGACTAAAGGTTAAATCATTATGATGGTATTGCTTATGAATCGGGTCTTTTGAAGCATAACGCAAAAAGTCATTCATCCATCCCATGTTCCATTTTAGCCCAAAACCTAGCCCCCCCATATTCGTTGGTCTAGATACTCCCGGCCAAGCTGTTGATTCTTCAGCAATCATGACAATTCCCGGATTACGGCCATAAATCACCGAATTCATGTGTTTAAAAAACTCAACTGCCTCAATGTTTTCTCTTCCTCCATGAGGGTTTGGAATCCATTCTCCTGACTCTTTTCCATAATCTAAGTAAAGCATCGATGCTACTGCATCGACTCTTAAGCCATCAATGTGATACTTTTCAATCCAATACAAAGCATTACCTATAAGAAAGTTTTTTACTTCATTACGCCCATAGTTAAAAATCATCGTTCCCCAATGTGGATGTTCACCTTTTCTTGCATCTTCATGTTCATATAACGCAGAGCCATCAAAACGCATTAAGCCATGGGCATCTTTAGGAAAATGTGCCGGAACCCAGTCTAATATAACCCCAATATCATGTTGATGCAAGTAGTCTATGAAATACATAAAATCATCTGGATTGCCAAAGCGTGAGGTCGGTGCAAAATATCCTGTAACCTGATACCCCCACGAACCATCAAATGGATGTTCTAAGATAGGCATTAACTCAATATGGGTATAATGCATCTGTTGTAAATACTCTACAAGCTCATGTGCTAGTTCACGATAATTTAAAAATCCATGCTCACTTTTATTGCGCTTCCAAGACCCTAAATGCAACTCATATATTGACATTGGTTGTTTTAAACTATCCGTCGTTGATTTATTTTCTTGCCAGCGTTGGTCTTTCCATGTGTATTGGGAGCTATCCCACACGACTGAAGCCGTTCTTGGTCGCAACTCAGCATAGGACGCATATGGGTCAGATTTTTCAATAATAACACCCTCACGTGTTTTGATCTCAAATTTATATACTTCTTCAACGCCAAGCCCCGGAATAAACACTTCATATATCCCTGAATTTCCTAGCAAGCGCATTGGGTATATGCGTCCATCCCATCCGCAAAAATGCCCCACAACGCTTACTCTAGAAGCATTTGGCGCCCATACAGCAAAGGCAACACCTTCCACGCCATCAATGGTTAATGGATGCGCACCGAGTTTATTATATATCTCATAGTGGGTTCCTTGTCCAAATAAATACATATCAAGTTCTGAAATTGTTGGTTCAAAACAATACGGATCATAGTTTTCCCAACTTTCTCCTTCATAGTTTGTATATCTATATTTGTAGGAAATTGTTTTTTTTAATTCAAGTGTAAACACACCTGATTCATTAATTGAAGACATTAAGTATACTTCATCATTATCTATGTCAATGACTTCAATTTTTTTTGCATAAGGCTGATATGCATTAATATATACACTTCCATCTTTTAGCTGATGAACTCCTAGAAAATGATGTGGATTTTGATGACGTGATTCCGTTATGCTTTGCACTTCGTCTATATTTATGTACGATTTCATAAGGCCCCTCCTTAGTCCAAACAAGTGAAATTATTATCTATATTTATTTTATCTCTAATCCCATAAAATAGCAATGACGAACTAAAAAAGATGCTTTTAAAAATAAAAGCATCTTTTTTTGATCAATATCATTTGATTTTTTAATTAGGTTGAATACCTTCTGGATATCCATTGATATAATCAAAAATAGCATTGTCATTATCAAGGAAAATAGTACTCCCCTTAATATTTTCATAAATCTCCATACGTTTAATAAATTGGAAAAACTCTAAGTCTTTTTGTAAGGATTCCTGATAAATACGGATAGATTCTGCGTCTGCATCAGCTTTAATAACAGCCGCCTCTTCAACTGCCTTACTAATTATCTCTGCACGCTGACGATCGGTCATTGATTGAGCCTTTATATATTCACTATCGCCTTCTGCAATAAGTTTCTCAGACTCTTTTTCAATCTCTTTTGCCATTTTTTCCTCAATATTGGCTATATTTGATTGAGGAAAGTTTTTTCGATTAATCCCGATATCCGTCACAAATAATCCATATTCAGAAACCAGTTGTTCATTTAATGTTTCTTTTTTAGAATCAAGAAGCTCCTCTAGTGTGTTCTGATAAAAGAATTCATCAAACTTTAGTGTATTGGCTGAGTTAATAACCGTCTTATAGACATATTCATCCATACGTTTATTTGCTTCAAACTTGTTCCCCACCGCCAAGCTATATACCACTGGATCAAATACACGGTATTGTGCATACATTTCTATTTCTATACGTCGTTCATCATTTGTATTAATCAGCTTCGTGTTTGACGTATAAGTCAAGTATTTTGCTGAATAATGATTAACTGTATCAATAAATGGTCGTTTAAAATGTAGACCTTTTTCGGAAATAACTTGAATATTGTTATAATTGTTACGCTCCAAGTTCTCACGCACTTTGGCTTCATCATCTGGAGCAATAATGACATTATTAATTTTTCCAAATGTTCTTATCACTGCTACTTGATCTTCTTTAACTATATATAGTGAATTTGCAAATACAAATAATCCTACAACAACGAGTATCGCAATAATAATTCCTGATTTTTTCATCATTTTCCTCCTTCCTATTCAACAATGGATTGCTTAATTGCACTATCATCTAGGTTATAAAATTTATATACATCACTGCCTGACGCTCCGTCAACAATTATTTTATTATTACCTAAAAATGCGGTCATTGCATCAATATAGTAACGCTCTTTAAGAATATCCGGATTATTGACATACTCAGTATATAAAGCATTAAATTCCGCCACCCCTGCATTCGCCGATGCAATGACTTCTGCTCGATATGCATTCGCTTCTTCGACCAGTTTTGTCGCTTCCGCTCGAGCTTGAGGAATAACTGTGTTGTTATACTTTTCAATATCTTCACGTTTACCGTTTTTATATTGGTTTGCATTTTCTTTTTGCTGATACGCCGTCTCTACATTGTCCAAAAATTGAACATTTTGTGTTGCCACTAAGAGAATCTCAAGTCCTGACTCATATTCTTGCATTTTAAGTTGCAATTCTGGTAGAACTGCAGCATCAATCAGTTCTTTTTGTGTTTTAGCTTCATCTAAGGTCAAGGACTGAACACTTGCACGAAGAACATCTTCAAGGGCAAGGCGTAATGTACCTTCTGGATCATCGACTTTAAATAAATAGTCCACGGGATTACTTATTCGATATTGAATAACTAATTCAATTAAGGCAATGGATGCATTATTGTTGGCACCATCAACGATAATTCGAGCTTCCGCTTCTTCTTCTGAATGTACTGGAGAAGCTTTTTCTGTCCCCGGCGTATCCGTTCTAAATCCATATTCCATATTGTAGATGGCACGAACGTCGACTTTTTCAATTTGGTCTACCAACGGGACTTTAAAGTGTAACCCTGGATCTGTTACTACTTCATTGACTCGACCAAAACGCAGGACAACTGCATTTTCTTGGTTTTCAAGCATATAAATGCTGTTTAATAAAATAAAAGCTAATGCAATAATAATGATAATAATCGGTCCAATAGTAAAGATTTTTTTACGCATTGATTGCATATCAATATCAACAACATTGTCATCATCTTTATTGTAAAATTGCTGGTTCATTATGTTTCCTCCTTTTTTGTGCTTTATTCATTATATCATACTCTCAACGTCTATCTATTAAAATCCTATTATTTTTTTATATTTGATTCTCCACATAGGATTACGAAATCAACTCCTAGCTTTTAATCAGGACCACTAGCTTAG
>DGAD01000056.1 GCA_002382805.1 Clostridiales bacterium UBA4039
ATTATAGAACCATAATTAAAAACCAAAGGGTCTATGTATCGCCAGCAAGACTGGCGATACATAGACCCTTTATTATGTGATTTTTAATCATGGGATTGAAAATTTTACCTCAGGGATGATGATATCAAAATGCATTAAACAATTTTTATGACAAGACCGATAAGTGCAAATACACCGATAAATACAAATAAAATAAGAGGTTTCCATGGATTTTTTCCTATAGTTTCATGGGTGGCGTTTGAGTCACTGCCTGAATCAGCGGTTTCAGATAACGCACCGTCAGATAACCCATCGTCAATATTGTCTTGAACCTGATAAGAGACGGTCTTAATTCGAAGAGGTACTTGCATAAGCTCTTGGGCACCAATGGAGAGAACAACGCTTCCAAATAAATCATTGGCCGATAATGCATTTTCAGAAAAAGTAGGAAGATCTAACGAATATACTAAATGTTCACGTTCAGCACTGACAGGTATACAAAGTTCAATATCTTCATTAAGCATTAAATCTATAGTTCCAATGGACATGCCGTTATCTTGGATAGGCTGTGTTTGTAAAAAATCTGAAGCTAGAAGTGGTACGTGCTTATATTCATTAAAGCCATAATCTAAAAGTTTAGCAGTATCAGCATAGAGGTCGTTGTATTCTGTACGCATAATCACAGCGATTAGGGTACGAGACCTCTGTCGAGCAACGGTTACGAGTGTGTTTTTGGATTGACTTGTGTAGCCGACTTTACCTGCGATGACATCGTCGCGATAAATGGACAGGTCATTTTTGGTGTTGAGCATCTTATGCTGTTGATATAATAAACGTGTTTCGTCAGATTTATTGGTTATAGGTATTTCATAGGTGCTGTCAGCCATGATTTCTAAAAAATAAGGGTGGCGGATAAGTTCTTTGGTAATAAGCGCCATGTCGTAAGCTGTGGTTTGGTGGGCTACATTAAAGAGGCCGTGGGGATTGGTAAAGTTCGTATGTATTGCACCTAAATCCTTGGCACGAGTGTTCATATCCTGAACAAATTTATCGATGCTTTGACTCGTTTTTTCAGCTAAGCCATTGGCAACTTCATTGGCGGACATAAGCAATAAGCCATGTAGGGCATCATTGACTGTCAAGACTTCGCCTGGATGAATACCAATGCGGCTTCCACCATTATCCACGCTGTCAATGGCGGCTTCGCTAAAGGTAATGGTATCATCAGGATCCAAAGTTTCTATGGCTAATAATGCTGTCATCAGCTTAGTGATACTGGCAGGGTACATGGATTTATCTGATTGCTTTTCAAATAGGACTTGACCGGTATCTCCGTCAATAAGCACGGCAGTCTCAGAACCTAATACAGGCTCGCTGGCAGTGACATGTGTAGCAAATAAAAAGGACCAAAGGCTAATGCAAATAGAAAACAAGATAAAGGTAGTGCGGGTATACTTTGACATGAGAAACTCCTATAGTATAAGTTTTGAGTGTAGTGTGTGACGCGTAAATAATAATATGGGTTATTTTATCATATTGTTGCTATAGACACCATAGTTATTTCATATCTATAAGAAGAATCATATCTGCCGTTAAAGAATTTAACTGATCATCTTCATAATAAAGGTTGATGTTATTAGGTATAATTTTTAGACGTGCAGAAGTGTTTTCATTCTCATAGGAAGGTGCATCATAGGAAGCGGTATCAATAGAGATTAACAATGTGTTTTGGTCATTGTATAGGTCATACTTCCCAAGATGTTCATTTGGCGACCATGACAAATGGTAGGAGGTATTGTCAATAACAAAGGAAGTTGGGGTTGTGGATGTATCCTCATCCAAAAAGTATGTAATAGAAAAATGTGTAAGATAGCTATAACCATCGAGTTCGAGAATTTTATCATATTCACGGTTGTAGTTATAATAAAAACCGTTACCCGCTTTGTTAACTAACGGACGTTCATATGAACTAAATCCAAAAACCGTCTCAAAATCTTTATAATATACGAAATTTGCATCAATCCAAGAGAATTCATTCAAAAAACCCATGCGATAGGCATATCTGGATAATGCAATAATTTGCATTTTTGAAGTTTCATCTAAATCTGGATTAGGTAGAACGTTATCATCCACAAGCATAGCGTTTTCAAGGAGTATATCTTCTAATAGATTCATTTGGGTATATTTGCTCACGGTAAAAGCGTCAAAAGGCGGAAGGGAAGAGATCAAGGCGGATAACATAAAGCAAATAGCAATTATTCCAAAGTGCTTGGGTTGAAAAAAGCTAAAGATAATTCCGGTAACTAAGGCGAAAATGCCATAAAGAATGACAAAATAGCGGCCATGTGTAATGCCAAGCTCATGAATTTTCATAATAGAAGCGATAAGCTGAAGTAAAACCAAAGGGATAAGGAGCTTAGGAAAAATACGATGGAATTGTCGGGCAAAGCCATTTTCAAAACTTACACTTAAAAGCAATACGCTAATGCCAATGATAGAATAGCTCACCAGCATAGGCTCGAAGAGGTTCTCAGTCCAAAAATCCCCTCGAATATTTAAGCCAATATATATGAATAAAATAAATGTGAAAATAACAGTCAAAGGAATAATGATATATGAAAGTAAAGTTTCTAAAAAACGGGTGCCTTGAATAGCTTTTTCCAGAGGTTTTGGCAAAGTGGTGCCATAGTTTGGAATCAGTGAAAGGACAAAAAGTGGAGCGAAAAATAAGAAAACAAAGGTAGTAAAATGCATATAGAGATTTTCGTCAATGCTAAAAAGAAGAGTATCAATAGCTGCGATAATTAAAGCGAGGCCTAAAAACAACACGCCAGAAAAAAACAAAGACATAGCCAGTGCTTTAAAACCATTCATAAAGGATTGATAAAAATAGGGCGCTTGCTTTGAGAGGGTTGCAATCCAAAGAAAGCAGATATATAATCCAAAGGATAAAACAGCTGTACGAATCCAATCAGAAGATGGCAAGTGATCTTGGCTACGGATCATAAGATAGTAGCCAAAGGTAAGAAATATTCCCAAGACATAGAGTAACCAAGGTTTAAAATATGTCGGTAGCGAAAAGGTTTCGCTTAGTCTACGAATATTGATAGATAGGAAAAAACCAATAATGAGTGCTGCAAAAAGCTGGTCGTATAGGATGCGTTGATCGTTAATGTTTTCGATAGCTAAAAAGCGGATGAGTACAATAGCAATTAAATATATCGTTGAAATAGGATATCTTGTAACCGTATCTGTTAGGGCGGTTAAATGTTCTTTGATAATAGTGTATAGTTTCATAGATATCATCCTTTCCCAAACAATCAGATCATAATGAACGTATAATATAGAGTATATCTTTATAATAGCACAAAAAGGGATGACCGTTAATTTTATTTTCTTAAGGAATTTAACCATATTTTATCTTTTTCTTAAGTTGTAAGTCATGCTATAATATAAGGAGAATATAATATCCTCTGAGGATAGGTGATGGCGATGAAAGAGAAGGAGTTAAAAGAGTTATATCGATATAATGAAGCCACGTTAAGTTATCATGTAGATATAACGCTTGATTTGTATAGAGATGTCTATAGTGAGTGGGATTATTCACCCTTTACAAATCGAGATTTAGATGATGATTTATTAGATTATCTTATGGAATGTTCCTATGAGATTGGATTATCGCGTCGACTGGTGGCTTTGTGGGAAATCTTTACAATATGGTTTTTTAGTATTACGAAGTTAAATTACATGTTAAGGCATTATCGACGATTACAAAGTGTTGTTATTGAATATGTGTATCAGGATATCTAATTCCAACGACAGAAAGCTAGAGGATTAAACATGAAAAAAATTTATGACGTACATAAGGATTTTCGTTCAGCATTGTTTTTGACAACACCCACAAATTGGATTGCAGTCTGCTGGATTCGAATGTTGTATAAGTTGGGATGGTATTTTTATAACAAGCATAAAGAAGTACGGGTTACAGGGTATAAGATTGCCAGTACAGAGGGGAAAAAAATAAAAGTACATGTCTATGAGCCGCCGGTTACGGTTAAAGAAAATCCGTGCCTGATTTATTATCATGGGGGTGGGTTTATGTTGTCGATATCGCCAAGAATGCGCCGAAGAATGGAAGAGTATGCCATAGAAGCTGGATGTATCGTCGTCCTTGTTGATTATCGAGTGATGCCTTTGCATAGGTATCCAAAAGCCATTGAAGATGCATATTCAGCACTAACATGGGTTGAAGAACATGCCCAGATGTTAAAGATTGATATGGATAAGTTGGCTTTGGCAGGAGACAGCGCAGGTGGATTTTTAACAAGTATGACTACCCATAGAGCTGTAAAAAATGGAGGACCAAAGATATTAACACAACTTTTGATTTATCCCGTTATCGATAATAAGATGACAACCAAATCTATGCGGGAGTACATAGACACACCCATTTGGAATGCCAAAAAAAACAAGGAAATGTGGAGAAAATATCTAAAAACGCTGAACGAAGGAGAGCATTTTGTGACGCCCTTGGACTATGAGGTGAATGCAGGTTTTCCAAAGACGTATATTGAAGTTGCCCAATATGACTGTTTAAGAGATGAAGCGGTTGAATATGGACAAAAATTAAAAGCATCAGGAATACATGTAATAACAAAAGAAGTTAAAGGCGGAATTCATGGATATGATAACTTTGAGTTCAGCCCGGTCATACAAGAGTTAATGAAAGAACGTGTGCTGTATATGCGAAAGATATTTAATCAAACAGATACGATAGATTAGGAAATGAGTGAGTATATGCGAAAGAAAAAGAAAAAGGCATGGTATAAACTGGATAATGCAGGAAAATTATATCCATCAATAGCCTCGACCCGAAGGTCAACGGTTTTTCGCCTTTCAGCCAAATTAAGCGAGGATATATCTCCTGAGAGTTTACAAATAGCCCTTGAGAACACGATTGAACGCTTTCCATATTACAAGGTGAATTTAAAAAGAGGAATGTTTTGGTATTACTTTGAAGAAGCGCGCCATGTGCCAAAGATACAAAAGGAGACCCACTATCCGTGTATGTTTTTAAAGTTTAGAAAGAAAAAAACATTCCCTTTTCGTGTACTTTATTATAAACATTATATACACTTTGAGATATCCCATAGTGTTGCCGATGGAACCGGGGCTATGAGTTTTTTGAAAACCCTTCTGATACAGTATATGAAAGTGCATTATGGGATTTATTGTAAGCGGCTGGAGGGAGCCAAGGATGTTCATAAAAAGCCGCATCCTCAAGAAAGTGAAGATGCGTTTAAACGCTATTATGATCCGAGTATTCCGGTGCCAAGTCGCAATAAAAAAGCTATGCATTTTCCGTTTCCGCTCGTTGAAAAAGGGCGCTATATTTTTTTGACAGGAATTGTTCCGGTAAAAAAATTAAAAGAATTGTCCAAAGCATATTCGTGTACCATTACGCAGTTTATTACAGCGTTGTATTTTGAAGCGATTCAAGACTATATAAACCAGACAAAAACATTGCAAAAACACCAAAAAGATAAGCGGATTGTGATTAATATTCCAGTCGATTTGCGCCAGCTATTTCCTTCGCAATCAATGAAAAATTTTTTTGTCAGTTTAACACCGGAGATTGATTTGCGACTGGGAACATATACTTTAGAAGAGCTCATTGTTTATCTAAAAGGATATATGCAATTACATTATACGAAAAAAAATGTGAGTCGATATATTACTCGAAATGTAAAAAATGAACGGATATTATTTGTCCGTGCATTACCTTTATATTTTAAAAATTTGATTATGCCATATATCTACGTAAAATATGGTGAAAAAGGATATACGACCAGTGTGTCGAATCTTGGCTTAGTGCGCTTACCCGATGAAATTCAACCTTATGTCGAAGCGATTGAATTTTATCCTGCGCCCAGCGAGGTCAATAAGATCAAGATGTGTCTTTGTTCATACAAAGACCATTGCTATATTAGTTTTGGCAAGACGATTAATTCGACAGAAATAGAAAAAATATTCTTTAGAAAATTACGTAAGTTAGGTGTTCCAATCCGCATTGAGACGAATCAAGATTAAAAAAAGGAGTGAGAATATGGCCTATTGCCCAAAGTGTGGAGTGGAGGTCGATGACACGGTGAAAAGTTGCCCATTGTGTCAGTTTCCAATCCCAGACATCCATGCCTTTGATGAAGAAAGAGCCTATAAAGATGATGAGACACCGGAAATTTTAAGAAAATATCCACAGGCATATAATATATATCAAGATTACCGTTTAAAAGTCAAAAACCAAATCTTTTTTGCAGTATTGATTGTTTTTGTCAGTGCAATTGTCATTATGTCAATGATCAAATTTTTCTATCCGGTGAGTGAGCCTATATTGCGCGTGGTTTTAGTGATTACCATATCGTTGGTATTTTATGTGTTTTTCTTGTTTGGATATTTACGACCGCTTTTAAACATCACAGGTTTGTTTTTAACAACATTGTATTTATCCTACGCGTTAGCAAAACTTAGTGGGGGACAAGTATGGTTTTTGGATTATGCCCTACCACTGAATATTTTGGTCTATGTCAATGTGATTTCGGCCTATTATATGTATAAAAAATCAAAAAATAAACGACACTTTGGTTTTTTTCCGACCTTTATAATTTTAACCATTGCCATTATATGTGTAGGTGTTGATGCTGTTGTGTCCATGAATATCCAGGGTGCCATTCGATTATCATGGTCCATTATTGTTGGTGTGGGATGTATATCGGTAGCTATAATTTTACAAATTGTTACTAGAAGTCTTACAGAGAGCATGCAAGAAGTTATTCGTCGACGCCTTCACTTGTAATCAGGCGAAGCAATGATTGAATATAACGCGGTGATGTGATAAAATGAAGAAAAAATTTAACGATGTAGGAGGATTAGCTTATGCCACATGAATTTGGAAGGTTCGGAGGACAATATGTTCCTGAACCGGTTATACAAGCACTTAAAGAACTGGAAGTAGCATATGATGAAGCAATCCAAGATGCTGAGTTCATCAAAGAATATAAGTATTATATGAAAGACTATGTTGGACGAGAAAACCCACTCTATTATGCACAAAACCTAACGAAGCGCTTAGGTGGAGCTAAGATATATCTAAAACGAGAAGATCTAAATCATACAGGCGCACATAAGATTAATAACGCCATCGGGCAGATTCTCCTAGCCAAACGTATGGGCAAGAAAAAAGTCATCGCAGAGACCGGTGCCGGACAACATGGAGTAGCAACGGCGACAGCGGCGGCATTGTTTGATATGGAATGTGAGATTTTTATGGGCACAGAAGATATGGAGCGACAAGCGCTTAATGTCTTTCGTATGGAGCTGTTAGGTGCAAAAGTTGTATCTGTAACTTCGGGAACGCAGACGTTAAGTGATGCAGTAGATGCCGCCATAACATATTGGGTTGAAAATGTTGAAGATACATTTTACTTGTTAGGATCAGCAGTTGGCCCACATCCCTACCCGACCATGGTGCGTGAATTCCAAAAAATAATTGGAGAAGAAGCATTGGAACAAATTCAACAAAAAGAAGGTCGTTTGCCGGATTACTGTATAGCATGTGTTGGCGGAGGAAGTAATGCCATTGGGTTGTTTAGTGCATTTGTTCCACATGCATCGGTTAAACTTATTGGGGTAGAAGCTGCTGGCTTAGGTGTAGATACAGATAAACATGCTGCGACTATGGCAAAGGGAAAAGAAGGCGTTATTCATGGAATGAACACCATATTTATTCAAGATGAAAATGGTGGAATTAGTCCGGTGTATTCGATTTCAGCAGGACTGGACTATCCTGGTGTAGGACCAGAACATGCCTATCTAAAAGATCAAGGGCGTGCAGAGTATGTTTCAGTCACAGACGAAGAAGCGGTCAAGGCTTTGTTGTATCTATCACAGGTGGAAGGAATTATTCCTGCAATAGAAAGTTCCCATGCAATTGCACATGTGATAAAATTTGCACCAACGCTGAGTCAAGAGCAAGTTATTATTGTCAATGTGTCAGGACGTGGAGACAAAGATGTTCAAGCTGTTGAGCAATATATTCAAAAACATCATTTAGCAATTCGTCAAAAATAGATATTGAGAAAAGATGTAAAACATAAGGAAGGCCGGGGTTAATAGGTGGAAAAAACAACCGAAGTGAATAAGATACTTGATAATCCAATTATCGCAGCAGTATCCGATGGTGAGGGCATACAAGCGGCGATACAATCGCCGTGCGATGTAGTTTTTTTACTTGAATGCAATATTTTTAATGTGGGGAAGTGGGTAAGCCAGCTTCAAAGTGCAGGCAAAATTGTGTGCTTACATGTGGATCTGATTAAGGGGATTGCACATGATAGCATTGGATTAGAATATATAAAAGAAGTCGTCGGTGCAGATGGAATCATTACAACCAAAGCATCCATGATTCGACGGGCAAAAGACTTGGCGTTGATTACGGTGCAGCGAGTTTTTTTGCTGGATTCTAAATCTATTGATATGGGGGTTCGAACCATAAAAGAAAATAAACCCGATATCGTTGAAATTATGCCAGGCGTTATGCCAAAAGCTATTCGTCGAATGGCCCAGACGGTGTCGGCGCCAATCATTGCAGGCGGTTTGATTGATCAAAAAGAGGAGATTATTCAGTTGTTAGATGCAGGAGCCATGGCAGTATCAACAAGTTGTGAGAAACTATGGTATCAATAGAGGGTTGAATGAACATCGTATGACCTTAATGCTGTAACGGGTGCCTAAAAAGGAATTATACGTTATGATATTAACGATAAAATGAATGAGGTGATCGGTTGATTACAATAAAAGAAATGGCGCAAATCATTGGCGTAAGCCCGACAACGGTTTCAAACGTTATCCGTGGAAAAACGAAAGAAGTGTCACCAGAACTAGCAAAAAAAATACAAAAAGTCGTTGAGGAACACAATTATGTACCGAATCGTTCAGCAATCAATTTGGCAAAAAATAACTCAAATGTTATTGGTTTTGTCATGAGTACAAAATCCGTTCTCTATAACAATATGGTACAGGACTTTTTTACCGGGGAGCTCATTGGAGCTCTTGAGATTGGTGTGCGCAAACATGGATATTTTTTGATGATTTATAGTTCGGATGATATGGAAGAGATTCGCAGTTTTGTATCGTCTTGGAATATTGATGGAATCGTTGCTCTAGGTTTTAGTTATGAAAAAGCGCAAATACTCAAAGATGTCTATAAAAAACCGCTGGTATTTATTGATGGCTATTTTTTAAATGATCAACATCAATATACCAATGTCGGTATAGAAGACTATCAAGGGGCTTTTGATATGACCAGCTATCTTATTAAAGAAGGACACCAGAAGTTTGCTTTTTTTTCAGACAATTATACAGGTGGAGATTACGCCAGATATATGGGTTTTTTGGATGCGATTAAAGCAGGGGGACTCCCTGCGGACTCAGGATATAAATATAAAGTCGAAAGAAGACTAGATGCAATCAAAAAGAGTGTGACGGATGCGGTAAGTGAACATCCGGAAGCTACAGCTTTGGTTTTTTGTTCGGACAATTATGCAGTAGCAGCAATGGGGACGCTATCAGACCTTGGGTATAATATACCAAAAGATATATCGGTAGTTGGTTATGATGATGCAATAGTAGCCTCTTTTGTACGTCCAAAGCTTACGACGGTCAGACAAAGTACCGGAGATAAGGCGGATATAGCAATCAATAAACTCATCAAGATGATTAAAAATACATCAGAGAAACCAGAAAAAATTATTTTGCCAGTTACATTGCAGATAAGAGATTCTGTCAAAAAAATAGAAGCTTAGCCAAGCTTTTATTTTTTTTGAAGAAACCTTTTGCGAAAAAGTTACATACAAAAGTAAAAAAATAGAAAAAATACTTGTGCATTTAATATAAAAGTGCTAAAATCATAACTGTAGATATAACTTATGCGCAAAAGTTAATAACGAAATCAATTTATTTAGGGAGGATTCACCATGAAAAGATTAATGTCAGTACTATTACTTGTATCTATGCTTGTTGTTATGGCAGGATGTGGAAGTGATACAACACAATCAAACAACGAGGATACTTCAGGACAAGAACAAACAGCAGAGAAAGATAATGATACCGATGAACAAAGTAGTAAGGATGCATCGATTCGAATTATTAATGGAAAAATCGAGATTGATGGTGCTCTACAAAAATATGCGAAGGCATATGAAGAACAAACTGGGGTAGAGGTTATTATTGAGTCAATTGGTGGAGGTGCAGATATTGGTGCAACCATTAAGGGATATTTTGCGGCAGGTAATATGCCGGACATTTTTGTGTTTGGTGGCGAAGGTGAGTTTTTAACTTGGGAAGAACATATGGAAGATTTGAGTAATGAAACTTGGGCAGAAGATACGGCTGTTGCTTATAAAACTCCAGATGGTAAAGTTGTAGGATTCCCATATGCAGTCGAAGGATATGGGTTAACATACAACAAAGATATCCTTGAAGCAGCAGGAGTTGATCCAAGCAGTTTGACAAATATCAATGCATATCAAGAAGCTTTTGAAAAAATCGAAGGGATGAAAGACGAGCTTGGATTGACAGCAGTTGTTTCGATGGCAGCTGAAGCCGGTCAGATGTACTGGTCAACAGGAAACCATAACTTTGGGACGTATTTATCTACAGGATTAGAACAAGGCGATACAACATATATTGATATGTTAAAAAATGGTGAAATTGATACAGAGCGAATGACTCAATATGGAAAATTCGTAAAAATGCTTTTTGACTATTCAGATAAAAGCACATTACTTAGTGGAACATATGACGATCAATTAGCATTGTGGGCACAAGGTAAAACAGCCTTTGTACATCAAGGGAACTGGATTGATCCTTCTCTACCAGATTATGGTGTTGAATTTGCAATGGGAATTTCACCATTAGCATTTATGGAAGAAGATACCGATGGTATTTTGGCGGATGCGCCATCTTGGTGGGCTGTCTATAATAACGGTGAGTATGTTCAAGAAGCAAAAGATTTCCTTGAAAGCCTTGCAACAACAGAAGCAGGTGCACAGTGTCTTGTCGTTGATGCTGGAATGATTTCTCCATTCCAATCAACAACAATTGAACCGGTATCGCCGCTTGCTATTAACTTAATGGGATGGGTTCAAGAAGGAAAAACTTATTCATGGCAATGGGCAAAAATGCCTGAAGGATTTGCTATGAATGATTTAGGACCTGTGTTCGAAGCGTATGCACGAGGCGATGTTGATGTAGATGGTTTTGTAGAATTAATGGAAAGCGCCATTGGAACTTTAAAATAAACGTTATAATATAAAAGGAACATCTCCGATGATATTGTAAAACAATGTTGTGGAGATTTTCCTTTATATAAAAGAATGAAAGGAAGTTTTTCATGGATATCAATATACAAAGACGGAGTTCTATCGCAATAATTGCTTTGGGCATTGTAAGTGTTGTGGTGGCAATGATTCTCAACTTTGGTGGTGGGCAAGAAGGCTATCGAGGGTATCTACTTATAGGAGGTCTGTTGCTATGTATGGGAGGATTATATGTTTTGCCAACCAGAAAACATAGACAAATTATCAATGTTTTATTTCTCTTACCTCTTTTATTTGCATTTGCATTTACAGTGATTATCCCGTTTGTTTTTGGAGTGTTCTATTCATTTACAGATTGGAATGGTATCAAATTTGATCAGTTTGTTGGATTAGAAAACTATATTACAATGTTCACGTCGCAAGACTATGTTTATTCTTTGCTCATTACGATCGTATTTGCAACGATTAATATATTGTTGGTCAATTTTGTGGCGTTGTCATTGGCACTGTTATGTACTTCAAAAATAAAAGGAAGAAATTTTTATCGAGCGGCATTTTTTGTGCCGAATCTAATCGGTGGAATTGTGCTTGGTTATGTTTGGCAGTTTATTTTCAATAAAGTATTTACATCATTAATTGAAGGAAGTATGTCAATGTTAACAGATCCAAATCTTGCCATTTTAGCCATTATTCTAGTGAGCAGTTGGCAATATGCAGGATACATTATGATGATTTATGTGACAGGACTTCAAGGCGTTCCACGAGATGTGTTAGAAGCCTCGAGTGTTGATGGAGCCAATAGTTTGGTTACTTTATTTAAGATTAAGATTCCGATGATTGCTAATACGTTCACTGTATCTATCTTTTTAACGTTAGTCAATTCGTTTAAACAGTTTGACTTGAACCTGGCAATTACCAATGGAGGGCCCAGTCGAATATTAAATGGTTTTTCGATTTTATCAACGGAGTTTTTGGCACTCAATATTTATAAAACAGCAATTTCTAAAAATCAATATGCCTTGGGGCAAACCAAAGCGGTTGTATTTTTTATTCTTTTGGCCATAGTGTCGTTAACCCAAGTGGTGATTAGTAAAAAAAGAGAGGTGGAAATGTAATGCGTTCACAGATAATCAAACGAAATATCATGGAAGTGTTGACCATCGTCTTAATGCTGGTTTTCTTGTTTCCCTTTGTGCTTGTTGTCATTAATTCAGCTAAAAAAAGTAGTGAAATTGTTATCAGTCCGATTAGCCTTCCTACGCAATGGGGCCAACTCTTTGTGAATATGGGCAATGTGATTAACAATCAAAATTTTAACTATTGGAATTCATTTTTTAGTTCAGTTTTGATTACATTGGTTTCTTTATTCGTCATTACTTTATTTTCCAGTATGGCAGCATGGATTTTAGTGCGCAATAAAACAAAATGGTCGGATACAATTTTCCTCATCCTCGTTGCTGCGATGATTATTCCGTTTCAGGTGGTTATGCTTCCTCTCTTATCTACATTTCGCGAGATTTCAGATTTTACAGGGATACGATTACTTCAAAGTTATAAAGGGATTGTATTTGCATATTTAGGGTTTGGTGGATCGATGTCGGTATTTATTTTACATGGTTTTATCAAAAGCATTCCATATTCGCTGGAAGAAGCAGCGCGTATTGATGGGTGTAAGCCGGAGCAAACATTTTTTCATGTTATTATGCCCTTGTTAAAGCCGATTCAGATGACAGTACTTATTTTAAATGGGATTTGGATATGGAATGACTTTTTACTTCCTTCGCTTATGCTTGGACTCAATGGAAAAATAAAAACATTGCCTGTCGCGGTGACAAGCTTTGTAGGATCATATGTTAAACAATGGGATCTTATATTGACAGCTGCTTTTTTAGCTATGATTCCCATTATCATACTTTTCTTATTTGCACAAAAACAGATTATTCAGGGAATGGTAGAAGGTGCTATTAAGTAAACTGAAGGAGACATAATAATGAAGAACATTAATAGAGCATGGTGGAAAGAAGCGGTGGTATATCAAATTTACCCGAGAAGTTTTATGGATAGTGATGGGGATGGAATTGGAGATTTACAGGGGATTATACATCGGCTGGATTATTTGTGTGACTTAGGTGTTGATGTCCTTTGGCTATCGCCGGTATATGATTCACCCAATGCGGATAATGGATATGATATACGTGATTATAAAAAAATCATGCAAGAGTTTGGAACCATGGATGACTTTGACATGTTGTTGGAAAAAGCACATCAAAAAGGGTTGAAAATCATGATGGATTTAGTAGTAAACCATACATCAGATGAACATGCATGGTTTACGCAAAGCCGAGAAAGTCGAGAAAATATGTATCGAGAATACTATATTTGGAGACAAGGTCAACCCAGTGGATTAGAGCCTAATAATTGGGGGTCTTGTTTTAGTGGATCGGCGTGGCAATATGACGAAAAGACAGAAATGTTTTATTTGCATTTATTTTCTAAAAAGCAGCCGGACCTTAATTGGGAAAATGCACAATTGCGTCAGTCGATATATGAGATGATGCGTTGGTGGTGCGAAAAAGGTGTTGATGGATTTCGTATGGATGTGATTAATATGATTTCTAAAGACACAGAGTTTCCTGATGGAGAAACCAAGCAGGGATTATTTGGTGATTTTTCGCCTCACGCAATCAATGGACCAAGAGTGCATGAATATTTACAAGAAATGCATGAAAATGTTTTAGCGCATTATGATATAATGACAGTTGGAGAGACACCGAATGTAACGGTTGAAGAAGCAAAAAAATATGCGGGAGAAACCACAAAAGAGCTTAATATGATTTTTCAGTTTGAACATGTTGAATATGGTGGAGAGATTGGAAAATGGACCGACAAAAAAATTGCGCTTCCAAAGTTAAAGCAGATATTATCAAAGTGGCAAGTTGCCTTAGAAAATCAGGCGTGGAATAGTCTATATTGGAATAATCATGATCAACCAAGAGCGGTTTCGCGCTTTGGAGATGACAGACCTCAATTTCGAGCGGTTTCAGCCAAAATGTTAGCTACATGCTTGCATTTTATGAAAGGGACACCTTATATCTATCAAGGTGAAGAAATAGGAATGACAAATTATCCGTTTTCCCGCATTGATCAATTTGAAGATATTGAAAGTATCAATGCCTATAAGGAAATTGTAGGTAATGGCTTGCTTGAACATGATCAAATGATGGCATACCTTCGATTTAAAAGTCGCGACAATGCTCGAACACCTATGCAGTGGGATGGAAGTAAATATGGTGGCTTTTCTACAAAAAAACCATGGTTACCTATAAACCCAAATAAAGATACGGTCAATGTTGATATAGAATCTAATAATCAGGATTCGGTGTATCATTATTATAAGAAAATATTAAAGCTGAGAAAACGTCATGATATTATAGTGTATGGAACATATATATTGTTGGAAGAAATGCATGAACAGCTTTATGTATATAAAAGACAGTGGGAGGACGAGGAATTATTGGTAATCTGCAATTTTTCAGAAGAAAACCTTGAATATGCCTTGCCCAAACCCTTTGAAAAAGGTGAAATTCTTCTCACAAATTATAATCGAACTCAATTAGAGCAAACACTTAAACTAGATTCCTTTGAGTCGATGGTTATTAAGGTTTAAGCAGGTTGTGAAAAATAAAAAAAAGAGGTACAATAAACACAAGACAATTAAAGTCGGCAAAGCGAATGGAGGGAGATTATGATTCGTAATTTTTTTATTACCTTTGCAGTGTTTATGGTTATTGATTTGATTTGGCTTGGCATTATTGCAAAAGACTTATATAGTCGACATTTAGGTTACATCATGCGCACACCACCTAATTGGATAGCGGCCATCGGATTTTATATTATATTTATCCTTGGATTAATGTTTTTCGCATTGTATCCGGCATTGGATAAAGAGGCGATACGCTATGCATTTTTGTATGGGGCCTTTTTCGGATTTGTTGCATATGCTACATATGACCTGACAAATCTAGCGACACTAAAAGATTGGCCGATCCTTATTACAGTGATTGACTTGACTTGGGGAACGGTATTGGGTGGCATGACAACAGCGCTTTCCTTTCTGATTATACGATTTTTCAATTAGCGTAAATGTTGGATTGACAAAGACATAAATATGCTATATTATGTATTTATGCATTAAAATATATATTTATGCATAAATATTAATAAAAGAGGAGAAAAATCGATGAAGAAAATGATGATGTTTATAAGTGTATTAGCACTTGCAATTGTTGCAATGGCAGGTTGCGGTGGAGAAGAAAAAAACAATAAAGTAAAGATAATAGAAATTCCTTTAACACAAGAAGAGTACGCATTTGGTGTGGATAAAGAACAACCAGAGTTATATGATGAAGTAAATGCTTTCATTGAACAAATTCAAACAGACGGAACCTATGATGATATTTACAACAACTACTTTGGTGACGGTGAACCGGTTGCTGTAAAGTCAGCACAAATGGATGCAAGCAAAGACCAACTTATTGTTGCTACGAATGCAGCATTTGAGCCTTTTGAATATACTAAAGGTGAGAACTACTATGGAATCGACATGGAAATAGCAGCTTTACTTGCAGAGCATTTAGGAAAAGAACTTGTCATAAGCAATATGGACTTTGATGCTGTATGCTTATCTGTTGGTGAAAGCAAGGCAGACATTGCTATGGCAGGTTTGACGATTAATGAAGACCGAAAAGAATATGTTAACTTTACTATTCCATATTATAATGCGGCGCAAACACTAGTGACGATGGAAGCGGATACAACATTTGCTGAAGCGACAACTGTTGAAGCGTTGGAAGAAGCTCTTAATGCCCTTGATGCAGATACAAAAATCGGAGTGCAACAAGGTACAACAGCGCAATTTTACCTTGAAGGTGATGCGGACTGGGGATTTAACGGATACGATGTGGAAGTCGTGACATATAAGTCAGGAACTTTAGCCGTACAAGATATGATCAATGGCAATATTCAATACGTTGTGATTGATGAAGCGCCAGCAGGATATATTGTCGGATCTATAAATGAGTTAAATTAAGGACAGGTTATGGGAAATTTTAGTAGCAGAGTTGAAAGATTTTGGGAAATATTTTACTATAATAATGGCTATGTTAAAGTTTTAGAAGGTTTACAAAACACCGTATATATTGCGGTGGTAGGCCTTCTATTAGGTACGCTTATCGGTACGATTATTGCAAGTGTCGAAGTGTTTCCGGGCTACAGTCGTACAACGCGGTTTTTCCAAAGGCTTGGAAAGTTCTATGTTGCGATGTTTCGTGGAACACCGATTGTTGTCCAATTACTTGTGTCCTATTACGTATTGCTGCCGATTTTAGGTCTAAACATTCCTTCAATTAATGTATGTGTTTTGGTGTTTGGATTTAACAGTGGGGCATATGTGTCAGAAATCATGCGCGGCGGAATTATGTCGGTTGATTCAGGGCAAATGGAAGCAGGACGAGCGGTGGGTCTAAGCTACAGCGTCACATTGGTTAAGATTGTTGTACCTCAGGCGATTAAAAACATTTTGCCGACACTTGGAAATGAGTTCATTTCACTCATTAAAGAGACTTCTGTAGTAAGTTTTGTTGGTGCAGCAGACTTATATGTTGCATTTAACTATATTGGAACAAATAGCTATGAATTTATGGTTCCTTATCTAGTTATGGCTTTGATTTATATTACCTTAGTCATGATGATTGCATTTTTAATTAAACTTATGGAAAGGAGCCTTGGAAAAAGTGATCGACGTAATTAATTTAAAGAAAAACTATGGAAATTTGGAAGTATTAAAAGATATTAGTATCACCATTGAAGAAGGCGAAAAAATAGCTATTGTTGGACCATCGGGAAGTGGAAAAAGTACTTTTTTAAGATGCTTAAACTGTATGGAGGATCCGACAGCTGGGTCGATCATTTTTGAAGGTGTTGATATTGCTGACATGAAAGTGGATATTAATATCCATAGACGACATATGGGTATGGTTTTCCAACAATTTAACTTGTTCAATAATAAAACAGTTATAGATAATATTATGCTGGCTCCTTTATATGTTGCCAATCATGAGTTGCGAAGCCAGAAGGTAAAAAATGTTGGAATTAGCATAAAGAATATTTTCCGTAAAGAGAAAATTCAACCATATGACATTACAAAAACCAAAGCGCAGATCAAGAATGAAATTCGTGAGCGTGCCATGGAACTATTAAAAACTATAGGACTTGAAGACAAGGCGAATGTATATCCGTCGACGCTTTCAGGCGGACAAAAGCAAAGAATTGCCATTGTTAGAGCCTTGGCAATGAACCCAAAGGTGATTTTGTTTGATGAGCCAACATCTGCACTAGATCCAGAGATGGTTGGAGAAGTTCTAGAATTGATAAAAAAACTTGCAGATAGTGGTATGACGATGGTTATTGTAACCCATGAAATGGGATTTGCACGTGAAGTAGCAACAAAAATTTTGTTCATGGATGAAGGTCAAATCAAAGAGCAAAGCCCACCGGATCAGTTCTTCTCAAACCCAACACATCCGAGAGCAAAAGAGTTTTTATCAAAAGTATTATAAAACGATTACAAATTTCGTTCTGCCTTGTTTAGCATTTGAACTAATGATATAATGGGGATAATAATGACAAATCAGAAAGGAATGGACAAAAGGATGAATGGATTAAAACGATTATTAACATTGTTGCTTGTCGTTAGTTTGATTATATCAAGTTTGACAACTTCTTTTGGTGCGACGTCGACACCAAACATTAGCATAGAAGGAAAAGCGCAAATATTAAATACACTAGGAATACTTCGAGGAACAGGGACGGGGTATAACCTGGAAGGTAAACTTAAACGTAGTGAAGCGGCTACGTTTATTGTGCGTTTTTTAGGTGTTGAAAAAGAGGTACTTGCAGAAAGAACAGAATACAGTAATACCAACTATAGTGATGTTGCAGCGACTGAATGGTATGCTCCATATGTGGGATATTGTGATGAAGAAGGTATTATTAATGGATACTCTGATGGAAGCTTTAAACCGGAAGCTTACTTAAGTGAAAAAGCCTTTTTGAAAATGGTATTGGTAGTTTTAGGGTATGAATATGATAAGGACTTTGACTGGAATAGTGTCTATTATATGGCCTATACAAAAGGGGTTGTCCTTGATGATGACTATCGATATCGTGCAACGGACAATACGAATTATACGCGTGGTGATGTTGTTGAAACACTACATAGATCCATGCAGATTGAGCACAAAAGAACTGGCGATCAGATGATTGAAACCTTTATTGAAAAAGAACTTATCAGTGAAGAACAAGCTAAAAAATTATTGTTAATGAAAGATACAGTCGATACAGAAATTGAGAAAATTGTTGCTCAAGAAGAAGATGAAATTTTGGTGACGTTTAATGAACCTATCAAAGATCTTGAAGAAGATCAGATTACGATTTATTTGTCGGATGATGATGAAAAACATCTCGAAGTTGACTCGGTTTCAGATCGTGGTGATAACACATATCGTATTCGATTAAAAGATTTACAAGAGATTGAAGAAGAATATACACTTGTGCTTGCAGAAGTTTTTGATGCATATGGTAATCGTAATAACTATAGCTTGAAAAAAGAATTTTTGGGACATCGCCCAGATAATCTAGAGTCCGATTTCTTTAGAATTAGTAAAGTTGAGCAAGTAAGTAACAATGTTATTTATGTGTATTTTACGCATCCGATTAATAGTAATGCCTATCAGCCAAAGTATTATAACATCTATGAAGGGTCGAAGCTTTTAATTGAAGGTGACGTAACAACAATGCAAATCAACCAATTAGCGGGAGCTAAAAATGGTGTGTCCATTTACTTGAAAAACTATATCTTTAAAGAAGAAGGTATGTTTAAATTAAGTATTGATAGTGGCTTGACAAGTAGCTATGGGGTTCAACTCAATGATGGAAAAGGCGATTCAGTTACTTTTGAATCTGAAGTCGATGAAAATGAGCGCTTTGAACTTAAAGATATCGAAACCCTAAATGACTATACCATTATGCTTGAGTTTAACAAGGTACTTAATCCAGTGATTGCAGAGCAAGTGTTTAGTTACTACTTAATGTTTGACGATGAATATCCAATTCGTATCACAAAAGCAGAAGTGGTTGAAAATGGGAATGTAGTATACTTAACCACTCAAGAGCGTATGTTTGATAACGATGAATTCACACTGATGATTAATCATATTACAGACACGACAAAGCAATTTGCAATTACTGAACGTGAATATGATTTTAAAGCGGATATTGATTTTGATGATGACCTTGATATCAAGAGTGTCAGTATTGTTGATGGTAATACCATCAAAGTAAAATTTGACCGTGTTCTTGGACATGAATCTGCATCTGACCCAGATAACTATGTAATATGGGGAACGACGGAGACAGACTATACCGGACGTCCAATTGCGGCATATCATGAAGTCGGTAGTCAGGAAGTCAAGTTGTTCTTAGATGAAGATGACGCACTTGAAGATAGAGACCGATATGAGCTTGTTATTGTTGGAACGCTTAAAGATGCGGTTGGTAATAGTTATAAACGTGTTGATGATTATAATTTTAGACACAATCGAAGTGACGTAACAGCAACCTATATCTCAAAGGCGACAACGATTGGAAGCGATTCCATTAAAGTTGAATTCAATAAAGAGATTGCATTGGATATACCCAATATTTTGAATACAAACTATACATTATACTATTATGACAATGGTATAAAGGTTGAAAAAGTTCCGACGCATGTAACATACTCCAATCCATTAACGATGGTTATGAAATTCGATTCTCTTGATTTAGATAATGAATATGAACTTACATTTGACGAGTTGGTCAATTATGGAGGCATCCGTACGACGAATAAGAACGATGGATATTCAGTAGAAGTTGAAATTGGTAAGTAAAGGGTATCGAGAGGAGAAGTTATGACCGAAAAAGATCAAAAGATCGCAGTGCTTATTGACGCAGATAATGTGTCAGATAAATATATCAAATACATTTTTGACGAAATATCCAATCATGGGACCCCGACAATTAAACGCATATATGGCGATTGGACAAAACCGAATCTTGGATCATGGAAAACAATACTTCTAGACTATTCGATTACACCGATTCAACAATATAGTTATACTGTAGGGAAAAATTCAACAGATGCAGCACTTATCATTGATGCAATGGATATACTCTATTCAGGTAATGTGGATGGATTTTGCATTGTATCGAGCGATAGTGACTTTACACGATTAGCTTCAAGGTTAAGAGAAGCAGCGATGTATGTTATCGGTATGGGCGAACGAAAAACGCCCAAGCCGTTTATATCGGCCTGTGAAAAGTTCAAATATCTTGAAGTCTTGGCGAAGGAGCCGGTTAGTTCAGAGGTGCATAATCACAAGCACAATCATTCGACAAAAGATAAAAGTGGTTTTGCGGATATTAAAGGGCTGACACGTACTGTGCGACAGATTGTCTCTGATTGTTCAGATGAAGAAGGCTGGGCATATCTTGGGGAAGTCGGAACGCGGCTGAATAAACGTTACCCGGACTTTGACGTTCGAAACTATGGGCATACAAAGTTAAAACCTTTAATTCAGTCACTTAACCGTTTTGAACTCCAGTCCCAAAAGACAAGCAATCCAAGAGTAACGCATTATTACCTTCGTAACAAATGATATAAAAAGAGCTGATACATTTGCATCAGCTCTTTTTTTATGCGCTCTTTTATTTTGGTATTAAATTACTTAGAATTTTGGGATAACAGCACCTTCATACGTTGTTTCAATAAAATTCTTTACAGTATCGCTTTGAAGAGCCTTAACAAGGGCTTGAATTTTTTCGCTGTCTTGAGTCCCTTCTTTTACGGCAATAATATTTCCAAAAGTTTCTGCTGCAGTGGAATCTTTGTCCTCAACGGCAAGTGCATCCGTTCCAACGCTTAGACCTGCATCAATAGCATAGTTTCCATTAATGACAGCCATATCAACATCTTGGAGAGAACGGGTTAATTGTGCTGCTTCAATTTCAAGAATGTCAATATTTTTTGGATTATCAACAATATTATTAATTGTTGCGTTTAAGCCAACGCCTTCTGTTAAGGTGATAAGACCTTGATCTTGAAGTAAGAGTAAAGCACGAGCTTCATTAGTTGCATCGTTAGGAACTGCGATTTGAGAACCATCAGCTAAAGCATCAATTGTATCTGTTTTTCCAGGATATAGACCAAAAGGTTCATAGTGAATAATAGCCGCTGAAATGAGTTGTGCTTCATTTTCTGCATTGTATTGATCTAGATAAGGTTGATGTTGGAAAAAGTTAGCGTCAAGATCGCCTGAATCAAGAGCAACGTTTGGCTGTACATAGTCTGTATACTCTATAATTTCAAGAGTGTAGCCATCATCTTTAAGTTGATCTTTCACTTGCTCAAGGATTTCAGCGTGGGGCTTTGGAGTTGCACCGATTTTGATGACTTTGTCAGAGCTGTCGCCTTGGCCACATCCTGCTAGAATTAAGATAAATAGTGATAAAAATGCTGCAATACTTAGTGTTTTTTTCATGTAATAACCTCCTAATATTTAATTACTGTGATCTATATGTTTTTTCCACTTGGCACCAATTTCTTGAATAACTTGAACAATGATGACAAGAATGACAACGGTAATGATCATAAGTTCTGTTTCATAACGATAATATCCATAGCGAATGGCGATATCACCTAAGCCACCACCGCCGACGAATCCCGCCATAGCAGAATATGCTAGAATAGTTGTTACAGCAATGGCACTGCCTAAAGCAAGTGAGGGCAATGCCTCAGGAATTAACACTTTAAAAATAATATGCTTCGTATTAGCGCCCATGGATTGAGCGGCTTCGATAACACCGGAGTCGACTTCTTTTAAGGAGCTTTCAACAAGGCGAGCAATATATGGTGCAGAAGCAATGGTTAGTGGAACAATAACTGCAGTAGGTCCGATGGTGGTCCCGACGATAAAACGTGTGACAGGCATGACCCAAATCAGTAGAATAATAAAAGGAATCGAACGTAATAAGTTGACAATCAGTCCGACCACTTTGTTTAATAAAGGCATAGGAACAA
The DNA here is from genome assembly GCA_002382805.1 of Clostridiales bacterium UBA4039. Lineage (GTDB taxonomy): Bacteria > Bacillota > Clostridia > Lachnospirales > Vallitaleaceae > UBA1351. The sequence continues at coordinate 22,531 of DGAD01000056.1, forward strand.
TTCCATCGGTATCAGTAATCACGAGTAAGATACCTGTTGGTAGTCCAATAGCATAAGCAATCAATGATGAGACAAAAGTCATATATAATGTCTCGAAAATTCCCATAGCGAGCATTTCAAGAACAACGCGATCAAAGGACATGGTCTTTTACCTCCTCATAAGATATTTTATTGGAATCGAGATAGCTAAAGATGCGGTTTCGGTTACGTTCCTGGTCAGGAAGCTGAATAATCATTTGTCCGAAAGCTTTTCCATCAATATCTTTGGTATCAGCAAAAAGAATGTTGACACTTGTTTTACATTCGAGAATCATATTTGAGATGATGGGTTCAAAGGAAGTGCGTCCGTCAAAGATAATTCGACACTTATGTTCACCTACGAATGTATCAATATGTGTTTCATCAGAGAAAATAAGCTGGCGTGCAACTTTGGACTTAGGCTTTATAAAAATATCTTCTACTTCGCCCATTTCAACAATACGGCTTTGATCCATAATGGCAACTCGATGACATATTTCTTCGATAACATTCATCTCGTGCGTGATAATAATGACAGTAATACCCAAGTCCTTATTAATTTTTTTAAGCAAAGCAAGGATGGACTTTGTTGTCGTAGGATCAAGAGCGCTTGTTGCTTCATCACACAACAGAACATCTGGGTTTGTAGCAAGTGCTCTGGCAATGGCAACCCGTTGTTTTTGTCCTCCGGATAATTGTGCGGGATATGCTTTGGCTTTATCACTAAGACCGACAATGTCTAAAAGTTCAAAGGCCCGCTTTTTAGCTTGCTTTCTATCAATACCTGCAATCTCCATTGGAAAGCAAATATTTTCAATGGTATTTCGTTGCATCAATAAGTTGAATTGCTGGAAAATCATCCCCATGGATTGACGAACTTTCAGTAGATTTTGCTTGGGCATGGTTTCTAAGTTAAGACCATTAAAAATTACAGAGCCGGAGGTTGGTTGTTCTAAAAGGTTAATGCATCGAACGAGTGTACTTTTTCCTGCGCCACTTAACCCGATAATTCCAAAAATCTCTCCTTTTGAAATAGAAACATTAATATCGTTTAACGCTTCAACAATACCATCCTTGGTTTCGAAAGTTTTTCGAAGGTCTTTGAGTTGAATAATAGGTGCACTTTGATTCAAAAAATCACCTCAATCTAAATTTATAGTTGATAGACATCTCATGAGAAATTTTACAGTTAAACTATAAAATCATATTAAAAATATATGTGAGATAGGTTGGTAAGATAATATCAGATTATGGCAAAGATGTCAACGTAGTTTTTAAGGTTGCAAAGGATTGGGTATATTGTCGGATAATACTCCCAAAACCTTTGTGCTACAATAAAATAGGAGATATGGTTTAATGGGCAGTATAAGGAAGGGGAAAAAACCATGAAAAAAAATATAATAATTATGTTATGTGGGTTAGTATTTTTATTGTCTGCGTGCAACATGTCGCAAAAATCAACAGATGAGACACCTGATGTAGATACGACACAAACAGTGACGGATGCTTCACAAGAACAGCAAGAGCAGCAGCCGCAAGAAGAGCAGGCGATGGAGGATGACAATAATACCCAAGAAGTAGCGGATGAAGATGTAGAGATGGATTCAGGTCTTGACGCATCGCTTTCTGGATATGATTTGCTTCAGTCCATCGATGTGACCCCGAATGAAAAACTGTATATTGAAGCAACAACACAGGCCGAAGGCATGGAGTACGTTACAAAGATGACATTGTATGAAGAGAGTATGCGCGTAGAAACAGAAGATGAACAAGGGCTAAACCTGATGATTTATAATAGTAGCGAAGGTGCCACATATATGTACAATACTCTAAGTGGACAAGGCATGGTGTATTATGATGATAATAGCGAGTTATTCGATACCGATGTATGGAATGATGATGAGCAGATGAATTTTGATGTTGATTTTGAGGCTTCGTATTTTGAAGATATCGAAGGCTTAACTAAAGCAGAGGTGACAACTTTAGACGGCATGGAAGTGTTATATATGGAGATTGTTATGGAGATGGGGGAAGAGGATTATGTAAGCAAGGAATGGATTTCAACAAAATATTGGTATCCTCTTAAAACAGAAGTTTATTTTGGAGATACACTGACTTCAACATATTATGTGACCACTATAACCGATGATTTTGTTGTAGATGAGACCACCTTTTCACCACCAAAAGACATAGAATTTATGGATGTAAATCAGCTCTATGAACAATACGATTTAGAGGATAGTGAAGGCGTAGGCTGAGAACTACCTATATTAAAAAAGTCGCTGTGAAGCGACTTTTTTTCTGAATGATGTTATAATGGAATCTATATCATGACACAACATAAGGAGAAAATTATGAAGAAAAAGACCGTTATAGCAAGTTTACTCTTGTTATTCATCAGTATAAATAGTTTGACATTACAAGCCCAGGAATATGGCGATTTAATAATGCCATCCAAAATTGAAGTGTTGTATCAGTACCATCACAATCCATTTCAAATACGTAGTCAGGCGTCGACACGTTATGTTATTGAGCCAACGGTAGGTTATATCTACACAATAGGACAGCTTGAGCAGCAAGAGCTTTTAGAAGCGCACAATGTAATAAAAATGACAAGACGCTTAGTGGGTTTGCCGGGAGATGTCCAAATGGATGAACAACTGAACTTAACGGCGCAATATGCAAGCTATATTAATATGTTAAATGCAACGATCAGTCATTACCCATCCAAACCGAATCTGGTATCGGACGAAGCCTATGCTATTGGAAAAGAAGGGTCTTCAAAATCAAACCTTGCGGCAGGCTTTCGGACCATTTCAGATAGTATTCTTTGGGGATATCTCCAAGATGATGATATATATAATTTGGCAGATGTTGGACATCGACGATGGCTGTTGAATCCTCAATTACAAAACATAGGGTTTGGCTATGTAGATACGTTGGTCGATTCAAGTTACAATGGCTTTACTGCAACATATGTATTTGATCGCTCCAGAAAAGAAACCATTGATTATCCTTTTATTGCATGGCCCGCAGCCGGAAATATGCCTGTTGAATTCATGAAAACGTCTACGCCTTGGAGCATTAATCTGGGAGTGGAATATGAACAACCAATAAAAGAAAATATACGTATAGAGCTAACACATGCACAAAGCGGCAAAGTCTATCGTTTTGGTGCACAGACCAACAGTGATCCAAGCGAAGCTTCCAATACGGATTTTTTTACGACAGAAAATAGTCGTTATGGTCTTGAAAAAACACTTATCTTTCGACCAAAATTGGATGAAGTTAAGTATGCACCAGGAGACCTATTTTATGTAGAGGTTCTTGGAATAGACATAAAAGGTGAAGAGGTTCCTATATCCTATGAAGTAAAACTGTTTGAGTTAAATGACCAACCATCGGTTTGGGCGTTTGAAGAACTAGTTGAAGCGGATAAGGCGAATCTCATTCCAGAGATGTTGATGGAGGCGTATTCAGAAGATATTAGCCGCATTGACTTTACAAGGTTATTGATTCATGGACTGATGCAACATACTGGACAGACGTATAATGAGCTTTATGAGACCGTTGATGTCTTGGATACGGAGTTTAAAGATACAACTGATCTAGATGTGCAGCTTGCAGCAAGACTTGGCATTGTCAATGGAGTAGGCGACAATCGCTTTAATCCGACAGGCGGTATTTTGCGTCAAGAGGCTGCGACCATGCTTTATCGTGCGGGACAGTATCTTGAGATTGAAGCGGTGCAGGACGTTCAGGAATTTAGTGATGCCGATAAAATTCCAGATTGGGCAAAAGCCTCGGTTGATTATGTTACAAATATCACAGATGCAACCCAGGGAAAAAAGGTGATGGAAGGGGTTGGCAATCAAATGTTTGCGCCCGACCGTTCTTACACCCGTGAACAAGCAATGATTACAGTAAAGCGATTACTTAACAGAAGTTAGGCGTAAAAGTAATGTAGATAAGAGAGGAAATATTATGCGGATTATTCATACAGGGGATTGGCACATCGGAAAATTAGTTCACGGGGTTCATATGACAAAAGATCAACGCCATATCCTAGAGCAATTTATACAATACGTCAAACAGCAACGACCGGATGTTATTATCATATCCGGTGATTTATATGATCGTTCAGTTCCTCCCACAGAAGCAGTGGAACTTCTTGATGATGTGCTAAGTACATTAGTGGTCACTTTGCAAATAAAAGTTATTGCTATTGCCGGTAATCATGATAGTCCGGATCGATTGAGCTTTGCCACGAAAATGTTGCAAAAAAATGGAGTGTATATCTGTGGAAAGCTAACCAAGGAGATTGAGCCTATTGTTTTAGAGGATGAAAGCGGCGAGGTCTTTTTTTATCCGATACCCTATGCAGAACCGGCAGTAGTGCGCGAGCTATATCAAGATAGTACTATTCGTACACATGATGATGCCATGTATCATATATTAGATTCGATTAAAGAAGGATTAAGCGAAGAAAAAAGAACAGTCTGCATCGCTCATGGCTATGTTGCAGGGACGCAGGCGCTATACACCTCTGAATCAGAACGCCCTTTAAGTATTGGCGGAAGTGAGTCTGTTGAGGTGGACTATTTTAAGCCGTTTAATTATGTGGCGCTTGGCCATCTTCATCAGCCACAAAAAGTTAAGTATCCCCATATAAGGTATGCAGGTTCCTTAATGAAGTATTCTTTTTCAGAAGCCACCCAATCCAAATCGATAACGCTTGTCGAGATGGATGCAAATGGGCAGTGCAATACCAAGGAAGTTCATTTTGAACCGTTGAGGGATATGCGCTGTATACGTGGAGAATTATCAAAGCTGATTCAACCGAGTGTGTATGAAGGAACAAATACCCACGACTATATTATGGCGGTATTGACAGATCGTGGCGAACTCATCGATGCTATGGAAAAACTGCGACAAGTGTATCCTAATACTTTACGTCTTGAACGTGAGATACTCCGTGAAGAAAATGAAAATCAGCGTACATCTGCAGGAGATCAATTTGTGCAAAAAAATCCTGTCGAGCTTTTTAAAGAGTTTTATACCAATGTGTCCGGTCAATTATTTGATGAACAAAGGAGCGCATGTATAGAGGATGTATTTAATGACGTTCTTGAGAAAGAGAGGCGAAAATAATGCGACCGATTCAATTGGTAATGCAAGCGTTTGGTCCGTATAGTAAAAGAGAGATGATTGATTTTGGGAAAATTGGGAAAAGCAGTTTATTTCTTATTACCGGTCCGACAGGATCCGGTAAGACAACCATTTTTGACGCCATATGCTTTGCGTTATATGGCGAGACGAGTGGTAATGTTCGGGCACCGGAGCAGTTGCGCAGTCAGTTCGCAGATTCCGGGGTGATGACAGAAGTTGAACTGGTCTTTGAACTAAAAAAAATCGTCTATCATATTCACCGGATTCCAAAGCAACCAAAGCCGAAAACTCGTGGAGATGGTTTTACAGAGCAAAAGTCAGAAGCCACTTTAATTGTCGATACGCAAGGTGAGCGAAAAGTATATACAGGCGTTATGAGCGTTAACGAGATGGTTGAGACCATTATCGGTATTAATGCAGAACAATTTCGTCAAATTATGATGATTCCCCAAGGGGAGTTTCAACGGCTGCTTATTGCAGATAGCCAAGAACGGGAAAAAGTGCTGCGTAAACTGTTTGATACCCATATGTATCGATTATTTCAGCTAAACATTGATGAACGTTCAAAAAATCTCTATGGGCAAGTCAAAACAATGCAACAACTTCGTGAGCATGAGCTTAAACGCATAGAGTGTGATAAAGAGAGCCGACTTTACGAATATTTGCAGCAAAAACCACTGGGGATAGCTACCATTATCCAAACAACCCAGCAAGTGATTCAAGAGGACAAGGAAAACATACACGCGGATCAACAAAGTATTCAAAACATTGATAAGGCCATAGAGCAGACAATCCAAAAAAGAGAACATGCGAATAAAGGTAATGAAAAGTTGTTGCAACTAGAGCGTGTATCCAAACAGTGGGAAGACCTTGATAAGCAACAAGAGGCGATACGTCTTCTTGAAGGTGATCTACAGCAGGGAAAAAAAGCCGCCAGCATAGAGCCATTAAAAAATCACTGGGAACAACGAAAAGAAGAAGTCAAGACGTTGGAGCAGATGAGAGAAAACCTAGTGAACCAAAAAAATCAGGTGGATAAAACATTTAGTGGGATTGAGAATGCATTAAAAGAACTACAGTCTGACCAAAGAAAAGAAAAAGCAGAGCTCCTTAAACAAGAACAAAGACAGTTGCAAGAATACATGGAATGCATTGATCAATATCACAAGGTCAAAAATGAAGTAAGTGCAACTGAACAAGCTCTTGTGCAATTGGAGAGGCAAAAAAAAGAAAGTGAAGCAATCTATTCGAAGAACAAGGAAAGCATCAAAACATTAAATATAGAAAAAGATAATGGCGCCAAAGCAAAACTCAAACTTTTGGAACGTAAAGAAGTGCTTTTGGAGACAAGAACATATACAAAAGGGTATTCAAAGGCAAAAAAGTGGCTTTTATTAAAGGTAGAGGCCAAAGAAGCTTATACCAAAGTTTCGGAGCAATTTTTTCAGGTATCTGAGAATATGAAGCATGCACAGCATACGTATAAAAAAACCCGAATGGAATTTATGCTAAATCAAGCAGCGCTTCTTGCCAGCGAACTTGAAGAGGGCATGCCATGTCCTGTCTGCGGATCGACAGAGCATCCTAATAGGGTAATGTCGACAACAAACCTAGTAACACAAGAGCAGCTTAATAGTGCTGAACAGGTATATGAAAAACTGCGAGGGCAATGTCAGGAACTTGAACAAACATGTACAACAAAAAAAGAGCAGTTAAAACAATGGGAAGAAAAACTACAGGCACTTTTTGAAGAAGAGTTGCAGACCCAACTGATGGAGCTTAATCAAGTCGAGCATGAGCTTATACGCTTGGAAAAAAAGCAAAAACAATTGGAAGCAGAATGCGAAGTAGAGGAAAAATTGATTGAGCAAAGCGCTCTTCATGAAGAAAAAATCCAAAAGATTGAGCAAAGCCAAGTACAGTTAGAAGAAAAGCTAGAGCTCGTTCAACAGCAGTGGATTGAGGCAGGACAAATCTATACAGAACGAAAAACAATTTTTAAAGGGATCTGTGAACAGTTGCCTCAAGAGTATCGAGATAAAGCAAAGCTAAATAAAGCCTTAGAATCCGTGACCGAACTTATAGAAAAGCAAGAACAGCAATTACTTATGTGTCTAGAGAGCTATGAACAGACAAAAGAGGAATTAAACCGGCTTCAAACAACAATAGTTGAACACGAAAAACGATTTATGGTTGCCTGTTCATATCAGGATAAGACGTATGAAGAACTTTTAGAAGCCCTGAATATGCAAGGATTTGAGACACTAGATGCTTTACAAGAGGCTAAACTATCCGCTCAAGAGATGGAGCAGATGCAACACCAACTCGATAGCTACATTCAGCAAAAACATGCTCTACATATGCAAAAAAATAATCTTGAAGAGGAAATGAAAGGAATAAAACGCATTGATTTAGCAGTGTTTGAAGAGAGATTGACAGAGCTAAAAGCCCAAAGGGATAAGGTCAATCAACACTTAAGTCAAAAAAAATATCGCTATGAACATAATCAAAAAATCATTGATGGTGTGTTAGAGTTGCAGGCACAGATGGAAACTCAAGAAGCGCAATATGCAGTGCTGGGGGATTTGGCACAAGTAGCCCAAGGTAACAATCCACTACGTATCTCTTTTGAGCGCTATGTATTGGCGGCGTTTTTGGAAGATGTACTTATCGCTGCAAATACGCGATTGGCAAAAATGACCTTTGGACGATATGTTCTTTATCGTTCAGATGATCTAGAACGTAAAAATCGACAAAGTGGTCTGGAACTACAAGTATTTGACAACTATACAGGAAAGATGCGCCATGTAAAAACGTTGTCCGGAGGTGAAAGCTTTAAAACGTCATTAGCCATGGCCTTAGGATTATCCGATGTAGTGCAATCCTATAGCGGAGGGATTCAACTGGATACAATGTTTGTTGATGAAGGGTTTGGAACGTTAGACCAAGAATCCCTAGATAGTGCAATTAATTGCCTGATAGATCTTCAAAAAAGTGGACGCTTGATTGGTATTATATCCCATGTACAAGAGTTAAAAGAACGTATTGAACATCGTCTAGAAATCTATGCATCGCAAACGGGGAGCCATGCAGAATTTGTATAAAATTTTGTTGTTGTATATTGCGATACGAATTAAACAATATTGTAACCGAGAAGACAACTTTCTCTATTTTAAAGAATGTGTTGACTTCCTATAATAATAGATGTAAATCTATTTATTTAAGGAGGGGCAACATGTTAAGTTTGAAATGGAAGAAAGTTGTTACTTTATTACTCGTTATGTCAATGATTATTGCTATGACAGGATGTGGAAGTGACGGGGAGACTGAAGATAAGGTTTTTAAAATTCTAGAAGAGGTTCGCCTTGAAGTAGAACAAAAAAGTCAGGCAGACAAACTGACATCTTTGTATCATTTGATTGAGAAAAGTACCAATGTCAATGAACTCCAAGAATTACTGGAGCAAGTGGCAAAAACAATCGTAGGACGCATTAATCAGTACAATATGAAAAATATTAATGTCATACTACAAAATGCAATAGAATACATTAACGAGAATTATCGTTTGCCCATTACGCTAAATGAATTGGCAGAACATACGTATGTCAGTACGTATTATCTAAGTCGTATGTTCTCCAAAGAGCTCGGAAAAACATTCATTGATTATCTTAATGAGGTACGTATTGAGCAAGCAAAGCAACTTCTCGTAGATGATGGCTTTAAAACCTATGAAGTCGCAGAACGTGTAGGTATTTCAGATGCCCATTATTTCTCCAAATTGTTTAAAAAATATACTGCGCTGACACCAACAGAATTCAAGCTTCAAGAAGAAAAAAAGACTAGGCATAAAGTCCTATTGATGGTATAATTTAAGTATTAACATGCTGTTAATAGGGGGGAGAATTATGCGCGTTCATGAGAGGAAAAAGAAGTGGAATCGAAGGCTAATTAATTTTTTATGGATGGCTCTAATTTTTAACATTATAGTGACGATGATTAACATACGGCTTAATGACATCGACTTTGCACATACATTGATACTTCAAGTGGGAATACCGATTACAGTTTTTTTGATATGCATTCTATTGTTTGAATGGAATCTAAAGCAAAAGGATGTCATTAATGACTATCTGTTGATAGTTGGCATGATGATCATCATTGCATCGTTTATGTTCTTTTATGATTCAGTCATGTCGGTCATAATTATTTTGTTTGTCTTTCCGATTTTCTTTGCTGTCTTCACCATGAAAAAACGCTTGATTTTCTTTGCTTTTGCTGCGGATATGATTACTTTTTGGGGACTCAATCTTTTATGCCCGCACTTTGACTATCTCTTACTGGATCAGATAACTTTTACATTTCTACTTATTGTTGCCTATTTCTTAGGTATCATGTTAACCAATCACTACCAAGAATTAAATAATGAGCTTCTAGAAGCTGTAAAAAATGAAAAAGAACTATTGTATAAAAAAGTATTTATGGAAAAATTGGCAAAAATTGATTTGGCAACGAATTTATATAATCATAAAACGTTACATGAATATTTGGAAAAAATCATGGAGCAGTTTAGTCGACGACCTTTTCCTCTACATGTAGCGCTTCTAGATTTAGATGACTTTAAAAAGGTTAATGACACCTATGGACATTCAGTTGGGGACCTAGTGATTGAAACGACAGCCCAGATCATTCTAGAACATATTAGTGATCATGACTTCGCATCACGTTATGGAGGCGAAGAGTTTGCTATTGTTTTTCTTGAAAAGACCCAAGAAGAATGTCTTGATATACTCGAAAAAATTAGAGCTTCCTTAGAAGCTCAAAAGTTTGATGAAATGAACAATGAAGTGATGACCTTAAGTATTGGTCTTGCAACGGAAGCAGGAGCTTTAGATAAAGACCGATTATTTAACAAAGCAGATGAATATCTTTATCACTCCAAGCGCAAAGGGAAAAACCAGATTACCTATGGCATAAGTTGTTTAAATGCTGAATAAAGGCGTCTACAGCTTCTGCGGGAGTAGCCCAAGAAGTGACCAAACGAATAGCGGAGTGTTTTTGATCTATAGTTGCCCATACATAAAAATCAAAATCTTTCTTTAAAGCTTCAATGATAGTATTTGGAAGGATTGGAAAGATTTGGTTTGTAGTTGAGTTCATGAGAAAATCATATCCGCACTGTTGGATTCCATGTACAAGTTTGCCGGCCATGGTATTTGCATGCGTAGCTAAATCAAAATATAACTGGTTTTCAAACAGTGTGATAAATTGAATACCAAGTAGGCGTCCTTTGGCGAGAAGGGCGCCTTTTTGCTTAATGTGATAACGAAAATAAGCTTTGAGTTCTTGACGGGAGATAACAAGCGCTTCGCCAAGTAAAGCGCCGTTTTTGGTAGCGCCAATATAAAAAGCGTCAAAAAGGTATGCAAGTGCTTCAAAAGGAACATCATTATCAACAGCCATACAGGCTGAACCTAGGCGGGCGCCATCCATATAAAAGAACAAGTCATGTTCGTCGCATACCCTACGAATCGCTTGAAGTTCTTGATGCGTGTAGATCGTTCCAATCTCTGTAGAATTTGAGATGTACACAAGTTTTGGATAAACCATATGTTCATCTTCATGGATGTGGATTACTTCTTCGATTTGTTTAGCAGTGAGTTTTCCGTTTTTTGTCGGTACAGTGATGACCTTATGGCCGGTAGCTTCGATTGCTCCGGTTTCATGGGTGCATACATGTCCTGTTTCAGGGGCGATAACGGCCTCGTGGGGACGCAAAAATGCAGAAATAGCTGTAAGGTTTGTCACCGTTCCACCTGCAAAGTAGTGTATATCAATAGCTTCATTTTTTAAAAGTTTTTTTAGATGGGCTGTAGCCTGGGCACAAAGTCGATCCTCACTGTATCCATCCATTTGTTCAGCGTTAGTATGGATAAGTGCATTAAGAATTGAAGGATGGGCACCTTCACTATAATCATTTTTAAAACTATACATAATGCCTCCGTTCGATATTTTATTTTTTCAATGGTTCGTTATTAGTATATCGATAAGTTTTAAAATATTCAAGAAAAAGCATTGATTTGTCACTTGTTTCAGCGTATACTTATTTCGGTTTAAAATATAAATATAGAAAGAAGCGAAGAAGTAAAATGTCAAAATTAAAACCAAAATTATTTTCTGTCATCAAAGGATATACGAAAAAAAATCTTGTTGATGATGTTGTTGCGGGAGTTATTGTTGCGATTATTGCATTACCCTTATCAATAGCTCTAGGAATTGCGTCGGGTGTAAGCCCTGAAAAAGGATTGATAACTGCGATTATTGCCGGTTTTTTAATTTCCTTTTTTGGTGGGAGCCGTGTGCAAATTGGAGGACCGACAGGGGCCTTTATGGTCATTGTCTATGGGATTGTTGTAGAACATGGTGTTGAAGGATTAATTATGGCGACCATAATGGCCGGTGTAATATTAATTATTTTTGGATTAGCGCGATTTGGAAGTGTTATTAAGTTTATTCCCTATCCTATTACGACCGGTTTTACGACAGGTATTGCAGTAACAATTTTTTCCTCTCAAATGAACGATTTTTTTGGGTTAAATATTGAGGCATTGCCGGCAGAGTTTCTAGAAAAATGGCATGTTTATTTTAGCAATATACATCGTGTGGATATAACGACACTGGGTATAGGTCTTTTGGCACTACTGATCATTATCTTTTGGCCAAAAGTCACTAAAAAGGTTCCGGGAGCTTTGATTGCCATTATTATCACTGCGGCAGTCGTTCAATTTTTTTCACTGGATGTAGCGACGATTGGAACCAAGTTTGGTAATATCTCAGGAAAAATTCCACCGATTCAGATACCGCATTTTTCTTATGAGACGATGCGAGCACTTATTGCACCAGCGTTTACCATTGCAGTGCTTGGCGCTATTGAATCCCTGCTTTCAGCAGTGGTATCGGATGCAATGATTGGAAGTAAGCATCGGTCCAATATGGAACTTGTGGCACAGGGAATTGCAAACATTGGGTCTGGACTATTTGGTGGTATTCCTGCTACAGGAGCGATTGCACGAACGGTGGCAAACATTAAAAATGGTGGACGAACACCGATTGCAGGAATGGTACATGCAATCACTCTATTGTTAATTATGCTTTTATTTATGCCGCTGGCAAAACTTATTCCGCTGTCAACGCTTGCAGCGATACTCATTATTGTTGCATATAATATGAGTGAGTGGAGAGATTTTATTGGACTATTTAAAGCACCTAAAAGTGATGTATTGGTTCTTGTCCTTACCTTTGTCATTACGGTCGTATTTGATTTGGTCTTAGCTATTGAAATTGGAATTGTGCTTGCAGCGTTTTTGTTTATGAAACGTATGGCAGATGTGACCAATGTCTCAGTTAATCAGCTAGATGCATCGGAGGAAAATGATCATGAGTCCAATGTGATGTTACATGAGTTCGAAGAACATTTCCCAAATAATTTGGGACGGGTTCAAATCTATGATATCAATGGACCGTTTTTCTTTGGAGCTGTGGACAAGTTTTTGGATACAATGCGCCATATCCATGCGGACGTTGACATGCTAATTATACGCATGCATCATGTACCTGCAATGGATGCGACGGCAATGCATGCACTAAAACGCGTTATACATTTATGCAATCAAATGGACATAAAAATTATTATAGAAGGAGTTAATGAGCAACCTAAAAAATTGCTAGAAAAAGCTGGGTTTTCCCAATATCTAAAAAAAGGAAGTGTTTGATGTATATTAAAGAAAAAATATATGAAAGAGATGTTCACAAAGACGTTGTGCTTAAAATACTTGCAATCATACCAAGTCTGTTTTTGATATATGGTGTGGCAGTTACTCTCTTTACATATCCGAATCTACGAAGTTTTTTAGGTGGATTTAGAGATATATTATTATCACCAACAGTGTTGTTAACGGATTTTATTCAAGTTGGAGGCCTTGGCGTAGCCTTTATACATACGGCGATTATTGGGTTTATGATGCTATTGCTTTTTTGGCATTATAAGTTAAGAATTAACGGCTTATTAATCGCAGCGTTTTTTACCGTAATCGGATTTTCTTTTTTTGGCAAGAACTGGGTTAATATACCTCCTGTGTTTTTAGGAGGGATTCTTTATAGTCGGTATCAAAAGATATCATTTAAAAATGTGGTTCTTGTGATTATGTTTGGTACGGCTCTCTCGCCGATTGTTAGTGAGTTAATGTTTTCTGGAGTGATTCCAGACAGGTATAATATCCCGGCAGGGATTGTTATTGGCGTATTTATCGGTTTTATTATTGTTCCCTTATCTTCCCATATGCTAAGATTTCATGATGGTTTTAATCTTTATAATATTGGCTTTACTGCAGGTATTATCGGAACTGTTATTACGAGCCTATTGCGCAATATGGACATAGAAATACAGTCGGCATATATCCTCTATGAAGAGCAGACGGTCTCACTTTGGGTACTTATGATCATAGGCTTTGTTTCTTTGATTGTTATTGGTGCGCATATCAAGTATAATGGGGTTCTAGAGTATTCAAAGATTTTAAGGCATAAGGGACGAACGATTACAGATTTCACATCATTGGATGGATATGGAATTACGTTTATGAATATGGGAATTATGGGAATGCTAAGCTTAGTTCTGGTTTTCCTTTTAGGAGGCGTACTTAACGGTCCGATTCTTGCAGGCATCTTAACGATTGTAGGATTTTCTGCATTCGGAAAACATCCAAAAAACGCAACCCCAATTGTTCTAGGCGTTATTATTGCAGCGATGTTATTTGGCGCGGACTTATCATCAACCTCAGTTATTATAGCGGTTCTGTTTTCTACGACCATTGCACCCATTGCCGGTACATTTGGACCTTTTATCGGTATTATTGCCGGAATTCTTCATTTTATTCTAGTGACAAAAGTTGGGGATATTCATGGTGGGATGAATTTGTATAATAACGGATTTTCCGGAGGGATTGTTGCCGGGTTTTTAGTTCCCATTGTGGATGCGTTTAAAAAAGGAGAGTAAGCGACATGCGACATGAAATGAAAAAGATAGGCCGGATTATTGATGAATTTATTACGACGTTATTGATTGAAGATACAAATGAGTTGGATATCAAAATCAAAACCAGTGCTGAAGAAACCTATATCCATATTGTGGATTACAACACCCATTATACTGAAGGGGAAGTTCAGCGATTAGATCAATTGTTAAATGAACAGCGCCAACATGAGATTGAAGAGTATTATTGGCAACTTGCCGGAGAGACAGATGAAGGCGATGAGCTGGTATTGCTTAGTGCCATGGTGGACCGAGCCATCGTAGAGATTATTGATGGCAATTTGGATATTGAGCTTTTTAGGAAGCACAACTAGCTTTACAAGAAGAAAAATCAATGTTACAATGTTGATAAATAATAAAGTGGCATGAGATGATGAGAGCCACACAAACCAATCGCACATGTGCGATTGGTTTGTGTGGTTTTTTTGCGCGCCAGAGGAGGTAATTTTATGGAAGATAAGAAGATAAAGGACGTCATTGTTGTGGGGGCAGGAATTGCCGGAACGTATGTAGCAAGAGAATTGGCACGGTATGCCCTAGACATTGTGGTACTTGATCAAGAAAGCGATGTGGCTAATGCAACAACAATGGCCAATAGTGCAATTGTTCATGCCGGATATGATGCAAAGCCGGGGACACAAAAAAGTCGATTTAATATTGAAGGTAATGCAATGTTTGACCAGGTATGTGAGGAGCTGGATGTTCCGTTTAAGCGGATTGGATCTTTGGTGGTAGGGTTTGATGAAGAAGATCGAAAAACCATTGAAAAAATGTATGCGGATGGTATGAAGAATAATATACCGGGGATGTCCATACTTGATCAAGAGCAAGTTAAAGCATTGGAACCCAACATCAGTGAAAAGGTTCAGGTGGCATTATATGCAAAAACGGCAGGGATTGTCTCACCGTTTGAACTGGCGATAGCTCTTGCAGAAAATGGGATTGACAATGGGGTGCACTACGAGTTAAACACTCAGGTCACAGGGATTGACAAAAAAGATACGTGTTATGCAGTGCACACAAATAGAGGAACATTATATGCAAAAGTGCTTGTCAACTGTGCTGGGGTATATGCAGATTACATCAGCCGAATGGTGGGAGATCAGAGCTATACGATTCAACCAAGAAAAGGTGAATATTACTTATTGGATAAGAAAGCTGGAAAACTATTTGAACATGTTATTTTCCAGACACCAACGGCAAAAGGAAAAGGGGTGCTTATAACACCTACCGTTCATGGGAATGTTCTTGTTGGACCGGATTCGAATTTTGTTGGAGAAAAAGACGACGTCTCAACAGAGGCGATGAGCTTAGAAGATATACGTCGTGTAGCAACAAAATCGTCAGACAAAATTCCGTTTCATCAGGTGATACGTACCTTTGCAGGTCTACGCGCATCATCAACAACCGGAGATTTTATTATTGGAGAATCTCAGGTTGCAAAGGGATTTGTCCATGTAGGTGGATTTGAGTCTCCTGGGTTATCAGCAGCTCCGGCTGTAGCAACCTATGTGGCTAATCTTATCGGTGAAACCCTTCTAAAAAGTGCGAAGAATCCTGAGTTTAAGCCTAGACGACGTCCGGTTGTTCGATTTGCAGAGTTATCGCTTCAGGATAAACAAAAATATGTAGAAAAAGACCCAAACTATGGCAATATCATTTGTCGATGTGAACAAGTGACAGAAGCAGAGATTGTTGACTGTATTCACCGTAATATGGGGGCAACAACAGTAAAAGGTGTTAAAAAAAGAACGCGTCCGGGGATGGGAAGGTGCCAAGGTGGCTTTTGCGGTCCACGTGTAGTTGAGATTTTAGCAAGAGAACTAAAGTGTCCGGTTGAAGCGGTTTCATATAATGGAGAAAAAGCATACATCGTTACAGAAGAAACAAAAAAAAACAATTGAGGTGAAAACATGGAAAAATATGATTTGGTAGTCATTGGGGGCGGTCCAGCAGGACTTGCAGCAGCAATTGAAGCAAAAGATAATGGTGTAGAATCAATTCTTGTCTTAGAAAGAGATCAAGAATTAGGGGGGATTTTGCAACAATGTATTCACAACGGATTTGGATTACATGTATTTAAAGAGGAATTGACAGGACCTGAATATGCAGAACGCTTTATTGAGAAATTAAAACAAGCCGGCATTGATTATTGGCTAAATACAATGGTTGTTGACTTAAATAGTGAACGGATTTTACACTGCGTTAGCAAAGAGTATGGATTTAAGACGATTAAAGCGGAAGCCGTCATATTAGCTATGGGGTGTAGAGAACGAACACGTGGAGCGATTAATATACCAGGAACACGTCCATCGGGTGTATTTACTGCCGGAACTGCACAGCGTTATTTAAATATTGAAGGCTATTTGGTGGGGAAAAAAGTAGTTATCTTAGGTTCTGGAGATATTGGATTGATTATGGCGCGTAGAATGACCCTTGAAGGGGCTAAAGTATTGGCCGTGGTTGAATTGATGCCGTTTTCAGGAGGGCTAAACCGTAATATTGTCCAATGTCTTAATGACTTTGATATTCCATTATATTTAAGTCATACCTTAACACAAATTAAAGGAAAAGACCGAGTTGAACAGGTGGTCGTCTCAGAAGTTGACAGCCAACGTCGACCAATACCTGGAACTGAGATCGTCTATGACTGTGATACGGTATTGCTATCGGTGGGATTGATTCCTGAAAATGAACTGTCTGAAGAAGCAGGTGTCCTTATTGACCCACGTACAAGCGGACCGGTTGTTAACGAAGCGATGGAGACGAACTTGGAAGGAATATTTGCCTGTGGTAATGTTGTGCATGTTCATGACCTTGTCGACTTTGTAACCCAAGAGAGTCAACGTGCCGGGCGTTTTGCAGCAAAATACATTCAAAAGCAGCTGGATACGAAGCAAACTGAAATACAGACAATTGCAGGCGAAGGTATAGGTTATATAGTGCCACAAAAAGTCCGTATCAGTAATATAGAAGACAAGTTGGAGCTTTTTATGCGTGTTAAGCAGGTCTATAACCAAGTGGAAGTTGTCGTTAAGACGAACCAGGGTATATTAAAAAAGGTGAAAAAGCGACATATGGCTCCTGGAGAGATGGAACATATGAGTATACCTAAAAAAGATATTGAGGCAATGGATATTCATGAAATTCATGTAGAAATACAGGAGGTGCAGGCATAATGCGTCAAGAAAATTTGATTTGTATAAGCTGTCCGGTGGGATGTCATTTAGATATTGAGATTCCAAGTGAAGGTGAGTGGAAGATTACAGGAAACAAATGCAAGAGAGGAATAACCTATGCCAAAGCAGAACTCACCAATCCAGTACGTATCTTGACATCAACGGTTAAAATAGAAAACGCCCATTTAAAACGTTTACCGGTAAGGTCAAACGAACCAATACCCAAAAAATTAATGTTTCAAGCGATGGAACTTATCAACGCCACAGTCGTGCAAGGACCGGTAGCCATGGGGGATATATTGATTGAAAACATCCTTGATACAGGCGTGAATATTATAGCATCCCGTTCAATGGATTAATCTTATCATTGTATATACGTAGTAGATATATTATAATAGAATTAACAGAAGACAAACTAGGAGGACGAATATGTTTACTATAGATAAGAAAAAAATCATATATACTATAATTATGAGTGTACTGCTTTTAAGCTTTTTGAGTGGATGCAAACCCAAAGAAGAGATACCAGATGATGGAAAAGATAACGAGGTTACTACAGACGCGACAGATAATAATCAGACAGATGAAGAGGCGTCAGATGATCAAGAGGATGTAGATGTAGATGAAGAGCCGGACACAGATACGCCGGATAATGAAGAGTCAGATAAAGTGCTTGAACTGATGGTCTATTATGGTGACGAAAATGCAGAGCATATTATTTCTAAACCAATAGAGGTAGAAAGCATTTCCCCAGAGGTCATTACAGAACAATTAATTGCAGTTAAAGTGCTCCCAGAAGGCGTGGAAGTCATAAAATTTGAGGAGCAAAAAGAAAATGGCGCATATGCGCTTCATATTGATTTTTCAGAAGCTTTTCAAACCCAGATTTTTCAGATGGGAACAGCTGGCGAATACATAATGATTAACAGTGTTGTTAATACGTTTTTAGATGCATATGATGCGGACAAAGTACGCATTACGGTAGAAGGCATGGTTTTAGAAAGTGGTCATGCGATTTATGATGACTACTTATTTTTCCAGTCGCAAGACGAATAGGAGGAAACGAGGAAGCGGGTAATAGATAGAGATTTGCATTTAAGCAATGTTTGAATGAGGGTGATTCAATGCGAAAATCAAAAAATCTAGAAGGAATAAATGAACAATTGCAAAAGATCGATAAGGAATACAAAGAATTTGTCGATTTTAGAAAAACGATTCAGCCAAAAAGGGAAGCGATTCGTTTTTCTTTTATTTATCTATTGGTTGGATGCTTTTGGATTTTATTTTCAGACCAATTAGCTTTAGCCTTTTCTCCAACACAAGAATTTTTTCAACGGGTTCAGTTATTTAAGGGCTGGTTCTATGTGGTTCTAACCGGTGTGTTATTCGGGAGCATTATCTTTAAACGGATGCGCCTATTTGAGCTTGCCATCACAGAGTTGGTAAAAGAATATGAGATGCTTAGCCTGGCTGATGAAGAGCTTCTATCGATGGATGAGGCAATTCAAGCCCAATACAAAGAAATCGAACAGCAAAAAAATGCCCTTTTGATTAGTGATGAACGGTATCAATTGGCAGTTGAGGGGGCCAATGACGGAATTTGGGAATGGGATATTGAAAAAGATCGTTTTTTTATTTCACCCAAAGTGTCTGAGATTTTGGGAATTGAAGATCAAGATATTGAAAATGCTTTTGAACCTTGGTTAGAACGTGTTCATCCCCAAGAGTGGGAGCAAGTAAAAGAGCGGATGGCTAAATATTTAGAAAGTCAATCAGGGATATATGAAGATACCTATCGAATACGTAATAGTGAAGGGGACTATATATGGATATTAAGTCACGGTAAGGCAATATGGAATCATGTAGGTAAGCCAATCCGTGTGGCAGGTTCATATACAAATGTTACTGAGCAAATGCAGAATCAGGAAAAATTGCATCAGTTGGCTTTTTATGACCAGCTGACAGGATTACCTAATCGTTCTATGCTTATTGAACGCATTGAGCAAGAAATCCAAAAAGATACTTATCAAGAACAAAAAATCGGTTTTTTATACTTGGATATTGATGATTTCAAACAGATTAATGATACGATTGGACATGACTTTGGCGATGAATTTATTTGTAAAATCGCACGGTTTTTAGAAGATGAAGTTAATGAAAATGCCATGGTAGCTCGCCTAGGTGGAGATGAGTTTGGTATCGTTTTTTTTCGACTTCAAGATAAGTGTGAGGTCGAAACGTTGGCACAAAGGCTTCTTGAAAGAATTAAACAACCATGGATACTTCAAAATAATGAGTTTTATGTTGGCGTCAGTATAGGGATAACCTATTATCCAGAATTTGGAGTGAATGCTTCAGCATTATTACAAAATAGTGATATTGCAATGTTTGTGGTAAAAGAAAATGGAAAAGATGGGTATAGGATCTATGACCCTAAGATGCATCAGCGAACATGGAATTATATTAAGATGAATAGCCAATTGCGAACGGCAATTGAAAATAATGAATTTTCGCTGTATTACCAACCACAAGTAGATCTAAAAACCCATAAGGTCATCGGTGTTGAAGCGTTGATTCGATGGAATCATCCTCAAAATGGCTTTATACCTCCGATGAAATTTATCCCTTTTGCTGAAGAAACGGGGCAAATTTATGCCATCGGTGAATGGGTCGTTAATACAGCATGCGCAAAGAGATTATATTGGGAACAACATGGATTGGGAACAATGAAAATGTCGATTAATATTTCAAGCAAGCGTTTAGCTCAAGATGATGTGGTCGACAAGATTAAGCATGAAATCGCAACCCACAAAATCAAGGGGAATTGTATTGAACTTGAAATAACAGAGACAGCCATTATGGATAATATAGAGCGAGCGATTGAGGTTATACATGAACTCAAGGCGTTAGGTGTTACCATTGCATTAGATGATTTTGGAACGGGGTATTCTTCCCTAACCTATCTCCAAAGACTACCTATTGATGTGTTAAAAGTCGATCGCATGTTTATTAAAGACATTATGCGTGAAAAAGAGGTTGGACATATCTTTAAATTTATAACACAACTTGCCCATGAATTAGGTTTAAAAATTGTTGCTGAAGGGGTAGAGACAAAAGAACAGCTTGAATTTTTAAAAGACAATGGATGTGATATTATTCAAGGCTATTATTATAGTAAGCCTGTGCCAAGTGATGCGATTGAAAAGGTTATTGAGCAAATCAATAACCTCGATAGATGAGTCGACGTTTAGATTGTATTTAAACGAAGGAGTATAGCTTTTTTCTCATGAGGCTGAAGTGCTTTTTCAATAAGCACAGATCCAATAAAATACATTGCAAGCATTGAACTGACGTGAATTATTGTAAAATGAACGCCAAGAGATGTCATCTCAAAGAGTAAGAGAGGGATTTTTGCGGATGTCCATGTTCCAAGGAAAAAAAGAACATAGGCAAAACGTGCTCCTTTTTTTAATAAGATAGCGGCAACAGGAAAAGCAGCATACAAAGGTCCGGCAGCCAGAGCACCAAGTAAGAAGGCGAAAAACAGACCGACCAAACCAGAAGAGTCACCCATATAGCGTATCATCGTTTCTTTTGGAACCCACACATCAAGTAGCCCAATGAGTATGAAAATAGGAGGAATAACGCCTAACATTGTAAGTATATTGTCAAAAGCAATGCCAAGAGCATTTGTGGCCAGGGATAGGTTAATCAATGCCATAAAAAGTATAATCATCAAAAAAACAAGGGAAAATCGATACGTTTTAATAAAAGACTTCATTATAATATCACTCCAATCAAAAAAGCAAAAATAAATGAGGCAACAAGTGCGAAAATATTTCGAAGTAGTGTAAACTTTCGACCAAAGTATTTAACTTCAATGGATAATGTAGAAATACCAACGGCCATGAGTGTAGCAATAAAAACTGCAACTTGTGGATAAGCAGCACCATTATTGAGTAGGTTTTGACCCAGTGGAAAGGCAACAAAGCTGGGCATCATTGCAATAGAACCTAGGGTTGCACCAGCAAATATACCCAGTAGACCTGAACTTTCTCCGAGTAAGCGACTGATAATTTCGGGAGAGACGAGGGTTAATGCAATACCAACAAAAAGAACCATGGGAACAATAGCCGGAATGAGTTTGAGAAAAGAGTTCCATGCTTTTTTTAGTGCTTTTTGGGTTTTTGCACGATCCTTAAAAAATGATATGATAAGTAATAGAACAGCAGAACTATAAAAAATTGTTGTAGTCATAATAATATTCCTCCTTTAGGATATTATTATATTTGCATAATCAAATATTGTCAAGAGAATAGGAGGCTTTTATGTTTTTAGGAATTCCTTGGGTAGAATGGGTCGGATATTTGGCATCAACATTAGTTTTGGTTTCATTATTAATGGGATCGATTATTAAACTGCGTTGGATTAATTTAATCGGTTCGAGCGTTTTTTCGGTGTACGGTTTTTTGATTGGAGCACTTCCGGTTGGATTTATGAATTTATTTATTGCAGGAATAAATATTTATTACCTGATTAAAATCTATCGACTGAAAGAGTATTTTCAATTAATGCCGGTTGAAAAAGAGACGACATATTTAGAGTATTTTTTGAAGTTTCATGCAAAGGGGATTGAGAGATATTCGGATGGTTACTCCAAAGAAGGTGTGCCTATCGATGTCGGTTTTTTTGTCTTAAGAAACATGGTTCCAGCTGGGATTTTCTTAGCATCCCACTATTCGGAGCAAACCCTTAAAGTGAATCTGGATTTTGTTATTCCTGAATATCGGGACTTTAAGATTGGACAGTTTATTTTTCGGGATAAAAAATCGTATTTTCATGAGAAGGGATATACGAAACTGATTTGCTTTGCATCGAATGAAAAGCATGTGGAGTATTTGGAGAAGATGGGCTTTACAAAAGATACAACACAAGAGCAAACGCGCTATTTGCTCGAACTAAAATAAAAAATGAGGCTGTTGCACTAATTTTTAGTTAGTGTGCAAGCTTTATTTATAAAAGGTACGAGCAATAGTTCAAATGTAGAGATAGTCCCTCTGCCCTTAGACACTTACGTGAAGTCGGGCAGAGGGACTATCTCTATATTTCTGCTTTTCAAAAATGCATATAAAAAGTATGCAACACCGAAAGATCTTTTGAAAGGTGTGTGTTTTCTCATAGACGATAATCTTTAATTCATCAAGGAAATATGTTCAAATTCTTTTTCAATCATGGATGTCGGTTTTTTGGTGAGTAGGCTAAAGAGGATAATTGCAACGGTTGCCACAATAAATCCAGGAACAATCTCATACAGAGGATGATGGGCGAATTTCCATAAAACGGTTGTTAATCCACCAAAGATAAGACCGGCAAAAGCTCCCCATTTGTTCATACGTTTCCAATATAATGAAAAGAGGATAACCGGACCAAAAGTTGCGCCAAATCCTGCCCAAGCATAAGAGACAAGTCCCATAACTGAATTTTCGGGATTAAGGGCAATCATATATGCAATAATAGCAACAATGACGACAGTGCAACGACTAACCCAAAGCAACTCTTTATCGGAGGCGTGTTTACGGAAAAGGACTTTGTAAAAATCTTCCGAAATCGATGATGCCGTAACCAAAAGTTGAGAGTCAGCAGTACTCATAACAGCGGCAAGGATAGCCGCGAGTAATAGCCCGGCCACTACCGGATGAAATAATGTAGCGATAAGCTCCATAAAGACAGTCTCAGAGTTTGCAAGCGTTGTTGCAAAATATGCGCGTCCAACAATACCTACAAGGACGGAAGCACCAAGAGAGAGAAAAACCCATATCATGGCAATACGTCGGGACTGCTTGATGGCATTGGCGTCACGGATTCCCATAAAACGGACAAGGATATGGGGTTGTCCAAAATAACCAAGCCCCCAAGCTAATAGAGAAATGACACCAATGGCGGTCACAGGGTTACCGGATGCATCAATAAAAAAACTGAGCATGTTGGGGTCAATAGCCTGGATTTGACTTATCGTTGGGGAAAAACCTCCAAGATGAATAATGGCGATTGTTGGGACGATAAGAATAGCAATAAACATCAGTAATCCTTGGAAAAAATCAGTCCAGCATACAGCCATAAACCCTCCGAGGAAGGTATACGAGATGACAATGACTGCTCCAATCGTTAAGGCAGCATAATAATTGAAGCCAAAGACGGATTCAAATAATGTGGCGCTTGCGACGAAACCGGAGGCGGTGTAGATTAAGAAAAAGACAAGAATAATTGTAGCAGCAATGATTCGAAGCACTTTCGAAGTATCTTTAAAACGATGTTCGAGATAATCTGGAATAGTTAATGCGTCACCGGAATGTTCTGTGTATTGACGTAATCGTTTGGCGACAAATTTCCAGTTCAAATAGGTACCGATAAGTAAACCGATGGCAATCCAACTAGCTTCAAATCCACTAAGATAGGCGGCGCCTGGAAGCCCTAAGAGTAACCACCCGCTCATGTCAGAAGCTTGAGCACTTAGCGCAGTAACCCAGCTGTTAAGATTACGTCCGCCTAAAATATAATCCGATAAGTCTTTTGACTTCGTGTAATAGTAAATACCAATACTTAACATAAAAATAAAATACAAAATAAAGGTGATATATGTTCCAATGCTAACTGTCATGCTGTTCCTCCTATAAGGTAGTGTAGTAAAGTGCTAAACACATTATACAAGAAGATGCACTATAATGCAAAAAAAAATAGCGAAGGCTATAATGTTACGATGTGATGTGATAAAATATAATATATGCTAAGGTCAAGAGGAGAAGGAGTGGTATGTCCGTGAAAGAAAGAGGCCAAAAGATTTTAGAGGTCAAAGACTTGAAAAAAGAGTACCAGATGGGTGAAGTTAAGGTACATGCACTGCGAGGGGTCAATCTTGAGTTATATGATGGCGAGTTTGTAGTTATACTTGGACCGAGTGGTTCGGGTAAAAGTACTATCCTTAATATAGTAGGCGGTATTGATACACCCACAAGCGGAAGTGTCAACTATAAAGGTAAAGAAATAGGGGAACTATCTGAGAAGGCACTAACCAAATATCGTAGAGAAGCGATTGGCTTTATTTTTCAATTCTATAATCTTGTTCCAAATTTGACAGCGAGAGAAAATATTATGCTGGCTTCAGAGCTTTCCGAAGATGCTCTTGATATTAATAAGTTGCTAGAAGAGATTGAGCTTGCCGATCGTTCGGATCACTTCCCTTCCCAACTATCGGGTGGACAGCAACAGCGTGTGGCTATTGCTAGAGCGGTTGCCAAAAATCCGGATATTCTACTTTGCGACGAACCCACAGGAGCGTTAGACGTGACGACGGGAATCGGGGCACTTAAAGTGCTCAAATCCTTTAATGAGACGTATAAAAAGACGGTTGCCATAATTACCCATAATCGATCTATTGGTGATATGGCAGATCGTGTCTTTTACGTTAAGGATGGTCTTATTGAAAAGGTGGTGGAAAATCCACATCCGATGAAACCGGAGGAGGTTAACTGGTGATACTTCTTAAAAAAGCAATTCGTTCAATGCTTCATCATAAAAAAGCATATCTGTCATGTATATTATTAATGGCACTAGGTGTTTGGACATATGCCACGATGAACTCTGCGTTGCTTGAAGTTGAAAAAGGAAAGAACCGATATTATGCCCAACAGAGGTTAGGGGATGCGTTTGCAACAGTGACACAAATTCCTAAAACAGCTTTAGACGCCCTCGAGTCGATTGAAGGTATAAAGCAGGTAGACGGACGTATTGTAGGGACGTTTCGAGTGCTTATGCCAAATAACCAGACGGATGTTATTCGCCTAAAAGGAATATCAACCGTCGTCGGGGAAAATAATGAACGCTTAAATGCCTATGTTCAAGAAGGTAATGATTTGCGTGAGCGACGCGACATCTTAATTGGACATGATTTTTATCAAGCCTATGGATATGCACCGGGAGATTCAATCACATTAGTGATGAACCAGGCGGAGCATAGCTTTACAGTTCAAGGCTCAATCTATTCGCCGGAATATGTATACATTGTTGAAAATATCAATGAACTTTTCTCAGATACCACCAAATATAATATTGCATACTTTGATGAAGAGATGATGATGTCTATTCTAGATATGGAAGGCGTATATAACGATCTCTCCTTTTTATTTGATGAAGGCGTCACTTATGATGATGTCAAAGACGAACTACGCGATGCCCTTGAAAAATATGGGCTCATTCAATTATATGAAAAAGATGATTTGTTCAGCTATTTGATGATGGAAGAGGAAATCTCTGGTGGACGTTCAATGTCGACTACACTGCCGATGACTTTTATTGCTATGGCAGCCGTCGTTTTATATCTAATGCTTAAACGAATTATTGAGCAAGACCGAACACAGATAGGTACACTAAAAGCATTTGGATATTCCAATCGAACGATTTTGTTTCATTATATCTTCTATGGTTTAGTTACAGGTTTTTTGGGAATGCTTGTGGGCGTAGGGACAAGCCTATTAAGTATTGGACCCTATATTCAGTTTTATCTTGAATATTATAAAGTGCCGATGGAAAATGTAGTGACAGATTATATATATTATTATGTAGGAAGTGTGATGGCTGTTGTTGGTGGTGTTATAGGTGCGTACTTTGGTGCGAAAAAAATGGTGCATTTAAAACCAGTTGATGCCATGCGTCCGCCGGCGCCTAAACCTGTCAAAAGTGATATTACACAAGTGATTCCTTTTCTTCGTTGGATTTTAAATAGTCGTGGCTTTATGGCAGTACGCAATATTGCAAGAAATAAAGTTCGATCTAGTTTTGTTGTGGTTGGAATTATGTTTTCGTATAGTATGATGGCAATGATTGGCATGATGAATACCCTGATGGACTCCATGTTCTATAATCAATTTACACATGTAATGAAGTATGATGCTTCTATTGTTCTAGAAGAACCTGTGGATTATAATGCCGGTGTCGCATCGGCTATGGAGATTGAGGGTATTGATTATGCAGAGGGAGTGTTAGACTTACCTGTCCTACTTAAAAATGGGTATAAGCAGACAGGGACAAAAATCATTGGTATTCGACAAGGAAACTACCTATATAAAGCATACGATGACTTTCGCAGAATAAACTTACCCATCACACGTGAAGGGATGATTCTTGGAAGTATTTTGGCCAATACACTGGATGTAGATGTGGGGGAATTGGTGGTTATCTCAGGACCACAGTTTTCAGATGATATAGAAGTGCCCATTGTCGATATCGTCAATCAAAATATCGGGTCGAGTGCATACATGGATTTAACGTTGTTGTCGGAGTTGATGGGACAAAAAGAACAAGTCAACACACTGATTTTTAATACAGATGCGATGGATAGTATACGTGAGACACTTCTATATAGCGAAGAAGTTCAAAAAATAGAGGATAAGGCAAAGACGCTTGAACTCTATGAATCACTACTAGGATCCTATGATTTTCTTCTTGTCGTTATGCAGATTGTAGCCATCACCATTGGATTTACAATCATCTATAATACAGCAGTGATCTCTATGTCAGAGCGTAGTCGAGAATATGCAACATTAAGGGTATTAGGACTACATATCAAGGAAGTCAAGGAAATCATGAGTTTTGAATATTGGATACTATGCTTTATTGGTATTTTACTAGGTATTCCTTTTACAAAACTGTTAAATTATGGATTGGTCAACTCCATTAATGTGGATGCATTCTCATGGCCAACAACGATATCGATGGACGCCTATATTATTGGGGGTATAGGTTGCGTAATAGCCGTTGCCATTGCAAATTTTACTTCAGTAAAATCCATAAAAAAACTAGACCTGGTTGAAGTCTTAAAGGAGAGAGAATAATGAAGAAAAAAGTAAAAATCATTGGAATTCTTATTGTTGTTTTGTTAGGGGTAGCTTATGGAATTTATGCGTATTTTCAACCGATGGCTATAGAAGCTAAAGTAATAGAACCGAGAGAGTCAGAGATATATTTTTTAGAAACAGGCGTTGTTGTCAATAAACAACAGCAATATATCTACCCATCTGTTACAGGAGAGATTGATGAGATTATGGTTGAAGAAGGGATGCATGTCAAACAGGGCGATATTTTAATGACCTTTGACACAACAGCAGTAGAACAAGAACGTCTAGCCCAGCAAATCATGCTAGCTGGCTACGAAGCCCAGATGGCCAATGCAGAAGTTGAGATACAGATGCAGATGGATACATTACGCGGAACGCGTCAAAACTTAGTGGGACAGATTAACTCATTAACAGCACAGATGAACACAAAGGAGCAAAAAGAACTTGAAGACTTGCTAGTTAATCAAAGCCAATCGCAGTATGAACAAAGTATAGAGGATCTTAAAAAGCATCAGCAGCTTTATGAAGAAGGATATATTTCACAAAGTGAATTGGAAGCATTTGAAGATGTTGTGGAAGGTTATGAAGCGGCTTATAAAGAAGCGAAGGCGGCTAATCAGTCTTCGGATGATTACTATACAAGTATGCGTAACGCCCTTTATGGACAAATCGATAGCATTGATCAAACCCTTGGCAGAGATATGCTTACACCAACAAAAAAGTACTATCAGTCTATGATTGACAGTACCAAGACAGCCCTTGAAACAATCACTACACAGCTGGAAAAGCATACAATTAAAGCACCTTTTGATGGGGTGATTAGTGAGGTTATGATTGAAGATGTTAACCGAGTGCAAGGGATGGACTACTTGTTTTTAATTCTTGGAGAAGCGGATAATCATGTTGAAGTAACAGTTAACACACGTGATATAGAGTCTATTCATGTAGGGGACCAAGTGCGTCTTAAGCACCATCTACGCTCAGGGGATGTAGAGATTAACGCAACGATTGCATATATAGGTGATAGTGCGACGGTTGAACGTTCACCCTTAGGTATTGAGGAAAGAAAAGTTCTTGTCAAAGTTCAGCCGGAAGCCAATAATTACCTAAAATCAGGTTTTGAAGTGGATGTCAAATTTATTTTGTTTAGCGAGGGTAACCAGCTGATTGTACCCATGAGTTCAATTTATCAAGTGGGAGACAAAGATATGGTGATGGTTATTCGTGATGGTATCGCCGTTGAACAAGAAGTCGTTCTAGGGTATGAACTTACCGGAGAGCAAATTGTTACCCAAGGACTCCGTAAAAAAGACGTAGTCATTACGGATTTAGATGCCAAAGGCTTAAAACCAGGAATCCGTGTAAAAAAATCTTAAAATCTATTTTACTTTATCTTGCTAATGTGGTATCATAGCCGAGTGAAGAGAGAATGGTTGATGACCATAAAACATTAAAAGATAAAGTGAGGTAAGAACATGAAAAAAATAGGTGGGTTAATTAGTGTATTAATTTTAATGGTAGTACTTGTTGTAGGTTGTGGAGAAAAAGAGGCAGATACCTTTACTGTTGGGTTTGATCAGAACTTTCCACCGATGGGATTTGTTGGTGATGATGGAGAGTTTACAGGCTTTGACTTGGAATTAGCAGCAGAGGTTGCAACGCGATTGGATAGAGAACTTGTTTTGCAACCAATCTCATGGGATGCTAAAGATATGGAGCTTAAGTCAGAGAATATAGACTGTGTATGGAATGGATTTACCATTAATGGACGTGAAGAGTTATATACATGGACAGATCCCTATATGGAAAATGCCCAAGTGTTTGTTGTAAGAAACGATTCAGGAATCAAAAGCATGGCTGATCTAAAAGGCAAAACAGTGGTTGTCCAAAAAGATTCAAGTGCGGAAAAAGCAATTCAAGACAATACCTTATTGCTTGAAACATTTGGCGAACTTATTAAAGCAGCAGATTATAACATGGCTTTAATGGATTTAGAATCCGGTGCAGTCGATGCTGTTGCCATGGATGAAATTGTTGCAAGATATCAATTAGGAAAAAGAGAAGGCGTATTTGAAGTGATGGATGAAGACATCTCGGCTGAAGAATACGGAGTAGGATTTTTGTTAGGCAATGAAAGTTTACGTGATGAAGTTCAAGAACAGCTTGTTGCTATGGCAAAAGACGGAACACTAAAAACAATATCTGAAAAATGGTTTGGAAGTGATGTTACAACCATTAAATAATGATTGGACTTCAGATACTAGTTTCAAGATAAGGAGAACGCTGTGAATTTATATGTATTATTGTCCGAGCTCGGACGTGGAATGCTAATATCAATTGAGATATTCGTATTAACTTTGATTATTTCGTTACCATTAGGTTTAGTGATTGCCTTAGGACGGATGGCAAAACAACCTGTTCTACGAATTTTCTTTAAAATATATATATCGATTATGCGTGGGACACCACTTATGCTTCAGTTGATGGTTGTATACTTTGGACCCTATTATTTGTTTGGTATCTCCTTATCAAGAGACTATAGGTTTTGGGCTGTAATTATTGGGTTTGGATTAAATTATGCAGCATACTTTGCGGAGATATACAGAGGAGGAATCGAGTCCATGCCCATTGGACAATATGAAGCGGCGAAGCTTCTTGGCTACGGCAAGGCACAGACTTTCTTTCGTATTATCCTTCCACAAGTGATTAAGCGTATCATCCCTGCAATTACTAATGAGGTGATTACTTTGGTCAAGGATACATCCCTTGCCTTTGTCATCTCAGTAACAGAGATGTTTACGGTTGCAAAAGCTATCGCATCGGCCCAGGCGAATATGATGCCCTATGTGGCAGCAGGAATTTTCTACTATATCTTTAATTTTGTCGTAGCGACAACAATGGAAAAAATCGAAAAGAAATTAAGCTACTATCGATAGGAGGTTGACAAAATGATTTTACTTGAAATGAAGAATATAAAAAAGCAGTTTGGTGACCTTCGTGTTATTCAAGATATTTCTTTGACCGTAAATGAAGGAGAAGTTGTTGCAATTATCGGTCCATCGGGATCTGGAAAGTCAACGTTATTACGATGTGCAACATTACTGGAGACAGTGGATGATGGAACGATTACTTATCTTGGTGAGCAGGTTGATTATTCGAACCAGGAAAGGTTAAGAAGCATTCATCAATATTTTGGACTTGTGTTTCAGAACTTTAACCTATTTCCACATTTTTCGGTATTAAAAAATGTAGTGGACCCTTTGATTCATGTACAAAAAATAGAAAAAACAAAAGCCCATGCAATTGCTGGGCAAGTTCTTGATAAGATGGGCTTAAAAGATAAGGAAGATGCATATCCGTATCAATTATCAGGAGGTCAGCAACAACGTGTAAGTATCTCAAGAGCGCTGGCGCTAAATCCCCAAATTCTTTTTTTTGATGAGCCAACCTCAGCACTTGACCCAGAACTTACAGGTGAAGTGTTGCGTGTTATTAAGGATTTGGCTAAAGACAAGATGACTATGGTCATTGTAACCCATGAGATGAATTTTGCAAAAGAAGTCGCTGATCGCATTATCTTTATGGATGAAGGCGTTATTGTGGAAGAGGGGACTCCCGAAGAAGTCTTTGAAAATACCAAAGCTGTTCGAACCAAAGCGTTTATTCGTCAAGTTGGGCAATAATAAAAATGGACATGAGTCCAATTCCACCTGTAAAGATGAAGCCAGTAACAAGACCAAAGGTATCGCCTATAAAACCTAAGAGAACAGGTCCTAAAACCATACCGATACCATAGATTGCCTGAAATAGGCCCATGGCACTGGCGCGATGATCACTAGCTACATTTTGGATGCCGAGCCCCATAAGTAGAGGAAAGACCATGCTTCGCCCGATTCCGCTGATAAACTGGGCAATGTATAGCCCGGTGAGCGTAGGAATAAAAGGCATAAGAATACATAAAAAAGCACTGATGAGAGAACCAATCGTGAGTGTTTTTTTTATGCCCCAAAGTCGAGGAAACAAATCACCGGCTAGGCGAGATATAAAAATCGCCGGAATAATAGCGAGAATGGTTAAAAAGCTTAGTTGAAGATTAACAGCACCCATTTTTTTGGCAAGTACCGGAACAAAGCCAAAAGCAGAAGCGAAGGTGATAAGTTGAGAAAGAATGGCTAAGCTAGACACACGTACAAGTGTTGGATTTTTAGCAACATCAAGATAATCCTTCAAGTGAAAAGCACGCTTTGTATGATTTACTTCAGTAATGAATAAGGCAATCAAAAAACCAATACATGCTCCAATAAGTGCAAGTAAGAACAAGTATCTTGGACCAAAACGCCATGAGATGAATCCGCCGATGATCATGGAAACCATTTGTCCCAAGGCGTTATAGGAATTAATATATCCTACAGATTTTGTGGCTTCCTTTTCGTGAAAATAGCTGGAAAAAAGTACAGTGAACACCACCCATGTTGCAGCGGAGACACCGGCAAGTAGTCGTGTGATAAGTAGGCTCATGGCACTAGGATGGATAAAGGTGATAAGTGAGCTTATGATAGCGACAAGTAATCCCAAGAGGATAAAGGGCTTACGGCGCCCCAATAGGTCAGAAAAAATGCCCAAAGGAATACGCAGCAAAAGTTGGGTTAAACCATAAGAACCGGTAATGATTCCGATAAACTTATAGGAAGCACCAAGTGCATCGGCGTAGGTGGATAACTCTGGCACATATGCATAGAGAGAAAACCAAAAAAAACCGGTTGATAAGGCGAAGATGGTAATCATAGTTTGCGAAGATTTTGTGTGTGGGGTTGTCGATGAATGCATGTGTCCTTTCCTCCGATTAATGTAAGCTTTTTAGTAAATACTCTTTGACTTCAGAAGCATTGCCTCTAAAGATGATTTTATCTGCATTATTATCCATTTGATAAGTGTACATAGGATCATAATAATCAGCCAGTAGGATATGAATCCATGCAGTATGAGCCTGTGTAAAACCGCTATGCAGTTGTTCATCATATGCTTGTTGGACCAAGGCGACTAAGTTTTGATAGGCGAGTCCTCCAAGGCGTTTTTTCATTTTAGTTAGGCTAGTGATTACATATTCAAACCATTTTTGAAGCCCGACGTCTTGACCAAAGGTTTGAATATAGTGTGATTGAGCTTCGATAACATACTCTTGATAGGTTATGTTTACCCGTTCTTCCAGTGGGGCTTCCAAGATAACCAGGTTTTTTTGATTCCAAAATGTGACAAGTGGTTTTGGCAAAAAACATCGACCGACATTGCGCCCTTCATCTTCTAATATAAGATGATTAAGCCCACGTTCTTGCATTTGAATAAGCTGATAGGCTAGGTGGTTTTCAAAATTGATTTGTGTGGGTTGAGGTTCAATATGGTTGCCAAAGGAGCTTCCTCTATGGTGAGCGATGCCCTCTAAATCTAAAAAGCGAACGGTTTGAGGAAAACGCTGGTCA
This sequence comes from Clostridiales bacterium UBA4039, assembly GCA_002382805.1. Lineage (GTDB taxonomy): Bacteria > Bacillota > Clostridia > Lachnospirales > Vallitaleaceae > UBA1351. The sequence continues at coordinate 55,349 of DGAD01000056.1, forward strand.
AGCTCTTTGAGGAGGATGGTTTTTCCGGAGCCGGTATGCCCCCCAAGGCGTATGGGACTATATGTATGTGTGTCAGGATTTAAGGCATCAATGAGATAGTTTCGAAAAGCTTTATAGCCTCCTTCAAGACGAACAATAGGCTTTCCTGTGGCTTCCTGTATCCATTCTTGACTGATACGCGAGCGTTGACCACCGCGAAAACAATAAAGCATCGCGGTAGGATGTGCATGAATAAACTCGCTCCAAGCTTTTATTTTTTTTGCTTTATTTTCACCTGAAACCAATTGATAACCAAGGTCGACGGCTTCGTCGTGACCTTTTTTCTTGTACTCTATTCCAATAACATGCCGCTCCTGATTATCCATAAGCGGAAGGTTTGTAGCGCCTAAAAAGGCGCCTTTTTCGTATTCTATTGGTGCCCGTACATCAATTAACGGAGTCTCATTGAGGACAATCTGTTTAAAATCTTTTGTTGTTTGAAAATTCATAGTGGACCTTTCTACTTGACATATACGAGCTTGTCTTTGGCTTCGTGTGTATACCCGATAGGATTTAAGTCAAGACCATGTTTTTGCGTAAGTTCTTTAAATGCAGCTACAGCGTTTTTGCGTACAATTGTCAGTAAACCGCCGGATGTCTGTGCATCACAGAGGATGATTTCTTGCTCTTTTGTCATCGGTGCAAGATGGTGACCATAGCTCTTAAAGTTGTTGCGCGTACCTCCGGGAATACAGTCTAGGTGATAGTATTTTAAGGTATTAGGTAAAAGAGGGACTTGATCGTAGAGAATAGTTGCTGATATATGGCTACCTTCACAAATCTCAGTAAGATGACCCATTAATCCAAATCCGGTAACATCCGTTAAGGCAACGACTCCATCAAGTTGTGCGATTTCATAGCCGATTTTATTTAGAGTACGCATTGCTTCGATAGCAGGATCGATATGGCCTTCTTCGATTTTTTTGCGTTTTTGAGCAGTCGATAGAATTCCGATACCCAAAGGTTTTGTTAAAAATATCTCGCAGTCGGGAGTTGCAGTGTTATTTTGTTTTAGGTATTGATTTTCAACTAAGCCAGTAACAGCGAGCCCAAAGATAGGTTCAGGTGAGTCAATAGAATGCCCTCCGGCCAAAGGAATACCTGCAGCTTCACAAATATTACGGCCACCATCGATTACTTTTTTTGCAATATCCGGGTCAATGGTATGAATAGGCCATCCTAAAATCGCAATAGCCATGAGTGGTTTCCCGCCCATAGCATAGACATCACTAATAGCATTGGTTGCGGCAATTTGCCCAAAGGTAAAAGGATCATCAACAATCGGCATGAAAAAATCGGTAGTGCTTAAAATAGATGTACCATTTCCAAGGTCAAATGCAGCAGCATCATCCTTTGAACTGTTTCCGACTAAAAGCTGTGGAAAGTGGCTGGTTTCCATTTCGGTTTTTAAGATTTTATCTAATATTGCCGGAGCAATTTTGCAGCCACAACCTGCACCATGACTGTATTCGGTTAGTTTAATTTCTGACATTTTTTTCCTCCTAAAGTATGTTTTTACATTTACTCTTTGCTTTACTCTTCATTATATCATATTATTGAAGGAGGCGAAAAAAGATTTGAACAAAGAGGAGAAAAGTCAATGTATAAAGGAATAATATTTGATATGGATGGTGTCTTGCTTGAGACGGAACAGTATCACCTAGAGGCTTGGCGCCAAGTATTTAGTCATTATGATGTGTCTTTAACCCTTGAACAATATCAAGACAAGTGCCAATCGCAAGGGCGTGAACAAGCAATAAAAAATATCTTGGGAACGGTAAGTGCATCAACGATTGATCAGATTTCTATGCAAAAAAAAGAGGCATATGAACAAATAATTAATACTCAAGGAGTGACGCTTTTTAAAGATGCACAAAGACTATTGGAGCGATTAAAAAAGCAGGATATTAAACTTGCCATAGCGTCATCATCGAAAAGTGCTCGTATGGTCATTGAAAAGACACAATATGCGCATATGTTTATGCATATAGTCACCGGAGCGGATGTTGCCAAGAATAAACCCAGTCCGCAAATTTTTCAAAAAGCACAGCATCTGTTGGGTTTAGACCCAAAAGAGGTTGTTGTCATTGAAGACTCTATTGTAGGTATTTATGGAGCGCTGGATGCTCAGATGGATGTTATCGGGATTAATCGTCACGACTCGCTTGCATCTTTAGACAAGCAGATACAAGAAAATGAAGGAAGATTAAAAGTCATACAATCCCTTGATGAAATATTTAATTCTTAATAGCTTGACTATTGTTATGAAATCTGGGCTATGATATAATTCAAATGTTAAGCATTCCTATGGATGCCAATTCATAAGTTCATTAGAAAAGGAAGGAGAAAGCATGAAACTACATGTGGGTGTTTTTTTCGGTGGTAAAGCGACAGAACATGAAGTGTCGGTGATTTCAGCAATACAAGCAATAGAAAATATGGATAAGGATAAATATGAAATTATTCCAATATATATAGCTAAGGATGAGACGTTCTATACAGGCGATGCCTTATTGGACATTAAAAATTATAAAGATATGACAGCGCTATTAAATAGCTGTTCACAATGTGGATTTGAAAAATGTAAGGGTGAAGAAAAGGTGGAACTTTTAAAGGTTCCTAGTAAGCTCTTTAGTAAAAAACTGGGATATTTTGAGCTGGCTTTTCCAATTTTACATGGGAATAAAGGGGAAAATGGAGGTGTACAAGGATTGTTAGAAATGCTTTCAATCCCTTATGTAGGCTCCAATGTTTTAGCATCCGGAATTAGTATGGATAAAGATATATCCAAAATTGTTGCGGCATCAGTAGGTATTCCGGTGATTGATTTTGTCGCAGTGGATAAATACGCATATTATAAAAAAAGCGAAGATGTATTGACGCAGATTTTGCAAAAGTTAGTTTTTCCAATGATTATAAAGCCTGCAGGTGGTGGATCAAGTATTGGAATTGAAGTTGCCAAAAACTCGCAACAATTAAGAGCTGCTATAGAGCAAGCCTTTAACTACGATGTAAAACTTATTATTGAAAACAAGGTAGACAATATACGGGAAGTCAACTGTTCAGTGCTTGGAGATATTGAACAGGCAAAAGCATCTGTTATTGAAGAACCAAGTACAGCAGATGAGATTTTATCCTTTAATGATAAGTATATGCAAAACAGTACAAAAGGTATGAGTAGTGCAAAACGACAAATTCCCGCCGATATTGATGCTAAGATGCAAAAGGATATTGAAGACTATTCAATTGCTATTTTTCAAAAGTACGGGTGTTCAGGTGTTGTTAGAATTGACTATATTATTGATACCGATAAAAACCAAGTCTATTTTAATGAGATTAATCCGATCCCAGGCTCCTTATCCTTTTATTTATGGGAACCTAGCGGGTCAAAATACAAGCAATTACTCGATGAGTTGATTCGTCTTGGGATTAAGCGCCATCAGCGTAATAATGAATTTAATTATTCTTTTGAAAATAATTTATTTGCTTCAAACAGTCTTGGAATGAAAGGGAAATTAAAAGGCGGTTCCAATGGGTGAGCGTTTTAAAGATAGATATGACTTGAATGCTTCGGTTATCAAAAGTTTGAATATGCTAGGCTATTATCAACCAACAGAAGTTCAAAAACGAGTAATTGTTGATGCCTTAGATGGACAAGACCTTGTAGTTCAAGCGGATACAGGAAGTGGGAAAACAGCAGGATTTGGCATTCCTATTGTTGAAAATGTTCAGGTTCTAAATAATTGTGTTCAAGTGTTAATATTGACCCCTACCCGGGAATTAGCTGTTCAAGTGAGTGAAGAAATACAAAAGATAGGAAAATATAAACGTATACGAACATTGCCTGTTTATGGAAGACAAAATATTGACATTCAAATACATCAATTAAAACAAAGAGTACATATTGTTGTAGGGACACCAGGTCGTGTAATCGACCTGTTTGATAAGGGGCACTTGGTATTAGATCAGCTTAAGGTATTAGTCTTAGATGAGGCGGATGAGCTTTTACGACGAGGGTTTTTAGATAGTGTCACAGGTCTTATGAACCAATTACCTTCTAATCGACAGACTTTGCTTTTTTCCGCGACGATGCCAGAGCGCGTGGTGACATTGGCAAAAGAGTACATGAACAATCCGACGCATATTGAAGTGGATTCTATTATTGATGAAAAAGAGCTTATTGAATCCTTTTCTAAAATAACCCAGTCCTTGGATAAGACAAAGACACTCTTTGAGATTATTAAGCAGTTAGAACCAGATCAGTGTCTGGTTTTTTGTAATACCAAGCTAGATGTAGAACGGGTGTACCAATCCATGTGCAGAAAGTATAAAAATGTTCACATGCTTCATGGAGATATGCCTCAAAAACAAAGGCTTAAGCAGATCCAGTGGTTTAAAGAAGGAAAAACGACCTATCTGGTAGCCACTGACTTGGCAGCGCGCGGTCTGCATATACATCAGTTACCTTTGGTTATTAACTATGACTTACCTGTGGATGTGCAAAACTATACCCACCGGATCGGACGAACAGGACGTGAGGGCAATAAAGGGGTTGCAATCAGTATTATCGGTCCGGCTGACGAATATAAAGTGCAAGATATTGAAGGGTATTTACGGACAACTTTTAACGAATTGCCAACAAGCTATGCTTTGCCAACGAGAGCAAAAAAAGAGAGAGATACACAAAAACGTGATGAGGGATTTAAAGATATTACACTGCTTCGTATTTCAGCCGGCAAGCAAAAGAAAATACGGGCAGGTGATGTCGTCGGTGCTCTTTGCAATTTGGATGGTATCGATCAGCAAGATATTGGCGTGATTGATATACGTGACCGATTTACATATGTTGAGATTTTTAACCATAAAGGAGATAAAGTAGTAAAACAATTGAATGGAATGACAATAAAAAACAAAGTAGTTAATGTTAGCAAAATGAAATAATAGAGCTCATGTTAACGTATAACTTTGAATAGATTATTCTCTTTTTAGTGATTTTAATTCTTCTTTTATTTCATTTACAACTTTCAAACTATCTGATAAATTGAAAATTGTAGATTGATATTTTTCTTCACGTTCATTTTGCTTTAAATCACGTCTTTCTTGATATTTTATAGTATATAAAATTAATCCAACAGCTAACGTAGCCCACATGCCTTGTGTTACTGCGACTTGTAAAAGTTCTGATTCCATATTGTTATTTTATCCTTTCTTAATATTACGTACTTAAGCATAAAGAAAAAGCTGGGGATATAAAGCTTTTTCATTTTATGAGAGGTTTTATTACCTGATAAAATCAAAATTTTTGTGAAGGGGATATCTGATTTTTTAGAATATTTAATGCACATTTTTCATTTTGTATACAGATTGCCTAGTAATATTTAATTTTGAAACAATTTCATTTGTGGTATAACCGTAATAATATTTGTATTTTATAATTACTTGTTGCCGAGGTTTCAAGTCATTTATTAATTCAAAAAAGTGAATTTTTGAAAATTCGTTTTGAGCTTTGGTACATTCAAAAAAAGAATCGTCATAAAAAGTAAGCCTTTGGTTGAATGATGTGTTTCTTTTTGAAAGTTTTATATATTCATGTATAATTGATTTGTGAATATATGAAATGATTTTTTTTCGTTTTCTATTTTAGGCATTTGTAATACTATTGTCAGCAACTTTTCTATCAATTCACTTTTAGCATCTTCATAGTTTAGCTTTCTAGAATATTTGTGTATAAGCGGGGTGAATTGATCTATTATAGTTAATAAGCTTTTTTTGTTTCCTTTCTTGCTAGAATATACTAAATAAACTAATGTTTTTTCCTTATCCATATATTTACCTCCTATATCTATTAAGGAGTAAATAGATTGAAAAAGGTAATTGCAATTTGTCTATTTAATCAAACATTAATAAAAAGTCCTTGATGTGTCTTGTCTTTTAGTATATCATTAATTAATGATGAGTAGTGGTGTATCAACTTTGTGAAATAAGGGGGATGAAAATGAAAGTACTAACAAATAGGTTAATAAAATGGGTAATGGTATTTTGTTTTTTGTTTTTATTTTTAGGGTGTACCAATAGAGACCAGGTAGCGGAATTTGTCAAGCTAGTT